>SMXW01000019.1 GCA_004356805.1 Acidobacteriota bacterium | reverse complement strand
TTGAAGGCATATCAAAGGGGCCGGCGGGTTGTGGACAGGACTGGGGTGGGCTTCACCGCCTAGACGGGATCGAGACCCCCGCCGACGCCCGGGCAGCACTCTGATGTGGTCGCGAATTGGATGCGACGCCTGTAACGAAGTGGCGCAGTCGCGGTTTTCGCCTTGTGAGACTTGCCTTTCCTCAGACGAGTCGAGGGATCGAACTTGTGACCCGCTCGTTGGATAGGAAGGTTTCATGTACGCATTCGGTCTGGGGTGGTCTGTCGTGGTCGTATGTAGTCGCGACGACACAGGCGCGCTACGCTTGCAGACAACAGCATCGCCGAATTTCTCTTTAACCATAAGGCTTATCTGGGTGGAGCTGAGGGGATTTGAACCCCTGACCCCCTCGTTGCGAACGAGGTGCTCTGCCAGGCTGAGCTACAGCCCCTTGCGGGAACGAGAATTCTACCGGTCGCCCCACGATCGGCCAGATCGTGCCTTCTTGACAGCGTGAGTAACGAACCTGCTACTCGGCACCCGGGGTTCGGAACAAACGGCAGCTATTTGCGGAGGTCTTCTCGAAGACGTTCCTGGACCACTGTTACGGTCAGGTCGGAGCGGGAGCGCTCGACAAGCGATCGGGAGACGTCGGTGGTGCGGCGAAGACTCCTGGTCATGCCATCCGGGTAGTCGAACGCAGCGAGCATGTCGACAATGTCGTCCATCTCCGCGAGTGTCTCCTCGGCTTCGGTGATCTTCTCGTCGCGGAGCAGGTCGAGCATGTGGCGTCGCATCTCCCCCACTGCTTCGCCCAAACCGTGGAGGTAGGGAACGGGGTCGATCCCCAGATCCTCAAATGTGGGCACAAGCTCATTCTTGAAGATCGCCTCGGTAATCCGTGCTTCGGCGTACTCCTTGGCGGCATCGGAAACGAACCCTGCGTGTCTGATCTCCGAGTGGTCCGCCGACGTGTGGTTGATCTCATCGAGCAGCGCGCCGGCTTCTCCTATCAGACCCGCCGCCTTGTCCCATTCACCTCGGTGCAAGGCCCGGATTCCGTTGGCCGAAGCCCGGATGACCTTTCGCGAACCGATGATGCCCTTCTCCCGTGCAGCAAATCGAGCGTCGAGAACAGAACGGATCTTGTCGATCGAGTCGGGATTCAACTGCTGATGACCCGGATCTGAGGTTCTTCCAACTCGTCCGAGCGCTCGGCCACATGGGTCACTTTGAGACGGGCCGCCCGCCGCTGTGTCATTTGGGTGAGAACCGCCATATACAGGCCGACAAGCGAAACGAAAAACAGTCCGACGAGAAGCCAGGCCAACGAACTCGCATACCAGGCGAAGCCGAGACTCACGATCGTGAGCCCTATCAGACTGACAAGTGTGCGGCGACGTCGTAAGCGGACAACACCTCGATTGCTGGTAGCAAGGTCGGCTGCGGTGTGTCTCTGGACATCCGCCATGCTGTGAGACCAGCGGTCGAACTCCTCGGTGGAGTTGATGGACCCCTCACGGCGGTCGCTGAAAACAACTGGGAGCAGATAGACGCTCCACACGGCTGCAATAACAAGCAAACCGACTATGACGCTTGTTTCCATGTCCTGTGCTTACTCCGTCCGATGTCGAGCGTAATAAGGTTGCCCACCATCAATCAACGACCTTCGACCTCTGCCACTCGCCCGACCTGCCTCCGGTTTTTCGGAGAAGGCGGATCGACTCGATCGTCACGCCGCGCTCGACACCTTTGATCATGTCGTAGATGGTGAGGGCAGCAGTCGAGACAGCCATCATCGCTTCCATCTCGACCCCGGTCTGGCCTGTCGTTGAAACGGTAGCTGTGATCCGGATGCCATGCCCAACCGACTCCAGCGTGACCTCGGCACCGGTCAGCGGAATCGGGTGACAGAGTGGTATCAAGTCTGCGGTCCTTTTTGCCCCCGCGATCCCCGCCACACGCGCGACGGCAGCCGCGTCGCCCTTTGGCAGGTCGCCCGAGAAGAACCGCGCCGCCAGGTGGGGAGACATGACGACATACCCTTCGGCCACGGCGACCCTATCGGTGATCTCCTTGCCGCTCACATCCACCATGTGCACCTCACCGGCCTCGTTGAGATGGGTGAATTCCTGGTCAGACGTCATGACGATGCTCCCTGGTCTCGGGGCTTCGGAACAGTTCTATCAGCACGGGCTCCCCCTCGTCAATCGTCTCCACTCCTATCGGCACAACCGCAAAGGCGTCGGCAACCGCGGCCACAGAAAGGATGTTTGAGGCCTGACCACCGGCCTGTGTCGCCCGGAGGGCGGCGCCGTCACCTTCCAACCTGACCCGGAGGAAAACGGTCTTTGCCGGATCGGTCACCAGTCTCTCACCGGCGGCAACTGTCATTTGCGGTCTGAGTACGGCACTGGCTCCCTGCATGGTTAGCAGGGCAGGCCTGACAAATTGCTCGAAAGAGACAACCACCGACACAGGGTTGCCCGGAAGTCCGAAGAACGGTGCACCTCCCAGCCGTCCGAAGGCGAGGGGCTTCCCGGGCTTCATGGCGACCTTGATGAAGTCGACTCCTGCTTCCTCGCGTAAGACGAGCTTCGTCACGTCGTAATCACCCATGGAGACACCGCCGGTGGTGACTATCGCGTCGGTTTCGACTGCAGCTCGGCCCAGGGCGGCGCGGAGTTCGTCGGCATCATCCCCTATCCGGCCATAGTCGATCACCTCCGCGCCGGCATCCTCGAGAAGACCCACCAGCATTGGCCTGTTGGAGTCACGGATCATCCCCGGAGCCAAGTCCTGAGTGGCCGGTGGCTGGAGTTCGTTGCCGGTTGACATCACCCCTACCCGGGGACGTCGGGATACGACCGGCTCCACCAGGCCCAATGTGGCCAGAACACCCACATGTATCGGACCCATGCGCAATCCGGAATCAAACACAACCTGGCCAGCGCGGACATCGCCACCTGCCTCGCGCACATACGTACCTTCTTCGACCACCGTATGAATCCTCACTTTGTCGCCCTCGGCAGCCGTGTCCTCGACACGTACGACAGTGTCAGCACCGTCCGGCATCGGAGCACCAGTCATGATTCGGATGGCCTGACCGTCACTCATCGAGACCGAGGCCACCTGACCGGCAGGTAAGTCAGCAAGCACCTCGAGAACAGCGTCGGGCTCGGAGACATCGGTGGCACGGACCGCGAAGCCGTCCATGGCCGAGTTGGCAAAATGGGGCACGTCTTCACTGGAGACGATGGCCTCAGCCAGGACCCGCCCGACGCCCTCGTCAAACGGGATCGTCTCGGTGCCGAGCCGTCTCATCGATTTCAGCACTTCAGCGCGAACGGCTTTCAGCGATCTCACTGCATCTACCCGAACAACTCAGGGCCATAGCGATCGAGACCCAACTCATATGAAGCTCTGAGCAGACCCTTGGGAGTCCCGACATCGAGGAGGCTCTCACCCGCGACGTAGCCGCGTAGCTGCCCCCGCTCTCCGAGCTCCTGAATGGCATCGGTGAGTTGGATCTCGCCACCTACTCCTGGCGAAGTCTGCTCCAGGATGGAAAACACCTCTGGCGTGAAGAGATAGCGACCGACAAGCCCGAACCGGGATGGAGCCGCCTCGACGCCTGGCTTCTCAACCGCTCCGGCAAGGTCGAGATAGCCATCCACGACATCCGAGTCGGGAATCACCACTCCGTACCTGGAGAGGAATTCATCAGTGAGCTCGCGGAGACACATCACCGATACCGCACCGTCGCGGCTGCCGGAGCCGAGAGACGGAAGGACGTCGTGTCCGGGTCGAACGATGTTGTCGGCGAGGAGGCAGAAGAAGGATCGATCGCCCACTATGTGAGCAGCCTCCCGCACGGCGTCGCCGAGGCCTAGCGCCTCCTCCTGAACGATGGGTCGAATCTGGATGTCCTCGAGACCGGGAAGAACCCCGCCGAGACTGAAATGCTGAGCTACCAGGTTTCCGGCATCGGCGTCCACCACGACGACGGCCTCCTTGGCACCTGCCCTTGCAGCCTCCTCGACTGCGTATTGAACCGCCGGTCGGTCGATGACGGTGAGCAGCGCCTTGGGGACCACCCGGGTTGCAGGGCGCATTCTCGTTCCGCGTCCAGCCGCCGGGATGACGGCAACATCGATGCTCACGTCGGAACCCTCTCTTCGATTCCTTCGAGCATCCTCCCGATGTTGGCCCTGTGCCGCCAAACGATGAGGACGACCGTCAGCACCATCCACATGAGGCTCAGCCCGGTGACCCCTTGCCAGATGGCCAGCGGGATCGCCAATACGACCACTATGAGCGAGGAGATCGAGGCAACCTTGGTGAATCTCGCCAGGACAACCCACACGAGGAGAGCGACCAGGGCCACCTGCCATACGGTGAAGATCACGACGCCGAAACCGGTAGCCACACCCTTTCCTCCTTTGAACTTGTGGAAGATGGGGTAGCAGTGACCCACCACAGCGGCGAAGCCGGCAGCGAACGCCCACTGCGAGAGCTCGCTTGGGGTGGTGGCCGAAACGAGTCCGCCGGCAATGGCACCCATGGAGGCGCCGATCACGCCTTTCATCGTGTCCCCGATCAGCACCATCGCAGCCGGTAGTCGGCCAAGGGTCCGCAGGACATTGGAGGTGCCGGGATTGCCGCTGCCGATCTCATGGATGTCGACCCCATGCATTCGGGCGATGATCACTGCAAAGTCGATGCTTCCCACCACATAGGCACCGACCAGGGCAATGGCGATCGTCATGGGACGATCATATTGGCTCACGGGGGAATGGAAGACCTTGGGATCAGGTTCTACACTTGACTGACTCCACCCCTTCCAAGTCGGTCAGACTCACCCATGCCAACATACGAATACGCCTGTAGAGAATGCGGCGAGAACATCGAGATCTTCCAGTCGTTCTCGGACAAACCCCTGAAGAAGCACGACGAGTGTGGCGGCGAGCTGAAGAAAGTCTTTCATGCCCGAGGAATCGTCTTCAAAGGTCCCGGGTTCTACGCCACGGGAAACAGGTCTTCTGGCTCTCCGAAGCCATCGGAGAAGTCGGACACCTCGACCAAGACATCCTCTGAGTCCAAGTCGAAATCCCAGTCGAAGCCCAAAACGAGTTCTTCGGCTTCCAAAGACTCCTAGCTCAACGACTCCCTTCTACCGCGGGCGCCGGCCCCGTACGTTCGAGACATGTTGTGGCTACAGCCACCACCGTTTGGAAGATGGGTCGCCGCCGGACTCCTCGTCGCCGTCGCCATCTGGCTCGAGTTCGGACCAGACCCCCTCGTCGACCATCCGTTTGCCATCGAAGCGATCGCCGCTGGAGAAGAGCTCACCTCCCTCAACACCGAGACCCGACGCATTCCGTCCGGTCTGTTGGATCAGGTCCACCCCGACGGGGTGGCAGCCCAGGCAATCGAAAAAGGCGAGCCGATTCTCGTTTCCGATGTCGGACACGGCAATTCGGTAATTCCTGCCGGCTGGTGGGTTGTTTCCGTGGACGTGCCGGCGATTGCCCGAACCGGTGACCGGGTCAAGATCGTTCTGCTCGACACCGGCAAGGTGGTCGAAGGTGTAATCGCATTTTCGGTCCCCGACGATCCTTTCGCCGCAGCAAGTGGCGGCATTGCGGTGGCCCCGTCATCGGCTAGTGAGGTCGCCATCGCGGCTGCAGACTCGCGAATCGCGGTACTTGTCTCCACCGGCTGAGCACTACCGTCCCCGATGTGCTCTCCGCGATCATCTGGGGTCTGATCCAGGGTCTCACCGAATTCCTCCCGGTCTCATCCTCAGGACACCTTGTGATCATCCCTGCCTTCCTCGCAGAGATCGGTATGGACATCGCGCCTCCCAGTCTTGCCGTCACGGCCGTCCTTCATCTGGGAACGCTGCTCGCGGTCCTCGTCTACTTCCGGGAGGATGTGATGAAGGTTCTCAGGCTTCGCACCGAGCCCGAGGGCCGCAAGATCGCTCTGTTGGTCGGCATCGGCACCATTCCTGCCCTCATTGGGCTCCCACTGAGAGACAGCCTCGACTCGTTCCAGGACACCGTCTCGAATGTCGGCTGGGCTCTTGTGGCGACCGGTGTGATTCTCGTCATCGGGCAGCGGCTGGCCACCGGGACTCGAGGATTGATGGACGGACGGGTTCCCGATGCTGTCGTCATCGGAATCGCCCAGGCCTTCGCTCTGATCCCCGGCATATCCAGGTCCGGCATCACCATCAGC
>SMXW01000018.1 GCA_004356805.1 Acidobacteriota bacterium | reverse complement strand
GATTGCTGCCTGGAACAAGCCGTCAATGGCGGTGTGGGACTTGGCGACCAACGCACCATTCAGAGTCGGAGGTCAGTATTTCCTCGACCCAACAGATCCGGAGGCCAGACAATATGGACTCGATCTAGCCGTCGAGGCCTGTTCGATGGGAGTCGACGAAATCCAGTTCGACTACGTCAGGTTTCCCGACATCCTCAGTGAATCTGCCCGATACGACTTCGTGATCGACGAACAAGTGCGTTTGTCGACCATACCCGCCTTCTTGAAGGAAGCCGTCGACCTTCTCCACCCGATGGGTTGCACGGTGGGCGCCGACGTTTTCGGTTTTCTCACCACCGACGTTTCGGACGGGTTCATCGGTCAGCGTTGGGAGGACGTCGCCCAGATTGTCGATGTGATATCGCCAATGGTTTACCCGTCCCACTACGAAAAGAATTGGTTCGGTTATGAGGTGCCAAACGATTATCCGGGACAGGTGGTTCGCCGTGCCCTGGAGGACGGCATGGAACGACTTCCCAGAAATGTGGTGGTGCGCCCGTGGCTCCAGGACTTTGGCTACGGCCCATCGCAGGTGAAGGCGCAGATCACCTCGGCCGAGGAATTCGGTCTCGGTTGGATGCTTTGGAACGAGTCGTCGATGGTCACCACCGACGCTCTCCGGCCTGCCGAGTGATTCGCACTATCCCGATAGGTGAAATACCATCCCACCGTCCCTTTCGGAGTGCCTCCTCTTGACCGCGTTTGACGCCGCAAACCATGCCAATTCGAAGTCCAACGTGCCGTCATGGCGGGCGTCGCAGATGGATTCTGCTCTCGAGGTCTTCGAATCTCTGGACGAGCCGACCGGCTCTGAGGAAGACTGGCGATACGTCGACTATGACCTGCCGTTCGCCGGGCTTGCCCAGATAGAAGACCCTGGCGAGCCATTGTCCGATGGGCCGTTCCTGGCCTCGCTGACCAACAACTCAGGCCATGTTCTGATCGTCGATGGACAGGTTCTCGAGGTGAATTCATCAAGTGCCTCGATTTCGACACTTCGTGATCTCGAATCCGATGAGCGGGAGTTCTCCGTGGTAGCCGTCGATCACAACAAGCTGGCGGCGGCCCATGGTGCATTTGCCAACGATGCAGTGTTTGTCGATGTCGTTTCCAACCAGGTAATGGACGCTCCTCTAGTCATCGAGGTCCAAGGAGTCACTCCGGGCTCGGCTTCCTTTCCACATATCTCGGTAGCGGTTGGTGAGAATGCCGAGGCCCAGGTCCTTGTGGTCTATCGCAGCGCCGACGGGGTCGAGTTGCTGATGGTTCCCGAGATCGATCTCCAGGTGGTCGACGGGGGCCGACTGCGTTTCATGTCTGTCCAGAACCTCGATCATGCCGCTACCAACGTTGTCCACGAGCGGATGACTCTGGGACGTGATGCCACCGGACGTCTAGGTGAGGTTGGGCTGGGAGCCAAGCTGGGCAGGCTTGACCTCGGTGTGAGTCTCGAAGGTGACGGCGCATCGTCCGAGCTGGTCGGTCTCTATTTCGGCGAGGGCTCACAGACCCTCGACTACCGAATAGTGATCAACCACAGCGGCCGCAATACGTCGTCCGACGTGTTCCTCAAAGGCGCTGTTGAGGACGATGCCCAGAGTGTGTTCACTGGCTTGCTTCGCATAGAGAAGGATGCTCGTCGAACCTCGACCTTCGAAACCAATCGCAACCTCGTGCTGTCGGAGAATGGGAAGGCGCATTCGGTTCCCAACCTCGAAATCCTCTGCGACGACGTCATTTGCGGTCACGCCTCATCTGTGGGGCCCCTTCAAGACGACGACCTCTACTACCTGCAAAGCCGCGGACTTTCCAAGGAGCGGTCCGAGCGTCTTCTGATCAAAGGCTTCTTTCAGGAAGTCATTGACCGGCTCCCGATAGAGGGGCTGGAGGCGCCTGTCTCCGAAGAGGTCTTCCGTCGTTTTGTCCAGGCTCAGAAGGAGGGGCGAGTGGCATGAAGGTTGAGATCACCCCCCTCGACAAGCTGCCTCGGGACCGGGGCGTCCGGGTGAAGGTGGGGGACCATCGCATCGCAATGTTCCGAGTCGGTGACCACGTCTACGCCATAGGCGACGTCTGTTCCCACGCCGAGGCATCTCTGGCTGAGGGTGAGGTCTTCGATGGTTCCGTGGAGTGTCCCCGTCATGGATCCGAGTTCGATCTCGAAACAGGTTTTCCGTCATCGCTTCCAGCGACGACTCCGGTACCTTCCTATGAAGTCTCGGTGGAAGACGGCATCGTTTTTCTCTCCCTGGAGGACCAATGAGCACCGCTCTTCTGGTTTCGGATCTCTCCGTCGCAATCGACAACAAACAGATTCTCGACGGGTTTTCCCTGGAGGTTCCGTTTGGTGAGATCCACGCAATCATGGGCCCGAACGGGTCAGGCAAATCGACTTTTTGTCATGTTCTGACCGGTAAGTCGGGCTACCAGGTGAGGGGCTCGGCGTCACTCGCAGGCGACGACCTCTTCTCGCTTGATGTCGATGAGCGTGCTCGGCTTGGGTTGCTGCTGAGCTTTCAGTACCCGACACAGGTGGCGGGTGTCAGGCTTCGGGAGTTCATGATGGAGGCCGCCGAGGAGAAGGGCATCGACGCTGCCGAGGCTGCCGCTCGGATCGAAACCGAGAGCGAGAGGTTCGGAATGGTGCCATTCCTCGATCGGTCGGTCAACGGTGATCTCTCCGGTGGTGAGAAGAAGAGGTCGGAGATCTTCCAGATGGCCGTTCTTCGTCCCAAGGTCGCCCTTCTCGACGAGGTCGACTCCGGTCTGGACATCGACGCCGTCAAGCAAGTCTCCGAAGCCGTGGAAGAGATGAGATCACCCGAACTGGGCGTGGTGATGATCACTCACTACAGCCGGATCCTCCGTTATCTCTCACCGGACCGCATCCATGTGATGATCGACGGCCGTATCGTCGACCGCGGCGGCAGCGAGCTCGCCGATGAGTTGGAGAGTGATGGCTACGAAGGGCTTCGCAAGCGGCTCGGCATCGAGAAGGTTGTCGACGACGGCCCGATGCGTAAGCCCGCCGACTTCTTCACCGACACCCCCTTCGACGTCTGAATACCGTTCTGTGAACCGAATTGGGGGTTAGCCCCACAAAACCGTTCACAGAAGGGGTTTTTGATGGCTAGTCAAGGGCTAGCGTCAGGTGCAACCAGGTCTCAGGAGGAACAAGAGTGAAGTACCGCATCGAGAAGGACTCGATGGGAGAAGTCAAAGTCCCGGCCGACGCGATGTACGGGGCGTCCACCCAGCGAGCCGTAGACAACTTCCCGATCTCAAATCATCGGTTTGGAAGACGGTTCATCTGGGCGTTGGGTCTGGTCAAGGGCTCCGCCGGAACGGTTGCCGGAGAGATGGATTTCAAGAGCCCGGCTGTCTCGGAGGCGATCCGAAAGGCCGCTGACCAGGTGATGGCTGGTGATTTCGATGATCAGTTCGTTCTCGACATCTTCCAGACCGGTTCCGGAACTTCAACCAACACCAACGCCAACGAGGTGATCGCCACCCGGGCAACAGAGGTCCTCGGTGACACCAGGGTCCATCCCAACGACGACGTCAATTTTGGCCAGTCCTCCAATGATGTGATCCCGACGGCTATCCACGTCTCTGCTGTTGCCGCATTGAGAGAGGGTCTTCTACCGGCTCTCGATCGTCTCGCTGCCTCACTCGAAGCCAAGTCAGACGAGTTCTCGGACGTGGTGAAGTCGGGCCGCACTCATCTCATGGACGCAACACCGGTGACTCTCGGGCAGGAGTTTGGCGGCTACGCGGCCCAGGTGCGCAAAGGGGCCCAGCGAGTGGAAGCGGTCCTCCCCGAGTTGGAAGAGCTGGCACTAGGCGGCACGGCTGTGGGGACAGGGATCAACGCTCCCGACGGGTTTGCCGCTGCGGTGATCGCGCTCATGGCCGAACGCACCGGCTACTCACTCCGAGAGGCGGACGACCATTTCGAGGCTCAGGGGGCCAAGGACGCCACGGTGAGTGCATCCGGCGCGCTGCGGACGGTGGCGGTGTCCCTATTCAAGATTGCCAACGACATCCGCTTTCTCGGGTCGGGCCCAACGTCGGGGATCTCGGAGATCAAAATCCCGTCACTCCAACCGGGGTCTTCGATCATGCCGGGCAAGGTCAACCCGGTCATGTCAGAGATGATGATGCAGGTTGCTGCCCAGGTTATCGGTAACGATGTGGCTATCGCCTGGGGTGGCGCCAACGGCAACTTCGAACTCAACGTGATGATGCCGATGATCGCCCACAACCTCTTGGAGTCGGCGGGCATTCTCGCCAATGGATGCGACGCATTCCGGGAACGCTGCGTTGATGGACTGGAGGCGAACGAGAAGCGAGCTCAGGAGCTGGTCGAGAAGAACGCCATCATCGTCACGGCCCTCAACCCGCACATTGGATATGACAACGGTGCCAAGATCGCCAAGGAGGCGGTGGCTACCGGTCGGTCGGTGAGGGACCTCGTGCTCGAAGCCGGTCTGATGACCGGGGACGAATTAGACGATGCCCTCGACATCAAGAAGATGACAGAGGGCGGCCTTCGCTAGGAGTCTGCTGATTAATGCCGTTGGTCGAATCGGCGGGCAGGCGCGCCAGTCGCAAGGACAAGGTTTCGCCACTCCTGGTGGCGGAATGGTGAAGCCGAGGACACCGCGAGTGGTGATGACTGGTCGTCGAGATGGGTGACATGCATTGCTCAGCGGGCTGCTAGGCGTCCAACGCCTCCAGCAGCGTGTTCCAGCCGAGACTGGCGCACTTGATCCGAACCGGGTACTGACGGACTCCCTGAAGGGCCTCGATGTCGCCCAAGACCGCACCGGGTCTCTCCGGATCGAGCCCGAGGTCGTCGCCCTCGTCGAGTGACATCATCTGGCGGAAGCGGCCGACGAGCTTGTTGATCTCCTTGCGGGACTTACCTTTGATCGCTTCGGTCATCATTGATGCCGACGATTGGCTTATCGAGCAGCCCTGCCCGTCGACGGCCACTTCCGAAACCTTGTCGCCGTCGAAGGAGACCTCGATCGTGATCTCATCACCGCATAGTGGATTGACACCCTGGGCTGATGCCTGAGGGTGCTCGAGGTGCCCCTGGTTACGTGGGTTCCGGTAGTGGTCGAGAATGACTTCTCGATAAAGCTCCTCGAGTCCCATCAATTCACCCCGAAGATCTCACCCGCACGGCGGAGACCACTGACGAGGGCGTCGATGTCAGCCTCTTCGTTGTAGACGTAGAAGCTGGCTCTGGCGGTGGCAGTCACACCGAGACTCCGCATCAGAGGCTTGGCGCAGTGATGGCCGGCCCGCACTGCCACATTCTGCTCGTCGAGGATGGTGGCCAGATCGTGGGCATGCACACCCTCCATTGTCATCGAGACCACACCTCCGCGGTCCTTCATGTCGGTCGGTCCCTGGATGGCAATGCCGGGCACGTCGACAAGCCGCTCCAGGGCAATGGCGGTCAACTCCTGGTCGTGCTCGAAGATCTTGTCCATGCCAATCGAGTCGAGATAGTCGATAGCGGCATGAAGTCCCACAGCCTCGATGATGGGTGGAGTGCCTGCCTCGAAACGATGGGGGATGTCGGCCCAGGTCGCATCGTGAAGGGTGACGTCGGAAATCATTTCGCCCCCACCTTCGAAAGGCTCAGTTTCCTCCAGAGCGTCCATACGCCCCCAGAGAACCCCGATGCCCGTCGGTCCCAGCATCTTGTGTGACGAGAAGGCGACGAAGTCCGCGCCAAGTTGATTCACATCGACAGACGTGTGCGGTACCAGTTGGGCTGCGTCGACGACCATTCTTGCCCCGTGCCGATGGGCAAGCTCGGCGATGCGAGGGACATCGGGAATCGTGCCGAGGACATTCGACATTCCGGTCACGGTGACAACCTTCACGTCCGGTCCCAGTTTCGACTCGAGGACGGCCATGTCGAGACGCCCATCATCGGTGATGGGGACATGGTCCAGGGTGGCGCCCGTTCGTTTGGCCACCATCTGCCACGGCACCAGATTGGCGTGGTGCTCCATCTCGGTAGCCAGGATTCGATCTCCCTCGGTAAGATTCTCCAACCCCCAGCCGAAGGCAACAGTGTTCAGCGATGTTGTCGCCCCGCGGGTGAAGATGACCTCCCGCTCGTCGGTCGCTCCGATGAAATCGGCGACTCGTCGCCGGGCTGCCTCGTAGGCCTCGGTGGACGCGACGGAGAGCTTGTAGGCACCCCTGTGAACATTGGCGTAGGAGGTGCGAGCGAAGCGATCCATCGCTTCGAGAACGGGTATCGGCTTCTGCGAGGAGGCTCCCGAATCGAGGAAATGCACCCCGTTGTCGAGGATCGGGAAGTCTGCTTTCAGGTATGAGAGATCGGTCACGAGCGCACTATGTCAACACCGCACGGAACGAATCGTATCCCTCTTCCTCGAGCTTGATGGCCAGCTCCGGACCGCCGCTCTCGAGGACCCTACCGTCCATGAAGATGTGGACGTGGTGCGGGGTGACGTAGTCGAGCAGCCGCTGGTAATGAGTGATGATCAGAAATCCGCGGTCGGGGCTGGTGAGCTTGTTGATGCCGTCGGCCACGATGCGAAGGGCATCGATGTCAAGGCCGGAGTCGGTCTCGTCCAAGATCGCGAGCTCTGGCTCGAGCACCGCCATTTGAAGCACCTCGTTGCGCTTGCGCTCTCCACCGGAAAAGCCCTCGTTGAGGTAGCGGTCGGCGAAGGACGACTCCATCCCCAGCTCCTTCATCGCATCCATCACCTTGAGACGCAGTTCGAGGACGGTGAGGTTGACACCGGTTCGATTGGAGAGCGCCTGGCGAAGGAATTGGATCACCGACACGCCAGGGATGGATTCGGGATGCTGAAAAGCAAGGAACATACCGGCGGCGCCACGGTCGGTGGGAAGAGCCTTGGTGATGTCTTCGCCCTTGTAGAGGATGCGGCCCTCTGTCACCCGGTAGACGGGGTTTCCCATGAGGACGGAGGCAAGGGTCGACTTGCCCGAGCCGTTGGGGCCCATGAGGGCGTGGATTTCGCCCGGATTGATGGTCAGGTTGACGCCTTTGAGGATTTCGACGTCACTGGCCGAGCCGTGCAACGGTGAGGCGTGCAGGTTCTCGATCTGGAGGATGGGAGTGGTCTGAGTCACGGTGTAATGGTATTTCCACTATCGGGATAGGAGAAATGCCAGTGGAGTTTCTTTCTACGCGGCCAAAGGATCATATGCGACTCGCCATGCATCAGTAACGCGATATGTCGGCCCAAATCGGGCTGGCCAGCAGGTCGAGGTCGGCGACCGAGATGGGGAAGACGGTGGTCGGTGTGCCGCCCGCAGCCCACACCGGGTCGTTGCGGGTAAGCGACTCATCGGCGAAAACGCGAAGAGTATTGGCGTGTCCAAAAGGGGGAGTGCCTCCCGCGGCATAGCCGGTCGCTTGACGCACCTCGTCGAGCGAGGCCTTCCGGGAGTGGTCGGCGCCGGCCACGTTGGCCAGCTTGTCGGTGTCGAGAAGTAAGTCGCCGGGGACCAGAGCCACTACCGACTCCTCCTTTTCGCCGGTTATCACCACGAAGACCAGGGACTTGACGATCGCCGACACCGGACACCCGATTGCCTTGGCCGCGTCGGCAGCGGTCTTGGTGCCGTCGGGGAAGAACCGAATCTCGGTATCGAGCCCCGGGACAGCTTCCAGCAGCCTGCGGCTTGCTTCCGGTAGGTCAGCCGCCACGGACGATGTCGACTGTCTCTTTCATGGTGTCGAGGTCGTCGAGGTCGAGCCACTGGACGTAGATGCGTTCCACTCCGGCCTCCTCCAGCGCGGCGACCGTTTCGGCGACACGGTCCGGTGTTCCTACGGGGAAGCCATTGTTCGCGTAGCGCTCCTCGAGCTCTTTTGGCTGAATATCTCTCTTGGCCGCCGACTTGGCGAGCCGCTCCTGATACTCGGCTTGGGTACGTCCCACCATGGCGCCACCCATTACCGTTGCCTCCACTCTGCGGCCGTCGGCCGCAGCCCGCATTACTTCGATCTTGGCCTTTGCCTCGACGGGAGGGCAGATGAAGAAGTTGTACTCATCGGCTCTGGCACCAGCGAGCCTTGGTGTGCGCTTGGGGCCGCTGCCGCCGAGGACAAGCCGCATACCGGTTGGCTTGGGCTTGACGTCGGCGTCGAGACTGTAGAAGACGCCTTCGTAGCTTCCGTGACCTTCGCCAAAGGCGGCGTCGAGATAGTTGAGGGCGTCCTCGAATCTGATCCAGCGCTCCTTCCAGTCGGGGAAGGGAAGCCCCAGGTTGACGTGCTCCAGTTCCATCCAACCGGTTCCGACGCCGAGATCGAACCGGCCACCGGACATCTGGTCGATGGTGACGGCGTTCTTGGCAATGACCGCGGGGTGACGAAACGTGACGGGGGAGACGAGGACACAGAGCCGGATGTCGGTCGTGTCCCGCGCCAGACCGGCGAGGACTGCAAAGGCGTCGGTGGCGTCAGGTGTGGGATCGTCGCCGGATAGGTAGTGGTCGCAGCGTGCGAAAGAAACCAGGCCTTCGGCTTCCGCCCATCGCGCTACCTCGAGTTGTTGGTCGTAGGTGCCACCGAGATGGGGCTCGGTCATGATCGAGAACTTCAAAAAGACTCCTGGAGATGTCTTTGTGAAGATCTGCGCGGGTAGATGCCGGGCAAACCTTCACAGAGCGTGTTTTCCCGACCCTAGCCCCGGTAGGCGTCGAGATTGATGTCGAAGTCGGCCATGTTGTCGGAGAAGATTTGCGGGAAGTAGCGCTGGCAGCCCGCCTCACCCAGCGCCGCCACCATCTCGGCTGCTTTTGAGCCCGGTCCGTGGGGGTAACCTCGCTCCTCGTAGACCTTCTCGATCTTCTCAGTGGATTGGCCGGTTCGGTCGGCCATTTCTTGGAGAAGCCGGCGATAGTCCACATCCTTCTTGGCCGCGAGGGCCGGACCGGCGGAGGTCCAGAATATCGAGTCCGGATCGCGACCCGCCTCGGTGGCTTCGGCCCGGGTTGCCTCCCAAACCTCCCGATACACCTCAGGCTTGCGGGCGTAGAGGTTGTACTCATCGCAGTACAGGGCGACGATGCGACGGCCCTTGGGACGTCCGGCGCCTCCGATCATGAGACGCAGGTTGGCCGGACGTGGGTGGGGGTCGAAGTCTGCCAGCTGATAGTGATGTCCTTGGAACCCGTTGTCCCCTGGTGTGATCGCCGCACGCATGTACGCCATCGCCTCCTCCAGCATCTCTATCCGCACCTTGAGCTCGGGGTAGGGGAGCCCAAAGGCCTCAAATTCCTCGTCCATCCACCCGGCACCGAGACCAAGTGTGAATCGTCCACCGGAGATCTCGTCGAGGGTCACAGCCATCTTGTAGATGACTCCCGGATGTCGGAACGTGACCGGAGAAACCAGCGAGACCAGTTCGAGGTTGGTCTCCCGGGCCAGACCGGCGAAATGAATCAGGTGGTCCCATGCCGGTTCGTTGAGGTTGTCGCCACGTTGTAGGTAGTGGTCTGGCAGCCCTATCGAGACGAGCTCACGTTCCTCGGCCCATCTGGCCACTTCGAGCACGTGGTCCCAATCACCCCTGACTTGTACGCCGAACTCCATCAGAGCGGTGTCAGGGCACCGTTGAGGAGGGCCCGGCTGTGTCCAGCGACGTCGAAGTTCGGGTCGAGGACCCGGTGAAGCGCTATCCCGTTGAGCGCCGAAACCAGCGTCTCGGCCCGCCGGGTCTTTTCTTCCGTTTCCATTTTCGGGTGCTCTCTTTCGATGGCCGCGGCGAAGCGAGCGACCCGCCCCTCATGGTGTCGTAGGAAACGTCCCCTCAGATCTGGGTTGTTGCGGCTCCCGGAGACGGCGATGGCGATGTAGACACCGGCAAGGTCGGCCTGCTCCGTCATGAAAACGATGTAGGCATCCACCAGTGCGGCGAGCGTGTCTTTGCCGAGATGCTCGGGATCGGGGTCGACTGCCTCGATCGCTTCTCGGACAACGGTGACGATGGCCTGTTCCTTGGAGTCGAAGAGGTTGTAGAAGCTGCCCGGAAGCACGCCTGCTCGATCGCAGATTGCCTTGATGGTGGTGCCTTCGAGTCCGGCTTCGGCGATCAAGCGACGGGTTGCATCGAGAATCTTG
>SMXW01000017.1 GCA_004356805.1 Acidobacteriota bacterium | reverse complement strand
GCCTCAGCACCCCTGCGCAAACCTCACCGGCTTCAGGCTGACGTTCGATCTCCCAATCGAAACCCGGGGCGGGGGCCGGGAAATGACTGATATTGATCCACAGCTCGGGCGACGACCACCAGCAGAGCGTCGGCCACCGACGGCACGCCGACCTTAAAGACCAAGAGACCAACATCGTTCGTGACGCCACGATCGCTGATAAGCGGACTTGGTGGACGTTCCCTAACCTCAGCGAGTGGCGATGTTACCTTCCGTTGAGAAAAAAAATCAAGGAGAAAACCAAAACGGTTTTTGGGACCGTCGGAGTCATCATCTTCTGGACCGTGGTCGTCGTCATCGTTGTGGGCATCATCGTCAATGACATTTCCAAATCGGGCTGTCCGGTCAATAACGCTGAAGCCTGTGCCGAGCACTACGACCAATGAGTGGGTTAGGTTGTGATAGTCGGCGTGTTGTTCACTGGTGTCGTATGTCGAGGTATAGCACCTCGGTCGCTCCCGACCGGGTGGGGATCCATTGGAACGTGGCCAATATCGGCCTCGTGGGCTCCCTTACCAACGTTTGGCCGGGCACGGAGATCACACTTGTCTTTGGCAATGCCAACTCACTTTCTGGATTCAGCGGCTGCAACGATTACACCGCGAGTTACGGACTGGAGGGTGGATACCGGGCCGAAGCGGACCCATTCGACGACTCGAGGGGAAAGGGCCAAGTGATTCGATTACCGACATCTCGGGCCGCCGAGGCGGTGTGTAGGACAAAGTGATGGAGGAGGAGACCGGCTACCTCAAGGACCTTCGAGACTCGAATCGCTGGATCATCAGCGACGACGGAAACCTCGCACTGGTGTCGAACGATGCCGGGCTTCGGGTGGAGGCGGAGCCGGTGGGCTGACATGGCTGCCTACAAGGCGTTTATCTCGTACAACCACGGTGCGGAGGAAGGCTTCGCCGCGCCGTTTCAAGAGGCACTGGAAAAGCTGGCCAAACCCTGGCGCAAGCGCCGCGGCCGCCGAGTCATGCTCGACGAGAAGGCAATGTCCGCGGGCTCCTCGCTGTCGGACACCATCGAGGCGAAGCTCGCCTCATCGGAATGGCTCGTCATGCTCGCCTCACCTCAGGCGGCGGATTCCCCTTGGTGCAACGACGAGCTCGAGTACTGGGACGAGCACAAATCGATGGACAAAGTGATCATCGCACTGACCGGCGGAGAGATCGTCATCGACGCCGAGGCGGAACAAATCGACTGGGAGGCCACCACGGCGCTGTCCGACACCTTCCGGGGACTCGTCGGCGAAGATGCCGTCCCCCTCTACGAGGATCTTCGGTCGTTCAAGGGCGACCCCGATCACCTCAGCCTGCGCAACAAGGACTTCAGGGACGAGATTGCCAAGATCGTGGGCACACTCGAGGGAAAGGACCCGGGTGAGCTGGCATCGGAGGATCAGCGGCAGTATCGGCGGGGTGTGCTGGTGCGCCGGGCATTCCAGGTGGGGCTCGCCGTGCTCACCATTATCGCTGGGGGTCTGGCAATCTTCGCTCGCAACCGTCAGGTAGCCGCCGAAGATCAGGCCAGACTCGCCAACTCCCGCGCTGCAGCAAGCGAGGCGGTCGCAGAGGTCGTCACCGAACCGGATCAGGCAGCGCTTTTCGCGCTGGAAAGCCTCCGTATCGAGCCGACCTTGGAAGCCCGGCTTGCCCTCCTTTCGATCTTGTCGACGCCGTCCAATTTCGTGCAAAGGGTCAGCCTCGAGGGTGACCCGACACTGCTTGACGCCGCCTGGAGCCCGGACGGATCCAGTGTTGCTGTTATTGGTGCAGATGGTGTGGTCCGGGTGTGGCCGGTCGACGCCGCCTCTGGCCGCCCTGATGGGGATCCGGTATCGATCGAACCCGCTCCGGGTGCTTGGAAGATCGCATTCAGTGCCGACGGAGCCGCGTTGCGAACGATGGCTGATAGCGGGGTCGTCGAAACGTGGGACCCGGTGGATGGGACTCGGCTTGATGAGATCACGGTGGACCCGGTGGCATTGGCGCTGAGCCGCCACGGCGATTTCGTGGTCACATTCGACTTCGCATTCATGGTGCTCTGGTCGGTTGACGGCAGCATCGTCGACCAGGTCGAGCTGGAAGAGCCGCTTCCGGAAGAAGAAGAGGTGGTAGCGGTTTCGTCGGATGGTCGCGGCGTCGCATGGGCCGGCGCACGAGGCGGTGTCTGGCGGTGGATTGTGGGCTCAGATCCTCAGTACCTCCTCGATACCGACGATCTCATCAATGCGATCCAGTTTGTTCCGGAAAGCGAGGCACTGGTCGTAGCCCTCTCCGATGGTGGCATTCACTACCTCCCATCGGAGGCTGATCCGGAGTTCTTCGACCCCGAGGCCGATTTCGAACCAGACCCGGGGTCCGAAGCTCTCGACATCTCGATTATCCCCCGGGCTGACCAGATGCCGCTTGTTGCCACTGCACATCTCGACGGGACCGTCCAGGTCTGGGAACTGGACACCACTTTCGGCCTGGCGTTCGCCGATCCATCACGGCTGCTCGGCCACCGAGACGAAGCCACAGCGATAGCTCTTAGCCCCAATGGCGAACGGGTCATGTCGGCGGGGTTCGACGGTGACGTAATCTGGTGGGACAGGTTCCCCAACACGCGAATCGGTTCGGCGTTGGCGCAACATGGTGACGACGTCCTTGGCGTGGCATTTCTCGATGACGGCTCCCGACTCGTATCCGTTGATGCCCAGGGGCTGGCTGCCTTCTGGGACGTTACGGAGACGGGCGATGCGTCGCTGGCTGAGGAGGTGGAGATCTTTCCGATCGATGACGACGAGGCGACCGCCCTTGCCATCGCCCGGGACGGCTCAGGATTTGCCGTTGGAACACTCAGCGGTGCGATCGTCCTCATAGACGCTGCGGGTGCCGAACGAGGCCGATGGCAAGCGCACGAGGTGCCGGTGGCCGGGCTGGTGTTCAATCCCGACGACAGTGCGGAACCGGCCCTGTTGTCCATTGACGATTCGGGAAGACTGCACTCGTGGGATCGATCTGACCTGGCCTCACCGGGTTCGGCGGAGCCCGACTTGATATCCGAAACTGCTGATCATGTCCCCGGCTTCGCTCCGGACGGTTCACAAATTGCGTGGACCGACGACGACGGTCTGCACCTGTGGACGGCGGAGACTGATGTCGCGACGGTGCTCCTCGAGCCGCCAGATCTCGTTACGACTGTCGAGTTCAGCGGCGATGGCCGTCTTCTGGCCTGGGCCGAGGCCAACCGTCGTATCGGGCTGTGGGATCTCGAGGACGAGGAAGAGCTTGGCGAGGATCTAACCGGGCATAGCGAATTCATCTCCGACATGGAATTTCTCGAAAGGGACGGACAGTCGGTTGCGCTGATCTCGGTAAGCAACGATTGGAGCATTCGCATGTGGGATGTCTCCGAGCAACGGCTCCTCGGTGTCCTCGGCTGGCACGCCAACGACGTGAATTCGCTGGCGGTAAACCCGAACGGAACTCTCATCGCCACTGCCGGAGACGACGACGTGGTGTGGCTCTGGGAAGCTGATGAGGAGAAGTGGGTAGAGCTTGCCTGCGACCTGGCCGGGCGGAACATGGCCGAGCCAGAGTGGTCGCGATTCAACCTCGAACAGCCCTACCTGCGCCATTGTGCCGCCTTCCCCAACGGTGAGGGGGTTGGGGAACCTGAGGCGAAGGTGGCCGAGTTCGATCTCGACAGAGATGCCGGCTGAGACAATCCGGAAGGGCACATTCGCAGTCACGCGGGTCAACACGCATGGCAAAACATGGGTTTGAGAGCAGAGCGAATCGTCCTTCTCCTCTCACAGGGGTACTCCCCTCCACGACCGTCCAAACCACTGTCCCGAGAATCAATCCGTCGGCCAACGGATTCCCTGAAGCGCCGCCGCATGAAACGCTGATCCGAACAGTGCGGAAGATGCGGAAACGAGTGGACGGAACCGAGCGACGGGGGGAAGGGCGGGGACCCCGGCGGGAGGAGAAGGGAAAGAGGAATCCGGCCTCCGGCCACTTCACTGAAGCGTTACCCAAGATTCCCAGGGATCCGGACCCTGGCGAAAACATGTGGAACCGAGGGTGTCGGGGGCCTCCAGAAGCGGCTGAAGCGGACTGAGTCCCAACACAGAATCAACCAAGCGGTCAACCGACTCCTCAACCCGCCGTGGTGACTCAGACCAAAGCAGCCGTCGTGCCTGCGCCTCGACGGGACTGAGTAACCACGGCACCGACTACAGTCGGCAACACACACCGTTGGGAGGACGGATGTTGTTCATCAGCTACGCGGCCGAGGACCGGCCATTCGTGCGATCACTATCTGCCGATGTCAGTGCCGCCGTCAAGGGCTTGGCCTGCAATTGGTCTTGCTGGTCTGGCAGTCAAGGGGTCAGAGGTTCAAATCCCCTCAGCACCTCTTAGCGAACCTCGCCGGTCTCACATTTGAGATCGCAGTGTCCTTATGGATCCCTGCTCTGCAGGTTTGACATTGTCCTGTTGAGGCGCGACATTCTTGGGGCGTTAGCGCGGTTCCTGCTTTTCGGGCGGGCTGCTCCGCCTTCTGTCTAGATAGGGCGTGGTACTAATGGGATTTACGGGCACTCGGAAGTTCGATGCGCGACCCGACGGCCTTGACTTTCGGGATCAAATGTATAGCCCGTCGCTGGTCGAGGTTCCTGAGCAGATCGACGTCGACTCTTATCGAGAGGTGGGGGTTCCGGTGTTGGATCAGGAGGCGGAGGGCTCGTGCACTGGTTTTGGTTTGGCGACTGTTGGGAACTACTTGCTCAGAAAGCGCGAGTCGTTCCCAGACGAGACGCCAATTAGCCAGCGGATGCTTTACGAGATGGCTCGCCGTTACGACGAGTGGGCAGGCGAGGATTATGAGGGTTCGAGTGCGAGGGGCGCGATAAAGGGCTGGCATAAGCACGGCGTGTGTTCTGCTTCGAGTTGGCGGTACACACCAGGAAGGCCGGGACGGCTCAATGAGAGGCGTGCTGCCAATGCCGCCGAAAGGCCGCTGGGGGCTTACTATCGAGTGAATCATTCGGATCTGGTGGCGATGCACGCGGCTATCACCGAAGTGGGCATCTTGTACGCCACGGCGGTAGTCCACAAGGGATGGCTTGAACCAGATAACCAGGGTCGGATCGAGCCGCGGACGCCAGATACTCCGCTTCTTGGAGGCCATGCTTTTGCGCTCGTCGCTTACGACGAGAACGGGTTTTGGGTACAGAACTCATGGGGTGAGGATTGGGCACTCGGTGGCCTGGCGCTCGTGACGTACGAAGATTGGCTTACGTCGGCTACTGATGTCTGGGTGGCTCGTTTGGGTGTTCCGGTAACGGTAGGCGCCGAGGGTCAGTCGGTGGCCGATTTCACGGATGAACACCAACCGCACGCGCTGACGTTTAATGAGATGCGTCCGCACGTCATCACGATTGGGAATGAGGGGAGACCTTACGACAGCGGCACTTACGCCATTACGGCCCGGGACATCCGCTCGTTTGGTGATCGGTTCATCCAGGCGACCGAGTCGTGGCCGACGAGGCGCTTAGCAATATATGCACACGGAGGCCTCGTTCCTGCGTCGAGTGCGATCAGCCATGCTGCGCGGCTGAGAACTCTGATGTTGGAGAATCAGATCTATCCGTTGTTCTTCATCTGGAATACCGATTGGCTTTCTGTCCTGAAGAACATGATCGGGGATGTTTTGAGTCGCTGGAGGGCTGAACAGCCAGCGATGGGGATAGGTGACTTCCTAGCGGACCGACTCGACGATCTCATTGAGCAGATGGCCCGGGCGACCATCATTGCGCGGGCCGGGTGGGATGAGATAATCGAGAATGGAGTCCGTTCTACCTCTGTCCGGGGTGGCGCGGCTCGGATTCTGGCCGACTATCTGGCGACGATTCCGGGTGATAAGCCGCTCGAGGTTCACTTGATTGGACATAGTGCAGGCAGCATCATCCTGGCACCCCTTGCCCAGTATCTGGGGAGCAGGGGTCGCATAGCTCAAGGGCCGCTGGCGGGAACAAGCGGGCTTGGTGTGCCGGTGGAGTCGTGTACGTTGTGGGCTCCTGCTGCCACTATGCGGCTCGCCGCCGACACCTACTTCCCGAGCCTTGAGTCTGGGCAATTAAAGAGAATGTCGGTCTTTGCCCTTAACGACGGTGCAGAACGAGATGACAACGCGGGGCCTTATCAGAAGTCGATCCTCTACCTGGTTTCTAACGCATTGTCGGAGACTCCCCGGGTGCCTCTTTTGCACCCTGATGGTGAACCGATCTTGGGTATGGCCAAGTTCATTGAGCGCAACAAAAGAGCCAAGAATCTTGTCAACGATGGCCTTATCCGGCTTTCCGTAACGCCCACTGGTGGGCAGGGTCCATCCGCGCTTCGTTCCGACTCGACCAGCCATGTCGGATTTTCGTCGGACCGGACCACCCACGTTTCAACCTTGGCGGGCATCCTGGGAGGTGAACCAATCGACACAGCAACCACATCTGGTGTGGATGGTTTGGAAAGGCAACTTGCTGACGAACAGATGAGAGTCCAGTGACCCCACCGCGGGCAAGTTGTGATGTTGACTTGCAACGTGAATACGCCATAGGAGATTACGGTGACTCGAAAGCCGCTCTCAACGACGAGTTCCGCAAGTGCAGCTCGCGATAGGTGGCCACAGTTGAGGCACTGCACTATGTCTTTCGCCTGGTTCACGGCAAGAAGACCTTATGGTGCTTGCCCGAAACGGGTATAGGAGGCATGCGACCTTCGCTATTGAAGGAAAGGTCGATGGGACCTTCGGTCCTCTCGTGAAGGACTGGCTCGGCAGCGCTCCATCGCAGGGAAAACGGCTGCGGCTGGCGTATCTTGCCGAGCTGGTCGCTCTTGATGAGCTACAGCTTGGTGGCATCCGCTACCAGCTACTCCATCGCACGGCTTCAGCCAAGATTGAAGCTGCACGTAACGGGTCCGAAGTCGCGGCGATGCT
>SMXW01000016.1 GCA_004356805.1 Acidobacteriota bacterium | reverse complement strand
GGAGGCTGGGAGGCGTGGATGGAGAAGGCTCGTGGCAACTGCGCTATCGACTACGGCTTTCACATGATCACCGGCGACATCAACGACCAGACCCTCAAAGAGATGGAACTCCTGGTCCGCGAGGGTGTCACCAGCTTCAAGTTGTTCATGGCCTACCCGGGTGTCTTCTACGCCGACGACGGACAGATCGTGCGGGCGATGCAGAAGGCCGCCGAGGACGGCGCCACCATCTGCATGCACGCAGAGAACGGGATCGCCATCGACGTTCTCGCCTCCCAAGCCCTGGAAAGGGGAGAGACCGATCCGCTCTATCACGGGATGGTGCGCAAGTCGATCCTCGAGGGTGAGGCCACCCATCGGGCGATCAAGCTCGCCGAGCTGACCGGGGCCCAGCTCTACATCGTCCATCTCTCGGCCAAGGAGGCCCTCGACGAGGTGATCCTGGCCCGTGACCAGGGTCTCAACGTGTACGCCGAGACCTGTCCCCAATACCTGTTCCTATCTCTCGACAATCTGGGCAACGGGTTCGACGGCGCCAAGTATGTGTGCTCACCGCCACTCCGGGACCGAGCCGCCGGTCATCAGGAACGCTTGTGGCAGGGGCTGAAGACCAACGACATCCAGATCGTGTCAACCGATCACTGTCCGTTCTGCATGGGCGATCATCACTCCTTCGGCACCCAGAAACAGCTAGGTCAGGGTGACTTCTCCAAGATTCCCAACGGGATGCCCGGTGTGGAGAACCGGATGGAGCTCGTCTACAACGGCGGGGTTGCAGAAGGCCGGATCAGCCTGAACCGGTTTGTCGAAATCACTGCCACAGCGCCGGCCAAGATGTTCGGTCTTTACCCGAAGAAGGGAACCATTGCTGTCGGGTCGGATGCCGACATCGTCATCTACGACCCCGACGCCAGCCACGTTATCTCTGTCGATACCCATCACATGGATGTCGACTACTCGGCCTACGAAGGTTGGGAGATGACCGGCAAGGTCGATACCGTGCTCTCCAAAGGCAACGTGATCATCTCCGACGACGTCTATCACGGGCAGGCCGGTGACGGTGAGTATCTGGTCCGTGAATCCAGTCAGTACCTGATCTGACATGGATTTTGGCGTAGTCCTCCAGACCGACCCCCCGGCCAGCCGGGTGGTTGACATGGCGAAGAAGGCCGAAGGCCTCGGATTCAGCCACACCTGGACGTTCGACAGTCATGTGCTCTGGCAGGAGCCGTTCGTCATCTACTCCCGAATCCTCGCCGAGACGGAGAACATGGTCGTGGGGCCGATGGTCACCAACCCGGGCACCCGCGACTGGACGGTGCTGGCCTCGTTGTTCGCCACCCTCAACGACATGTATGACGGCCGGACCATCTGTGGGATGGGTCGGGGTGACTCGGCATTGAGGTACATCGGAAAGAAGCCAACGACGCTGGCGACCGTGGTCGAGGCGATGGAGGTGATCAAGGCCCTGGTGGCGGGGGAGGAGATCCTCTACAACGACACCAAACTCTCCATCCCCTGGATTAAAGACGGTGGCTGGGACCTGCCGATGTGGGTCGCCGGGTACGGGCCGAAGGCGCTGGCGACCATCGGGGCCCACGCCGACGGTTTCATCCTTCAGCTGGCCGACCCTCAGGTGTTGGAGTGGACGATGGGGGCGGTTCGTTCCGCAGCCTCGGAAGCGGGCCGTGACCCCGACGAGGTGAAGATCTGTGTGGTGGCGCCTGCCTACGTGGGCGACAACATCGCGCATCAAAGGGAACAGCTCCGTTGGTTCGGCGGGATGGTGGGCAATCACGTGGCCGACATGGTGAAGCGTTACGGCGACGACGAGTCGATGGTTCCAAAGGTGCTAAGTGACTACATCAAGGCCCGGGAGGGTTATGACTATGACCATCACGGCAGAAGCGGCAACCCGTCAACCGACTTCGTGCCCGACGAGATCGTCGATCGTTTCTGCGTGCTAGGCACCGTTGAAGACCACATCGAGAAACTGGAGCTGCTCAAGGAGATGGGTGTCGACCATTTTGGGGTCTACTTGATGCATGACGACCAGGAGACAACCCTTAGGGCCTACGGGGAGAGCGTGATCCCCGCTGTCAACGGCTAACGGTACTCGTCACCTATCGACGTCGGCGCTCGATGTGGGCTCTGATAGCTGGCAATACCCTGATGTCCTTAGGGCGACCTGCAGCTTCCTTTGACCTCACAATGTCTTCGATAGGTTGTGAATCAGACATAGCCTGGTCGCCCGATGGGTAGTCATAACTCTCGAGCCTGATGTTGTTCGACCCGGATACGGGCCTTACAACCTGAGGTTCGCAGAAAGCGGTCGAGGTGGTGTCGATCGTCCACCGCTCTAGTGTCTACCGACCCGGCTGAGTGGACGGGGGTAGACACCGAGAGTAGGGATCAACATGGAATTAGGAGTCACCAGCTTCGCCGAGACCATCCCCAGCGCCTCCGGTGAAGTGGTAAGCCATGGGGAACGTCTCCGTCAGGTGCTCGAGGAGATCGAACTCGCCGAGAAGGTTGGCCTGGATGTCTATGGCCTCGGGGAGCACCACCGGCCCGATTTCGCCTCCTCGGCGCCGGCCGTGACGCTGGCGGCGGCGGCGGGCCGCACCTCGAAGATCCGACTGTTCCCTGCGGTGTCCATCCTGAGCACCGATGACCCGGTGCGGGTATTCCAGGAGTACGCCACACTCGATCTGGTTTCGTCGGGAAGAGCCGAGCTGCTGGTGGGCCGGGGATCGTTCATCGAGTCGTTCCCGCTGTTCGGATACTCCCTCGACGACTACAACGAGATCTTCGCCGAGAAACTCGACCTGCTTCTCGAGATCAGGGACAACGAGAGAGTGAGCTGGTCTGGCCGGTTTCGGAGTCCGATCGAGGACACCGGAATCTATCCGAGACCGGAGCGGCCATTGCCGATCAGGGTCGCCGTCGGTGGCACCCCACAGTCGATCGTCCGTGCGGCAACACGTGGTCTTTCGGTGGCTTTGGCCATCATCGGTGGGAGCCCGGATCGTTTCCGGGCTCTGGCCGACCTGCACCGCAAGACCCTCGTCGAGTCGGGTTACGACCCCGAGGAGGTGCCGTTGTCGGTCCATGGGCACGGGTTTGTCGCCGACAGCACCGAGCAGGCGGCCGACGAGTTCTACCCCTCCTATGCAGCGGCGATGACCCGGATCGGTCGGGAGCGGGGATGGGGTCCGATGACCCGGGAGCAATACGACATGATGCGTCAGCCCGACGGCTCGCTGGTGCTGGGCGATCCGGAGACGGTGGCGGCCAAGATCGTCCGCTGGAAGGAAGTCCTCGGTATCAACCGGTTCGAGTTGCACGTCAGTGTCGGGACGCTCCCTCACGAGAAGGTGTTGCGAAGCATCGAGTTGTTGGGCACCGAGGTGGCCCCGCTGGTCCGCGAGGGCTGACTTGGAGAGGCCGATCTGAGACGATTGATCCCCCGATGTACCGTGTCCCCACTCTGATGTGTTTCCAACGAGAGTGATAGACCGATGACGACAGGCCACGCCGATGCCCTGATCTTGTTCGGCATCACCGGAAACCTGGCCCGGACCCGTCTCTTCCCTGCCCTTTACGCCCTGGCTTCGTCGGGCGACCTGAACATGCCTGTCATCGGGGTGAGCAAAACCGAAGGGGATGACGCCGGCCTTCGTCGCCGGGCAGAAGAGGCCCTGGTCGAAGTGGGCATCGAGGTAGATCCGTCCGTTTTTCGGCGTTTCGCCTCGGGTCTCTGCTACGTGTCAGGTGACTATCGCGATCCGGCTACCTACGACACCATCAAACACCGTCTGGGCGACATAACGATGACCGTCTCCTATCTCGCAATCCCGCCAGACCTCTTCGATGACGTTGTTGTTGGTCTGGCCGGCGCCGGGCTGGCAAGTGACGGGCGTCTCGTTGTCGAGAAGCCATTCGGGCGTGACACGGCAAGCGCGACCGAGCTGAACCAGATCATCCACCGTCACTACCCGGAACCTCGCGTCTTTCGCATCGACCACTTCCTCGGCAAGGATGCGGTGCAGAACCTGATGGTGTACCGGTTCTCCAACACGATCCTCGAGCCCGTCTGGAACCGCCATTACATCCGAGGCGTCCAGATCACGATGGCGGAGGACTTCGGAGTCGAGGGTCGGGGAGCCTTCTATGACTCGGTCGGAGCACTGCGCGATGTGGTCCAGAATCATCTGATCCAACTCATTTCCCTGCTCGCCATGGAACCGCCAGTCTCCGATGAGCCCGACGCTCTGCGTGACGAGCGGGTCAAGGTTCTCAAGGCGACAAAGACGCTGAGTCCCCAAGACATCGTCCGCGGCCAGTACGCCGGCTATCACGATGAACCCGGGGTGGAGTCGGGGTCGGACACCGAGACGTTTTTTGCGGCGAGATTCGAAATCGACTCGTGGCGATGGGCGGGAGTGCCCTGGGTCATCAGGGCGGGTAAAGGGCTCGCATCAACGGTCACCGAGGCCGTCGTCGAGTTCAACCGGCCACCCCGAATGTTGTTTGCCGGTGCCAATTCGGTTCCGGGGGCCAACCGGATTGCATTCAGGAGCAAGCCCGAGGACCGGGTCATCCTGTCGATGCAGGCGAAACGCCCGGGGCCCGAGATGGTGAGCGAGCCCGTCGATTTCGTCCTCGAACACGAAGACGACGTCGAACCGGGAAGAGGGCCTTATTACCGCCTCTTGGGGGACGCGCTCGGAGGCGACTCGTCTCTGTTCGCGAGAGAGGACGGCGTCATGGAGTCGTGGCGGATTCTCCAACCGGTACTCGACGATCACCCCAAGGCCATCAGCTACCCGAGGGGCACGTGGGGACCGCCCGAAGCCGACTCGCTGCTCGGCGATGAGTGGGAGTGGATCACGAACGGGGACTCTTGATGAGCCGACCCAGCGTCACATTGGTTCGCACGGACAAACTGGGTGGAGCCAGTCAGGGGGACACACCGGGCGCGCCGAGATTCCGTTGAGCGATCTGGGTCGGCGTCGAGCCGCTGCACTCGGAGGGACGCTGGGATCGGACGAATCCTCGTCGTGACCTCGTCCTCCTTTGTCACCAGCGCAGGTATCGAGGTGCCGGCGGTGACCGCAGACCAGATGCGGGAAGTCGACAGGATCGCGATCGAAGAAACTGGTCCGAATCTCTATCAGATGATGGAGAACGCCGGGAGGAATCTTGCCGCAACGACGATTCGCCTTCTCGGTCCTGAGTGGCGGGATGACACGATCGTGGTGCTCGCCGGGACGGGCGGAAACGGCGGCGGGGGAATCTGTGGCGCCCGACATCTGGCCAATCGTCACGGAGAGGTGATAGTCGTCGTCTCCGACGAGCTACGTCTGGGCGAGGTGCCCGCCCAACAGTTGGCGACTTATAGGGGAACCAACGGTCGGGCTCTCGGTCCGGGCCAACTAGACGACCTCCATCCTGCGTTGATCGTCGATGCTGTCATCGGATACAGCCTCTCCGGACCTCCAAGGGGAGGCGCTCTTCACATGATCGAGTGGGCGCTGAATGAGGAGGCACCCGTCTTGTCGCTGGACGTCCCATCCGGAATCGATTCGACGACTG
>SMXW01000015.1 GCA_004356805.1 Acidobacteriota bacterium | reverse complement strand
TGAGGGCGTTGGCAGCGGCGATGCGACCCCAATCGGTCGCCTGGTCCACCACCGGGGTGAAGATATCGACGGTTTGTACCAGGGCGCGACCGTCCCCCAGCGCATAGACGCCGGCGTCGTCGTTCGTCCCGATCCCAATCAAAAGATCGGGATGGGAAAATGCGGGATGGTTTTGCACGGGACCCAGAACCTGAGCCAACTCGGCGGGGCCGAGCTTGCAGGCTCAGCCGGACCCGTGGCTATATCTGGTGAGACGGGTGTCGGTCACGAAGGAGGAGATTAGGCATTGGGCTCAGCGTCGGCCTGGCCCAACCAAACTGAACCTTGGACAACCTCTATCAGGTCTCTTCCGTGGACCTCACTAAATTGATGATGCAGTAGGCAACACAACATGTCCAATCAATTGACCCATAGCCCAAATCGAGACAATCCCGACCGACCCACGCCCCGGTCGATCGACCTGCTCCGTGATCCGGCCCGAAACAAGAGCACCGCTTTCACGGAGGCAGAGCGCGATGCCTTGGGCATTCGGGGACTACTGCCTGCACGGGTGTTCACACAAGACGAGCAGCTCGATCGGGTCATCGGGAACTACCGACTCCAGAATACCGACCTGGGTCGTTATGTGTTCCTGAGGGCGCTTCAGGATCGCAACGAGAAACTCTTTTACCGGGTGGTGATCGACCACATCGAGGAGATGATGCCCATCATCTACACCCCCACGGTCGGTCTCGCCAGCAGGGAGTTTGCCAACATCTTTCGCCGTCCACGGGGACTCTACGTGACCGCCGAGGACCGCGGCCGCGTCGCGGAGGTCCTCGCCAATTGGCCGGATTCGGAAGTGAGGGTGATTGTCGTTACAGATGGCGAACGCATTCTTGGTCTGGGGGATCTCGGAGCGAACGGAATGGCAATATCGGTCGGCAAACTAGCGCTCTACACGGCCTGCGCTGGTGTAGATCCGAGCCAGACTTTGCCAGTCATGCTGGATGTCGGTACCAACAACTCCGAGTTGCGGGAGGATACCCAGTACCTGGGCCTCAACAGGCAGCGTCTTAGCGGCAACGAATACTTTGAACTCGTAGATGAGTTTGTCACTGCTGTCCAGCAGATATTTCCAAAAGCATTGATCCAATTCGAAGACTTCGCAACGGAGAATGCATACGCAATCCTCCACAAGTACCGAGATCGAGTGCTGTCCTTCAACGACGACATCCAAGGGACTGCCGCTGTCGTCCTTGCCGGACTTATGGCTGCGACCAGGATCACCGGGCAGCCACTCACGGATCAAACCGTCATGTTTCTAGGCGCGGGGTCGGCTGCAACCGGGATAGCCGACCTAGTCGTTAAGCAGCTCGTCAAGTTCGACATCGCCGAAGCGGAAGCACGAAGAAGACTCTGGCTCGTTGATAGCAAGGGGCTCGTAGTCGCAAGTCGCGACAACCTTCCGTCTCACAAACTCCCCTACGCCCACGACTATCCGGCGATGGATTTTGTCACCGCGATAAACGAATTGAAGCCAACCGCGCTCATTGGTGCCACCGGCGTAGCTGGCGCGTTCAGCCAAAGTGCTCTGCAATTGATGGCCGACATCAACCCTCGCCCGATCATATTTGCCCTCTCGAACCCGACGGCAAAAGCTGAGAGCACCGCCGAGCAGGCTTATCGGTGGACAGACGGCAGAGCCATTTTTGCCAGTGGTAGTCCTTTTGACCCTGTTGAGATTGACGGCAAGAGACTGGTGCCCCGCCAGGCGAACAACGCATACATCTTCCCCGGCGTCGGGCTTGGTGCTCTCGCCAGCGCCACAACCCGGATCACAGATGACATGTTCCTCGCTGCCGCCGAGGCTCTGGCCGGTGCAGTCCGAGATCAGTCGCTGGCGAGCGGATCCCTCTACCCATCGCTTACCGAGATTAGGGAGGTTTCTGTGCAGATAGCTTGTGCCGTCGCCAACGTCGCCTATCAGGCAGGATTGGCTGGTGATCGGGCGCCCAACGACATCGAGGAGGTCGTGCGATCTCTGGTCTGGCATCCGAGCTACGACCTAGCCGTTTAGGAGGCGACGTCCGCGAGTCGAGATCTTCTGCATTGGTTGCTCCTACTTGCGATGCCCGACCATAAATGTGAGTACACGACGCCTGAAAGATGCCAAATCCATGACATCCTGGAAAGGCCCTCTAATTCGATCCCCGCAATCCCGCAGGAATATCCCGAATCGACGACCCGTGTCATCATGACATCCCTAACACTGGATTTGGTTGTGGTCCACCGGTCTGCGGCGTATGGCCCGTATTACGATCACTGAAGATGGCGAAACGGGCAGTTGATGAGTCCTGTTGGCGAAAACTAGGCATTTATCCGCGGAGATGGAGGCATTTGAGATGACGGACGAGGGTCGAGTTTCTGGGTTGGCGGAACTCCTGATGGAGACCGGTCACAGCCACCACGAGGCTTTTCTGGCCACCGACGGAGCAGATCCGGAATGGCCACTCTGGTATTCGCAATATCTGCAGGGCAAGGTCGATTCGTTCCTCGATGTCAATCCAACACGATCGAAGATCATCCAGTGTCTACTCAATGCTGACGAGGCACGCTCCTCTCGAGGTGCCGACCAACCCTGGACAACGTTCTACGCGGAGTTCATGACCTCCCTTGGTGAGGACGGTCTGCACAACTCTGACAAACCAACCCAGAGTTGACGCCGACCGCCCCCTCGCCGATCACGATGAGTCGATCTTCGGAGTATCCGCTACCGAAGGTGAGGTGACATCTGTGAAAACTCGAATCCTGCGGGCAATGACTGATGGAGTAGTGGTCGTCGAGGATGTGGGTGATGGCGCCTTACCGGGAGTTCGCTGGGAATGGATCGACGTTTTGGTTAGTGACGCTGATGACGCTACAGCGGAGGACCTCTCAACTTCTCTGGGCCTGGATTCGCTTGCCTTCCGCGACGCTATGCACGACTTTGATCTCCCCAAGGTCGACGATCTCGGAAGTCAGATCGTGATCGTCCTTCACGGGCTCCACCCAGATCGGATCGCAATTTGTTCTGTCAGTTGTTTCCTCTCTGAAAAGCGATTGGTGACGTTTCGTCGCCAATCATCTCCTTCATTGGATGCGCTCCATAGCGCGTTATCCGGCAGGTCGGGCGAGGTCGTTGAGAGTGCCGCTGATCTTCTTGCGATGATGGCGGACACGTTCGGTCGCCGGCATCTGTCGATACTCGCTGCATTCGAGGATCGTGTTGAGGATCTAGTCGATTCTGCGCTGTCTGCCGATTCCGAAGTAGTCGCTCAGGTGACTGCGATCCGCATGGATCTCGCAGTTATCGCTCGTAGCGCAAGGCCTCAGCGAGAGACTCTGGATCAGCTCCGAGTCTCCAGATCTCCGCTGATATCAAACGCGGCGAAACGTCGCCTGTCCGATGCGTTTGACGTCAGTAAGCGAGTGGTGCACGAGGTGGAGGCGGCTCGAGAATCTCTGAGAGAGATCTTGGAGGGTTATCGGGGCGCCGAAGCGGCGAAAGCAACTGACGTGACCCGCGTCCTGACCCTGTTTGCAGCGTTGTTCTTGCCGATCACTTTCATCACCGGTTTCTTCGGGATGAACTTCCCCAATCTGCCGTTCTTGTCGGTCGCACGGGGCTGGCTTCTTGTCACCGTCTTGATGTTGATCATCACGGTCCTGTCGATTCGGGTCTTCATATCCAAGGGATGGATGCGTCGGCCCATGAGACTCAGACCAACTGATGTGAAAGGGCTGAACGACGCCATCCGAGCACCTGTGCAGATCACTGATTTCACGTGGCAACCCAACCCCGGTTCTGGCGACACCTCTGGATCGGCTCAAGTCGAATGAAGGCCCGCCAGCGCCGGGTATTGCAGAGGTACAGTTGGTCGAACCGCGATAAGTGAGTACAGAATTTGGACGAAACAGAATGGCGTGTCGCCACCGATGAGCTCCGCCAAGCATTAGGTAGCGAAAAAGTAGCTAGTGACCGGTTCGATGTCATCGACCTTGTTCTCCCGATGGCGGGTGGCGGGATCGAGGTGATGGTTGGCTTCGATGAGTCCCACTTGCCGTCCAAGACAACGGGTTGGCTTTTTGCATTGCAGGACAAGATGGCGATGCGTTCCAGTAGCCAACAGGACGTTGTCGGTATCTACATTTCCGCCCATCGGATTCCTGCTGACATGCTGGCGGAGGCGCTCGCGCGTATGCGAAAAAACGACGTGATTCCGCTCACCCTGCAACAGGCCAAGACAGTTGCGGCCCAAGACGGAGATCTAATCGATATTCTCGGCCCGATCCGCGGGCTGGTCGAGGTCGCAGCAAGCAGATCCGAAGACGACCTGGAGAACGCTGCCGATGCACTCCTCAACCAGATTGAAATCCTGGTCGAACAGTACGCGACATGAGCTCACTGGGACATCGCAACCAGCCGCCGACGCCGCCATGAAAGCAGCAGAACTGCTGGTCAATGCCCTGGAGGCGGAGGGAGTCGAGTATGTGTTCGGTCTTCCCGGCGAAGAGAACCTGGAATTCCTCGAGGCGCTTCGGGGTCATCCGGACATTCAGACCGTGCTGGTACGACAGGAGCAGGCCGCCGGCTTCATGGCCGCCACCTACGAACGTTTGACCGGAAAGATCGCTGTGGCGTACTCGACACTCGGCGCTGGCGCAACCAACCTGGTCACCTCGGTGGCTCACGCCAGCCTGGGAGGCTTCCCGGTGCTGTTCATTACCGGGCAGAAGCCAATCAGAGAGAACCGCCAGGGCCTCTACCAGCTGCTGGATGTGACCGGCCTCATGCGGCCTATTACGAAATCGGCTCGGACGATTGAGAGCGGAGCCGAAGTCGCGCACATGGTGCACGATGCGTTTCGTACGATGCGCGAAGGGCGCCCTGGACCTGTTCACCTCGAGTTGCCTCAAGACGTTGCAGCAGAAGAGACTGATGGACACCTTTCCCCGGCTCGGCATGGAGCCGCCCCTGTCGCTACTGAGGCCTCTCTCGATGCGGCCGCTGAAGCTATAGCTAATGCCAAGTCGCCACTGATCATGTTGGGTCCAGCGGCCGAACGGCACGGAGTACCCGAAGCAGTTCGATCACTCGTGGCCACAACGAACATCCCCTTCTGCAGCACGTGGATGGGAAAAGGCGTCGGCGACGAGCGATCTGATGAGTTCGTAGGAACGCTCACATCTCCTGGTCTCGACTACGTAGGAGCTGCTGTCTTGGCGGCCGATCTTGTTTTGAACGTTGGGCACGACATCGCTGAGAAAGCACCGTTCGTGATGTCACGTGACCGATCGCAACTCGTGATTCACGTCAACACATTCCCCGCTCACGGAGACGCCATCTACTTTCCTCAGCTTCAAGTTGTCGGCGAAGTCTCCCACTCACTGCGGCAGCTGGAGGATCGACTCCACGGAAGGTCGCGTGCCGATCACACATTCAGCCTCGAGATGGCTCGGAAGATGCGCGATTCGATCGAGCGATCGAGTGATGACCCCGGGACCGGGCCGATCCGCCCCCAATTCGTGGTTGCCCGAGTACGAGAGGCTTTGGCAGACGACGCGGTCGTCACTCTCGACAACGGGGTTCATAAACTCTGGTTCACCCGTAATTTTCCGGTATACACACCACGAACGCACATAGTCGACACCGCGCTCGGCTCCATGGGGACCGGATTGCCGGCGGCAATAGCCGCCGCGCTGGTCGAGCCGGATCGCCAGGTCGTCGCCGTTGTCGGGGACGGTGGGTTTCTGATGAACGTCCAAGAACTGGAGACTGCAGTTCGGCTGCGCCTGAACCTGGCCGTTGTCATTCTGAACGATTCAGGGTTGGGCATGATCAGGATGAAACAGAAAGCCGACGGATACCAGGCTTTCAATGTTGATTTCGACAATCCCGACTTCTCGGTCTTGACGAAAGCGTTCGGCGGCAACGGACACAGGATCGTCGACCCGGCCACGATTGCACCAACCCTGCGCTCGGCGTTGAATGGCGGAGGTGTGCACGTGATCGACATTCCAATCGACTACTCCGAGAACAATGCTCTCGTTGAAGAGATGAGAATGGCGGTCTCGCCCGTTGCGGGATGAGCCACGGCATGAGTTCGGCCCGCGGTCCGCTGTTCCTCAGCGACATGTTTCAATCGGATGAGATCCGGTCCTTCTTCGAGGCCCCGGCGATGCTCCGGCGTTATCTCGAGATCGAGGTGGCGATAGCGGAAGTCGAGGGCTCGCTGGGGCTGATACCTGAGGATGCAGCCCAGGCTCTGGCTAACGAACTCACCGTGGACGCAATAGACATGGACCGGTTCCATAGTGACCTGGAGAACACCGGATTCCCGATTGTCCCCTTGTTGCGGCAGGTCGTCGATCTGGTTTCCGAGGAATCCGCCCAGGTCGTTCATTGGGGTGCGACAACCCAGGACATCATGGACACTGCACTGGTGTTGCAGATGCGAGAGGCGCTCCGCCTCTTCCGCGTCCGCATCTCCCGACTGAGAGAAGTTCTCGCCGATCACGCCGACACACATAGATCGAGTGTCATGTTGGGGAGGAGCCAACTCCAGCACGCGCTGCCGACGACGTTTGGGCTGAAGGCTGCTGTTTGGCTCTCGATGTTCCAACGTCATGCCATGCGACTTACCCAACTCGAAGAGCGGCTCTACGTGGTGCAGTTCGGAGGTGCAGTGGGGACGCTCGCTGCACTCGGCACCGCCGGCTTGACCGTTCGCGACGCTTTAGCTGCCAGGCTTGAGTTGGGTGTGGCTCCGACAGCCTGGCACACCACACGTGATTCACTCGCTGAGGTGGTCTCCTATCTCGCCAATCTTACCGCCAGCCTCGGCAAGATCGGTCAAGACATCCTCCTGCTGGCGCAATCCGATGTCGGCGAAGTGCGGGAGCGTTGGATGCCGGGCCGAGGTGTGAGCAGCACCATGCCTCAAAAACGCAATCCGATCTCTGCGCAACAGATCACAGTGGTCGCCTCGAGCGTGGCCGATCTATCAGGCGCCATGTTCCGAGCCAGCGTTCACGATCACGAACGAGCGTCGGGAAACTGGATGAAGGAGTGGACTGTGATACCTGAGGCCTTCGTTGTGACTGGAAAGGCCCTCGATCTGACGATCGACTTGCTGGAAGGTCTTGAAGTCGATATCGACCGCATGCGCTCCAATGTGGAAGCGGACGAATTCATCATGGCTGAAGCGGTGATGATGGCCCTCGCCCCTCACCTGGGACGGGCCGGAGCACACGAAATAATCGCGGGTGCCGTTGAGACGGCTGTTGACAGCAACAAGTCATTTCAAATCGCGCTAGCGGCGATTCCTGCGGTCACTGATCATCTTTCCGACGTTGAGATCGAACACCTCCTGGCTCCTCACAATTATCTGGGGTCAAGCATCGAGATGATCGATCAGACACTGGCAGGCGAGGAGCCGTCGCAAGAAGAAGAGCCGGGGAGGGAAACACGTTGACCGAGAGGTCAAAATGAGAGCGGTTCTGGTAGCAGCCTCCCATTTGGGTCGTCAGTCGGGAAACAGCGTGACCGCTGTTCGGTGGCAATCGATCCTCCAAGACCTGGGATGGAACACCACCCTGCACAACCAGTTCAACGGTGAGTCCGCAGATCTGATGATCGCGTTGAACGCTTACCGAAGCGCAGAATCGATTCTCACATTTCGAGACCGATACCCAGATAGAGCTCTGATAGTTGCGTTGACAGGAACCGACCTCTATCGCTTTCTCAGATCCGACCCAGAGAAAACGACCGCTGCCGTCGCCGCGGCGGACCGTCTGGTGGTGCTGAACAACCTTGCTCCCCGCGTGTTGGCTGCAGATCAGCGCGACAAGTGTTTTGTCATCCTGGAGTCTGCGGATCCTCTGCCTGCAGGACGTAAACCTCTGACCCGACACTTCGACGTCTGTGTGGTGGGACACCTTCGTGAGGAGAAAGACCCACTCTTGGCCGCCGATGCGGTCCGCGGCTTGCCCTCCTCGAGCCGAATACGTGTACGTCACTATGGACGCGCCCATACCAGAGATTGGAACGTGCTCGCACAAAAGGAGATGGAGGAAAACCCGCGATACACGTGGTTTGGCGAGGTTTCTCACTGGCAAATCAGGCGCGCTCTTTCCACGAGCAGGCTCATGGTGGTTAGTTCCATCATGGAAGGTGGCCCAAACTGTTTGTCCGAGGCAATAGCTGCGGGGTTGCCGGCGGTTACCACAGATATCGACGGTTGCGTCGGCGTGCTCGGTGAAGCCTATCCGGGGTATTTTCCCGTCGGGAACAGCAGGGCACTAACCGATCTTCTCCTGCGGGCCGAGCAAGACTCCGCTTACCTATATGAGTTGGAGGAAGCCGTGGCGGTAATCGCCCCACAATTCACACGAGAGCAAGAACGCAGACGTTGGGCCAAGCTTCTCAACGATCTACTCGGCTCTAAATCTCCTCATGATTGAGATTGACGCCTCAACCGAGTTCAGCGATGACGCCTACGGCGAGATCACTGCCCTCCGCTACAGCACTGTGGAAGGTCGCCCGTCCGGGTTTGCCATGCAGGCAGCACCTTGGATCTGGCAGTATTTTGATCAGGCGGATATTCCGCCAGATCACCGACGCCTGCTCGATGTGGGATGCGGAACCGGAGATCTAGCCGCATACCTACTCGATCGAGGCGTTGAGTTAACCGGTCTGGATCGATCTCCTCACATGCTCGAGCACGCAGCGGAGAAGAACGGGGAGTATGTGCGGTCAGGCCGCGCCATGTTCGTCGAAGCTGATGCGAGCGACTTTCGCCTCCCGGAAGAGTTTGGGATGGCGGTGAGCACGTTCAACACGCTGAATCATTTGGCAGACTTCGAAGCCGTAGAAAAGTGTCTGGCGTCGGTTTCAAAGGCACTCGTACCTGGTGCGAGTTTCCTGTTTGATATCAATACTCGGCGTGGGCTGGAGAGCACTGTGGGTACGAACGTTGTGATCGATACAGACGAGGAGATCATCTTCAGAAAGAGAATCCGCTTCGAGAACAGGGTGATCCTCTACGCAACAGGGTGCTTTCTCCATGATGGGCGCTGGCATCGTTACAGGGAAACCATCGCAAAGATCTTCATCTCGACGACCGAACTGAGGCGAGCGTTGCTGAAGGCCGGGTTTGAGTCGGTTGTCTTCACAGCTGAGGACTTCAGAACAGAGATCGATGATCCGGAGGCCGAAGAAATAGCTCGAGTGGTGGCCATAAAGGAAAAAATGTGAGGTGGGATCAATGACTTCGTATCGAGAATTAGAACCGTTGGCCCAGCAGACGTCACCAGCTGCTGTGAGTGACGTGCTGCTCCGGATGGGACTCAGCTACCAGCACGACATGCACGGGGTGTTTCAGCAGACGCAGGGTCTACCAATGTTCGGTCAGGCGGTCACGCTCCGCTCCCTGCCCACTCGTCCGGACATGATTGAGGATCTTCGGACCGAGGCCCGAGGCGATCGGCTGCAAATGCCGTTTGATAAAGCCATGGAGGCAACCGTCGAAGGCAAAGTACTCGTCATTGACTCGTCCGGTCGTTCAGAGGTCACGGTTGGAGGCGGAACCAAATTCTCACGCCTAATGGCGACCGGTGCGGCCGGACTGGTCACCGACGGCTCGATTCGCGACAAAGAGGAGGTCACCCATTACGGATATTCTGTATATTCCCACGGATTCTCGCCACGATCCGGAACCACTCATACCCTTTTTCCACACGACTTCAACCTGCCGATCAATTGCGGTGGTGCGTTGGTCAGACCTGGTGATTATCTGATCGGCGACGAGACAGGGCTGGTTGTGATACCGGAGAACGAGGCGTCGGAGGTGTTGGAGGCCGCTGTTCTCAAGGAGCAGCTCGACGCTTTTGCGGCGAAGAAAATGGCCGAGAATGATGCCCCAGCCGGCCGGTACTTCCCGCCGGATGAGGAGACGATTAGTGAGTTCGCGGCGTCAATCGGTGTGTCTCGAGCTGACCTTCCCTTCTGATGGGATCTGGGTCCGATTGGAGCTCAATCCGGATGAACGTCGCCGACACGATCGGTAGAACGCCGTTGGTGCAGCTACAGAACGTGGTCGGCGAGATTGAAGCCACCGTGGCGGCCAAACTCGAGTACTTCAACCCCGGCGGAAGCATCAAAGATCGGGCCGCCCTCGCCATGATCACCGCCGCTGAGGATGACGGGAAGCTCAAACCAGGGGGAACCCTGGTAGAGGCGACGAGCGGGAACACTGGATATGCGGTCGCGATGCTCGCGGCAGCCCGCGGCTATCGGGCAATAATCGTGTGCAACGAGACGCTACCCGAGGAGAAACAAGCGGTCCTTCGTGCTTACGGTGCGACCGTTGTCTTTGTGCCGGCAGATTCCGAGATGGACTCTCCCGACCACTACCTCAACACGGCGATGCGTATCGCCAACGAAAGCGACAACGCTGTCTTCTGCAACCAATCCTTTAACCCGGCCAACCCCGCAATTCATTACCGCACCACAGGTCCTGAGATTTGGGAGCAGACGGAAGGGCGCGTCACAGCCCTGGTGGCTACGGCAGGGACAGGCGGCACGATCAGCGGAGTTGGAAAATACTTGAAGGAGCAAAACCCAGACATTGCGGTGGTCATCGCCGACCCCAAGGGTTCTATCTACAAGGAGTATGTGGAATCAGGAAATATCGCTGAGCCCTCTGTCTACCTTGTCGAAGCGGCAGGCCAGAACGAGTCGTTCATCCCGGATGCCTTCGATCCCGACGTCGTTGATCGAGTGGTGGCCGTAAGTGACGCCGATTCGTTTGCTATGGCTCGCCGTCTCGCCAGAGAGGAAGGCATCTTCTGTGGCATCAGTAGTGGCACCAGCGTCAAGGCAGCCCTATCGGTAGCCAAGGATATGGGGGCAGATGACTTCGTCGTGGCGATTGTTCCCGACGCTGGAGACAGGTACCTGACTCGCCTCTACTCAGACGATTGGCTGCGGGACAACGTTCCCGATCTCGAGGGCATATAGCCAGGTCCTGGCCCCTGTTCTGCCGGCTACCGTCACGCTGCCAGCAACTGTGTGATCATGCCCTCCAGGTCATCGGAATCTGCTTGGAAGCCGTTGAAGCGAACACGTCGCCTGCGGTCGATGAGAACGGTCCAAGGGGTTCCGCCGGTCCGGTAGCGCTGCATAACCAGCGACAGCCGGCCGTCCGGGCCTGTGTCGTGCCCAAAAGGAATATCGAGCTCGTAGCGATCGGCCACCTTCTTTGCGCCTTCCAGCGTGTTGACTTCGAAGCCTTCGAACACGGTCTGGATGGCGACGAAAGCCACATCCTCATCCGCCAAACTGTCTTTGACGTCGAGAAGCGTGGGAAAGCCGTGGGAGTGACAACCGGGACACCACGACTGAAAGCAATACAGATAGATGACTCCGGCGGTCAGGTTCTCCAAGTCGAGAGCAGTCTGGCCGTTCGGCAGGTTGAACCACTGGGTAACACCCCATTCCGGGGCTGGTTCGCTAGCGATCCCGTAGCGACGCTGGCCGTGCACCGTCATCCTCGCCGTCCAATTCCCGTCCATAGAGGAGCTGAAACGTCGACTGCGATCCTTGAATCGTTGCTCTCATCAGCACTTGGTCCCCTGTGTTGCTGACGTCTGGGTTGGAGCCATTGAGCGTGATGTTACCGAGGAAGATCCAAAGTAGGGTTCCGTTCACCAATCCACCATGGCAGCGTGTCGAAAGGAAACACAATGAACGAGATAATCATGTATGGAGCCGATTGGTGCTCCGATTGCCGTCGTGCCAAGGCGTTCCTAGAGGAGAGCGGCGTCGACTATGAGTATCGAGACACGGTTCTCGACGAATCTGCTGTTGATACCGTCGAGATGCTCAACGAGGGACGGCGTGTCATACCGACGTTCCAGATCGCCGGCAAAACGTACACAAACCCCGATAACGGGACTCTGGCATCGGTGTTGGGAATCAACCCGCAGGGTCGAGTCGTCATGTATGGAGCTGACTGGTGTCCGGACTGCCGCCGGGCCAAGGCCTACCTGAACGAACACAACATCCACTTTCAATTCATTGACGTGGACGAGGTGGAGTGGGCAACGGCGGAGATCCAGGCTCTCAACAATGGCAAGCGGACCATCCCCACGATCCTCATCGATGACACCGTCTTCATCAATCCGGACAACCCGACCCTGAAAGAAGCCCTAGGGATCGGAGAGGAGACGGTCACCAAGCTCTACGACTCCATCGTCATTGGTGCTGGACCCGCAGGTTTGACAGCTGCTATCTACATGCAGCGGGCCAAGCACGACACCCTGGTGCTCGACAAGATGAATGTAGGAGGCAATACCTTCCTGACCTCGAGGATCGAGAATTACCCCGGCTTCACCGAGATCTCCGGCCCGGACCTCATGGAGAAGATGTCGGACCAGGCCGAGACCTACGGGGCAACCATCAAACAAGGAGTCGAAGTCCAGGGTCTAGAACGTGTCAACGGCTCGTTCAGGCTCGCTACCAATTCGGGAGATTTCCTGGCGAGAACCGTCATCGTGGCCGTTGGATCCCAATATCAGACGCTCGACATCCCAGGCGAGGACGAGCTGCTAGGGATAGGAGTCCACTTCTGTGCCGCATGCGACGCCCCTTTCTACAAGGACAAAGACCTGATCGTGGTTGGCGGAGGCAACAGCGCCCTCGAAGAGGGCATCTATCTCACGAACTTCGCTGAGCACGTCACATTCGTGTCAAACAAGCCTGACTTCACGGCCGAGCCCATCTTTACCGAGAAGCTGGCGACGCTCCAAAACGTAACGACAGTGATGAATCAATCCGGTGAAGAGTTCGTGGCTAACGACGACGGCAGTTTCCGGGCGTTACGTGTTCGCGACAACGAGACCGGGGACGTCCAGGAGATAGAGGCCGACGGAGCCTTTGTGTTCGTCGGGCTGACTCCGAACACCTCGTTCCTGGCCGGCACCGTTGAACTGGACGATCGCGGCTATGTCGAAGTCGCACCGGGGTCAGTCGAGACGAGCATGGCCGGTGTATTCGCGGCAGGTGACAGCCGCAAAGGCGCCATCGCCCAGGTTGCCGCGGCCACCGGCGAGGGTGTACTGGCGAGCTTCGCCGCAGGTGAATACATCCGTCGCTCATGAGCTTTTTGCCAATTGGCTGTTTAAGGTCGAGCGAGAGATAAGTTCATCAGAGCCAATGACGGTGTTTCTTGGGAAGTGGACTTTCTCGAGAGTGGAGACAGAGATGTCGGCCACCATCGACGACAGAGGACTAACTGTCGAAGGTCGTGATATGGGGATCGGAGTAGTCGAGATCTGGGACGATCCCGTATACGAATACTCGGTAACCGTCGGAGCGGTCCACCTAGACGGTGTGTTGAGCGCCCTCCGCACCAAAATGGGAGACACTCCACCAACAGGCGAGCAGACCGAGAACCGCGACCGGCTCATCCTCGACTACCTCAGCGAAGCCTTCTCCAAAGGAACATTCCACAACAGCACCGGCTACAGGCAATGGCTCGAAACCAACGACCTGCCCAACGATAGGGGTACTACCCCACCCGGCTAGCCACCCGTCCCGATTCGATGCAAGGTCAATCAAATTCAAGGTCACTGAGCGTGTAAATCGGTGAGTCGGATCGATATCAAATCAGGGCTCGATCCTGGTCGTCGGCATGAAGGCTGCCCACGCGAACCAGAACGTGTCGAGGTGCTCCAGCGACTGGAGCTGTTCCCCATCTCGAGGGCCGGCAACGGCGCGTCCGAGGAAGCTCCATGTGGTGCCACCCTGATCCTCCCAACCTTTCAGAGTCTTCCGAAAGGTCAAAGGGTCTCCACTGATCACGGCGCGAAAGACCATTGTCTGACCCACATCGCGGCCCGCTGCCACTTCCGCGCCATCCAGCGCCGACGCAAGACCACTCGTGTGGAAAACGACGACTGGCTCAGTGTCAAGCGTCACGTGCAACACGCCGTGCTGAGCCAGATTTTCCAGCGGTATTGCTAACGAGTCGGTTTCCCCACGAATACCGATGACGCGTGTCTTGGCTAGAAGCCGGTCGTCTATAGGCCCCCTGAACAGAAAAGGACTGGTCTGCACGTCGTCATATCCCGGGTACGGATTGCGGCCGTAGTTTCGGCTGTGACCGGTCTGTCTTGACAACACCAACCCGCCCTCGTGGTCGTTTCGAAACTGGTCCCAAGAAATCATCGAAGACGGGATGAAATCGAGCTCTGTGCCAACCAGGTGACCGGCAATAGCTTGCCCGGTGAAATGGGACCAAAGAGACTCGGTCTGTCGGTCGTACATCACCATGGCGGACTGATAGAGCATTCCAGAGGTGCCGAATTCGAGGACACGGCCCCCGGCGCGACGGTCGTAGGTGATTGCCGAGTTGCACAGAGGGCAATACGACACCGTGATTGGTAAATCGGCGATCACATCGTTCACGAGTTCGTGCCATGTCATGATTTGCACCGGGTACGCCCTGGCCTCGCCGTTCACGGAGACGAAGATGACCGGTTCTCTACCTTTCAGCCAATCCACGCTGCGAGCCAGGAGCCAAACCGGATTATCAATGGATGGGATCCCATCGGGAGGTGGACCACCTGACATCAATTCATCCGTATCGACCAGCGGCTCACCAAAGACTGAATCGTCGGGATCCGCTAGAGCGGAGGGAACATCCTCACGTGGGCTGCTCACGGATTGCTGGCCTGGTCCGAAGCCTGTCGCCTCGGTGGAAGGAAGTCCGTGCGCATCGGTCATATGACGCACCCTATTCACCAGCGAGACGACCTAGACCGATCGCAAGTAGAACACCTCGCCTCGCATGTGACCTTCGCCGCTCTGGCGCATGACTGGAGTTACGGTGCTCTTGAATCTACGAGAGATGACATGACAGAGCCTTCGAAGGCCAATGGATTCGGAATTCGGGTTGGAAGACCGCTCCGTAGCATCGAGGCCGCCGCTCTTGCCGGTCTCATCCACGCGATGTTATCGATCATCTCCTTGAACATGCTGCTGGCAACTCCAGATCTGTCGTCCTCTGACTCCGAGATCCTGGAGCACTTCAGCAGTCCGAACGCGGGGGAAGGAGCCCTCTTCGCCCTGAACCTCATGGCCATCTCAATCATTGCGTTTCTGTGGTTCATTGGGGTGATCAGGAGCCGGATCGGACGGGACGAGCCCAAGTTCTTCGGCACCATCTTTCTTGGGGGCGGGATCCTCTATGCAGCGCTCAACCTCTTCGGTGCCGCTGCCCTGGCTGCCCCCTCCGTTCTTGTTGGTATTGGAGGGCATGTTCCTGACCCCGGCGCGGCGTCTATGGCTCGCAGTGTCGGAGTAATTGCAGTAGTCATCTTCATGCCGAGAATGCAAGCGCTGTTCGTTTTCTCGACGGCCGCATTGGGACTCCGCACGGGTGCCCTTCCCCGCTGGGCGGTGCTTGTCAGCTATCTATTGGGTGTCTGGCTTCTGGTCAATTTCACCTTCTTGACCCCTAACGTCTACCTCTTCCCGTCCTGGGTTGCTCTCATCAGCATCGAGCTTCTCATCCGACGGCATTCTCAGCCTGTCCTCAGCGAGTAGCACCGAGGCGTGTTTTCTGTGGAAGCGGGGAGCGGTGTCTGGGGGTATCGTCGCTCGGCATCGAAGGAGATATTGACGATGCGTCGCATCATCTGGTTTGTCGTCGTTGTAGGGCTGATCTGTGGGGGTGGTGTCTTCTGCTGGCGTTATCGACAATCGCGACGCTCCGTGACCGACACCGCCGGTGTCACCAATCGATTATCCGACACAGTGGATAGGGAAGCCCGATGGGAAGACGAGGGCGGGGCCCTGTTACCCGAGTGATGGCTTCGCCTGCTCATTTCTTTCCTCTCACGGACCTATGAGCCGCCGATGTTCACTGACGGATCTCATCTTCAATCAGGGTCGGTCGGCAAGGGATTCTTCGATCGCCTTGAATGACAACTCGGCGAGCATGGCGTTCGTTTTGAGGTAGTGGGCATGGGCGACAACTCCGACGGTAAGTGCCCAACCGCGACCCCGGTCCCACGTGTGGTCATCGACATCTATGGTCGATCGGAATGTTTCTCTGCTTCTGCCCGAGAAGAGCCACCATGCCACCATGACGTCACAGGCCGGATCACCGACGCCCATGAGACCGAAGTCGATGACGGCGGTGAGTTGCCCGTCGGTCGCGAGAAGGTTTCCTGAGTGAAGGTCGCCGTGAAGCCAGGCTGGAGGGCCGGACCACTCTGGGATTTTGAGGGCCGACTCCCATGCAGCAGCTAGTTCGTCGATGTCGAACACCCCACGTAGAGTGGTGATTGCTTCACGTGTCATTGCATCTCTGACCACAAGGGGCACACCTCGGTTGACGTTCTGTTCGCCGCTGAGTGGTCCATCTGCGGTATCGAGTCGTTGCAACGTGGAGACGAACTCGCCGAGCCGAGTTGCAGCTTGGTCGGTATCAGAAAGTCCATGGAGAAATGCGTTTTCGCCGGCTAACCAGTTGACAACTGACCAATGCGATGGGTAGCCCCTTCCCGGGTTTCCCATTGCAATGGGTACAGGTGTTGCTAATGGCAGGTGCGGTGCCAGCTTCGGCAGCCACAACACCTCCTTTTTAATGAAGTCGGCGGCCCAACTGACTAAAGGAAGCCTCACGGCTTTCTGATCACCGAGCCGATAGATCGCATTGCCGGTCCCAGCTGACTTGATTCGCTTCAAGGGAAGGTGGCACCACTCGGGAAACTGGTCGACAAGCAGCCCGGCGACCAGACTCTCGTTGACGGTCAGATCAAAGCCACTCATCGAGAATCGTCGCTCACGCTGGCTCAGTGTGCCCATCGGGGGCACACTCGAAGAGCACTCTTACTCAGATCCGCTTGAGTGGTGGTGGGTCCCAGCGTCCGTCGAGAATCTCGGGTCGTGGTGCGTAGAGACGCATGGTCACACCAAGAGGTCCCAGTGGTGCTGGAAGCCAGTTCGGCTCGCGATCGGGGCCGGGACTCTCGTGCCCGATGTTGAGATCGAGGGAACCGTCGTCGCTATATACGAGCGGGTCGCGGTCACCGAGTGCGTAACGCTCAAGCGGGTTGAGAACTGGGAAGCCTTCTCCGTCGTACATGGTGACCGACCAGAAGGCGTCCACTGGTGGGAGCCGGTCGGCGTCGAAGTGGAGGACATAGTTGTGATCTCCCACCGGTTGGTCACCGGAACTGTCGTGGAGCAACAACGGGTAGACGGCGTCCTCGACCAGGTTCGCTCCCAGGCCGACCATGGCGATAACGGCTCGGTACAGATAGTTAGTGCCGTAGACGCCCATGTTGGCACGCCCGATCGACCAGCCGTTGACCACCGGATTGAGTCTGGGAAGGGCAGACTGCATGGTTTCCTGCGCTGAGCCCGGTGCCCCCTCGAATGCATGTCGAACCTCCTGGGGAAGTGCATCGAAGTTGAACGGCTTGCCCGCATCGAGCCCGAGACGTGCCATCCGAGCGGTAATCGGCTGGTCGGTGACATGGGGCCGGTGGAGCTGCATCAGCTCAGCGGCGTAAGAGAAGAAGTCCAGGCCGCTCATGGAGTTGACCTGATCCAGCGGCGCCGTGTCCATGTCTACCGACGCCTCGACGGAGGCGTCGACCTGCAGCGGTGCTTCGGGCCAACGTGACAAAGGTGTGGCAACGAAGCCGCTCTGGACCTGGTGGACGGCTTCGTAGTCCGCCGGTCCGTTGGTCTGGGTCCTGCCGATGATCCACACATACGGTGTCGGTGCCTCGATACGAGTCGTTCCGTCGGGCACTGCACCGTCCCAGCCCTGGGGCACCAGCGCAAAGTGACCCGCACCGGTACCGGTGGTTCGACTGCCGGGCGCGGCGAAAACATCGGTCCACATGTCCATCATCGGCAACATGTAATAACGCCCATCCGTGTCCGCTGCCGACACCACCATCGGCTCCTCAGTCAGATCCAGAAAAACGATCGAATACAGTGTGTCGAAGTTGGGTCGCACCACCTCTTTGAAATCCCCTGGAGGGAACGCCGACATATGAGAGAACACGTTGGATGGGCCAAGACCCGGCTTCACTCCCAATGGGACGTTGGTCCCCACCTTTCGCGTGACATCCATCAGGACCAGCGGATAGAGAAAGAGGTAGGCCTCTTCGGCTATCTGATTCTGCTCATGCTGTTCCAACATCAGAGGTCCCTCCGGCTCTACCTATCGTGGTCCAAACAAACCTAGCCGACCGATATCCACCTGGATAAGCAGCGGTAGTAGCAAGACACCGAGCACTAAAGGTTCATCTCTTGATGCTCGCCGAAGGAGGAGACCATGACCGAAGAGAGGGACTGGGAAATCGGTCCCGTCAACCTTCCTGCACCTGCGGGAGCAAGCGACGTGCTGGCAGACTCGATCCGCAACACTCCAAAGCCCGACGTGCCCGCGAGAAGGCAAATGGTCCCGCGCAACGAGGCAGAGTGGGCCGCCGCCGTCGAGGAAATTGATAAAGCGAACAGGGCCTCAGCGGTTGTGCTCGCCGACG
>SMXW01000014.1 GCA_004356805.1 Acidobacteriota bacterium | reverse complement strand
CCCAACGGGCGGAGGAACATAACCAGAAAGGAGCCCCCAATTGTGGCTGAAGTCACGATGAAGCAACTCTTGGAGGCCGGCGTCCATTTCGGTCATCAGACCCGACGTTGGAACCCCAAGATGAGCCCCTATATCTACGGGGAGCGCAACGGAATCCACATCATCGACCTTCGTCAGACCGTTCTTCAGGTAGCCGAGGCGGTCGACTTTGCCCGTGACGTCGCGGTGGAAGGCGGCTCGGTCCTTTTCGTCGGCACTAAGAAGCAGGCTCAGGTAGCCGTCGCCGAGCACGCGACCCGGTCTGGCCAGCCCTATGTGAACTTTCGCTGGCTTGGCGGAATGCTCACCAACTTCAGGACGATCCAGAAGCGCATCTTCTACATGAAAGAGCTGAGTCGCATGGAGGAGTCCGGCGACATGGACTCACTTCCCAAGAAGGAGCGTCTCAAGTTGCGTCGTGAGTTTGCCAAACTCGAAGTCAACCTCGGTGGTGTGGTCGATATGGCGAGGTTGCCGGAAGCCGTTCTCATCATCGACGTCAATACCGAGGCAACCGCTGTCAAGGAGGCAGATCGCCTCGGCATCCCCATCATCGCTCTGGTCGACTCAAACTCGGATCCCGATGCCGTCGACTACCTGATTCCGGGCAATGACGATGCCATCCGTGCCGCCGACCTGATCGCCGGGGCCATTGCCGATGCGGTGATTGAAGGTAAGGAGATTGCCTCCAAGAAGAAGCCGGCAAAGGCCGAGGACGAGGCCGAGGAGTCTTGATCAGGTAGGAGATCCGCATGGCCGATTTCACAGCGAAAGACATACAAAAACTTCGCCACGACGCCGGTGTCGGCATGATGGACGCCAAGAAGGCCCTTGCTGATTCAGGTGGTGACCTGGATCAGGCCTTCGATCTGCTGCGAGAACGTGGCCAGGCCAAGATGGCAAAGCGCGCCGACCGCGAGGCCGGAGAAGGTGTCATCGGCAGCTATGTACATATCCAGAATGATCGTCCGGTTCTGGGGGTGTTGGTCGAACTCGCCTGTGAGACAGACTTCGTGGCTAAGAGTGCCGAATTCAAACAGGTGGCGGATGACATCGCCATGCATGTCGGTTGGTCCGACCCACAGTGGGTTTCCCGAGATGATGTGGACGAGGACGCCATCTCCAAGGAGCGCAAATTGATCGCTCGTCAGGCCGAGACTGAGGGCAAACCCGCGGAGATCATCGAGAGGATCGTCGCCGGCAAGATCGAGTCGTGGTACGCCGAGAACGTTCTCTCCGACCAGGAGTTTGTTAACACTGAGAGGTTTGACGGCACTGTTGGCGACATGGTTGGTGCATTGGGGTCGAGAATGGGCGAGAACATCTTGGTGCGTAAGGTTGCTCGTGTTGCCGTCGGAGGCTAGGAGAACAGTTGTCTGAAACCCCGAATAGACGAGTATTGCTCAAGCTTTCCGGTGAGGCTTTTGCCGATCCATCTATTGGCTACGGCATCGATCCACTCACCGTTCATCGGGTGGCCGACGAGATCTCCGAGGCGGTGGCGACCGGAGTCGAAGTCGCAATTGTCGTTGGCGGGGGGAACATCTTCCGCGGCGTTTCCCAAGCCGCCAAAGGGATGGATGCAGCCACCGCCGATTACATGGGGATGCTTGCCACCGTGATCAACGCTCTCGCTCTGAGGGATGCGTTGGAGAATCAGGGTGTCATCACCCGAGTCCAGAGTGCCATCACGATGCAGGAATTGGCAGAGCCGTACATCAGGCTGAGGGCCATCCGACACCTCGAGAAAGGCCGGGTCGTGATCTTCGCCGCCGGCACCGGGAACCCTTTCTTCACTACCGACACAACCGCCGCTCTCCGTGCCATCGAGATCGGTGCCGACGCGCTGCTCAAGGCTTCGAAGGTCGATGGCATCTATGACTCGGATCCCGCAACCAACAAGGATGCCAGCAGAATCAGTGAGCTCTCCTATATGGAGTTCATTGCTCGCGAACTTCGGGTGATGGACACCACCGCCGTTACGATGTGCAAAGAGCACAACGTGCCGATTCACGTCTTCGATATGACCACCCCAGGCAACATCGTCAGGGCCGTTCACGGCGATCAGATCGGCACAGTGGTCCACTGAAGAGGAGAACGAGTTGATCAGCGATCTTTTGATCGAAGCCAAGCAAAAGATGGAGATGGCGGCTGATCACGTGGGCAACGAGTTTGCCACCATAAGAACAGGTCGGGCCAATCCTCAGCTGCTACATCGGATAACAGTGGATTACTACGACACTCCGACACCGCTTCAGCAGCTCGCATCGATCTCCGTGCCGGAACCACGGTTGCTGGTGGTCCAACCGTTCGACAGGTCGACCGTCGGGGACATCGAGAGGTCACTTCAGCAAGCGGACCTCGGTCTCAACCCTACCAACGACGGAACCGTCATCCGGATCGCCTTTCCACCGCTCACCGAAGAGCGTCGTCAGGAGTTGATCAAAGTCGTCAGACATATGGCGGAGGAGGGTCGCGTGGCTATCCGAAATGTACGCCGCCACTCGAAGTCCGACATAGAGGCCCTTCATGGGGAAATTTCCGACGACGACATTCGACGTGGCGAGGAGGAGCTTCAGGATCTGACCGACAAGTACGTCGAGATGATCGAGTCCCTTCTTGGCAATAAAGAAGACGAGCTTCTCGAGGTTTGACTTGGCCGATCAAGACCCCACAGACCAGAACGGACAGGAATCCAAACGTCCCCGTGAGGACGATGACAAGGAAGCTGCCGAAGTGGCTCCCCCGCCCGGAATAGATGCCTCCGAGTCCGATAACGACGCCGAGTCGGACGTCTCCGAATTGGCTGACGAGTCGGCTGTGGAGCCGGATCAGTCTGGCGAGAAGACATCGGATGAGTCTGGCGAGAAGACATCGGATGAGTCTGGCGAGAAGACATCGGATGAGTCTGGCGAGAAGACATCGGATGAGACAAAAGATTCTGATTCGGACGACGTCGATTGGGAGGCGATGGCGGAGAGCAAGACAAGGGTCGACAACTTCACGTCTGGCCAATACCTCTCCGCCACCACGGAGGAATACAAGGGTCTCGCGGAGACTGTGAGTCGCGCCGCCGAAGAGGAATGGGAGATGCAGGCGGTGGCAGCAACCCTCCCCGGGGTGGAAAGCGGTCTCGTCGGGTTCGAGGACGTTTCCGGAAAAGTGACCGACTCCGAAGAGTCCTATGAGGCTGTCGAACAGGCTGCCTCATCTGACCTGACGATGCGTATCGCGTCTGGATTGACCATATTCGGCTTATTCTTGGGGAGTCTGGTTCTTGGTGGGTGGTGGTTCACTGCCTTCGTGATCCTCGTCATGGTCGTGGCCGTCGGAGAGTTGTACGCCAATCTCCGCACAAAGGACTACCGCCCGATTGCTTTGTTTGGCATCGTTGGTGTGATCCTGATGGGTGTGGGCGCCCATAGCGGTGGCGCTGCGGCGATTGGAGGGTGGGCCGCCCTTGTTGCAGTAGCCACGGTTCTTTTATTCTCGCTGACCCCGAGAAAGAGCCCCGCCGAGAACCTCTCGGTGACGGTCCTCGGTTTCGCCTGGGTGGGAATGCTCTCTTTTGCGATCCTCGTGGCAAACGGACCACATCCGGTCGCCTACATCCTGTTTGTGGTGCTTCTGATAGCTTTCAATGACATCGGCTCATATTTCGTCGGCCGCGCATTCGGCCGGCGAAAGATGGCTCCCAAGGTTTCGCCCAACAAGACAATCGAAGGCTTTATAGGAGGTCTGATCGTTGTTGGGGTGGTGGCCTCGATCTTGGTCACCTTCCCGCCCTGGGATCCGATTGGACTGGCCAAGGGCTTGGCGGCCGCCGCGGTGGTCGGGTTGTTCGCGCCTCTCGGTGATCTCGTTGAGTCCATGGTGAAGAGAAGTATCGAGGTAAAAGACATGGGATCGGTGCTACCCGGTCACGGCGGGATGCTCGACCGGATAGACGGCTTCCTTTTCGCCGTTCCTGCCATCTATTTCCTGTTCAGAGCCTTCGAACTACTGTGAGTCGCCCGGTTGTCGTCCTAGGGGCGACCGGTTCGATTGGATCCCAGACCCTTGAAGTGGCAGATGCTCTCGGCATGGAGGTGTCTGTGGTAGCTGCTCTAAGACCCTCCCGGCGGTTTGCCGAGGTAGCCGCTTCCCACCCGGACGCGAGGCTCATAGTCGTCGGCGGCTCATCCGAGGAGAGGGCCGACTTCGAGTCCGTCGTCGGCAGAGAGGTGGAGTATGACTCTCCGGCAGTTCTAGATGCATCCGCAACACCGGGAGCCGTTGTTGTCAACGGGATCGTCGGGGCTGCTGGGCTCCGGGCGACGTTGGCCACTCTCGAGGCGGGAAACCGCCTTGCCCTGGCGAACAAGGAGAGCTTGGTCGCTGGTGGGCCAGTCGTGAAGCAGGCTCTTCGGCACGGTGGTGAAATGATCCCCGTGGACAGTGAGCACTCTGCTCTGTTTCAGTGTCTTCAAGGTGAGCCGCCGGAAGCTGTTGCCAAGTTGGTGCTTACCGCCTCCGGAGGGCCGTTTCGCGGCCGCAGCCGCGACTCGCTCAAGGAGGTGACCCCCGAGGAGGCCCTGAAACATCCGACTTGGGACATGGGTCAACGTGTAACGATCGACTCGGCCACGCTCTTCAACAAGGGTCTCGAAGTCATCGAGACGCACTATCTGTTCGATGTCCCTTACGACCGGATAGACGTTGTGGTCCACCCACAATCGGTTCTCCACTCGGCGGTCGAGTTCATTGATGGCTCCTGGAAGGGGCACTTCGGGCAGCCCGACATGCGTATCCCCATTCAATACGCCCTCACTGCTCCGGCGCGATCAAACTCACCCGCCGCTCCCTTCTCGCTCACAGGGCGGGAACTGACCTTTGAGGACGTTGACAGAACGACCTTCCCTGCGCTCGACCTGGCGTTCGCGGCCGGTCGGAGAGGAGGTTCGGCCCCGGCCGTCCTCAATGCGGCGGACGAGGTGGCCGTCGAGGCGTTCCTTCAACATCGACTTGGTTTTCTTGGGATCACCGATGTCGTTGGCCTTACCCTCGACAAGGTCGAATGGCGAGAACTGGGCAGTGTTGACGATGTACTCGAAGTCGATCGCGAGGCAAGGGCGATTGCCGCGACTCTGGTCGCCGGTGCGTGCTGAGTAGAGGAAGCATGGGGGTATCGTGACGTCATCCTTGGGGGCATATCTGCAGCGATTGCCATGGTTTTCTTTGTCATTGCCCATGAGGCGGGTCACTTTTGACGGCTAAGGCGGTGGGGGAAGTAGGGTTCACACGAGGGTCGAGAACGTTTGGCCCATGGTTTGGGGTGGTGATCTAGATGCTTGGGGGCATAGCTGCGGTGATAGCCATCGTCTTCTTTTTCACTGCCCAGAAACGTTTGGCCCGTGGTCTGGGGGTGGTGATCTAGATGCTTGGGGGCATAGCTGCGGTGATAGCCATCGTCTTCTTTGTCACTGCCCATGAGGCGGGTCACTTCTTGGCCGCCAAGGCGGTGGGGATGAAGGCGACCCAGTTCTTCTTTGGCTTCGGACCAAAGATCTGGTCGATGCAAAGAGGCGAGACCGAGTACGGCTTCAAGTGGATTCCTCTTGGTGGCTACGTGCGGATTGTCGGGATGAACCCCATGGAGGAGGTGGCTCCAGGTGATATAGGGCGCACCTACCGGGAGAAGAAGTTCTGGGAGAAGAGCGTGGTCGTTCTCGCCGGGGTGGGGATGAATTTCCTCATCGCCTTCGTCATGTTCTACGGGATTTTCCTGGTGGTCGGTGTCCCCGGTGGCCCCACACTCGAGGTGGGTCTAGTAGTCGAAGAGTCCCCTGCCGAACAAGCGGGTTTGCAGGAGGGTGATGTGATCGTTGCGATCGGCTCTCACGTGGTCACGGAGTGGGACGAGTTCACCACGGCCATCCAGTCCGAGGGACCGGGCCCGACGTCGGTCACAGTTGATCGGGATGGCGAATTGATCACTCTCGAGGTTGATCTTACGGAGAGCGAGTTGATCGCCGGAGCGGGTTTTCTGGGGGTGGCTCCGACGCAAGTGCAGACTGATGTCGGTCCGATCGAGTCCATTGGCCTGGCAGGGCAACTGGTCTGGGGGGGCATAGCGGACACGTTCGGTGCCCTGTTCAAGATGGTGCGCCCCTCTTCGCTGGCCCAGTATCTTGGGGTGTTCCTGGGCGATACCGACGTGCCAAACGAAATTCGTCCCGTGAGCCCAATTGGGATTGTGGCGATCGGCAGCCAAGTGGAGAACCCAGCGGTCTTTCTGGCGATCCTCGCCTATGTCAACGTGTTCCTTGCCACTATCAATCTCCTCCCCTTATTCCCGCTCGACGGGGGCCATTTCGCGGTGGCTCTCTACGAGAAGCTGACAGGTAGAGAGCCGGACATCCGCCGGCTCGCGCCGGTTGCGGTGGCGGTCATCGGTCTCTTCTTGTTTTTGGGGTTCGTGGCCATCATCCTCGACGTGACTGACCCGATCAGCCTGTAGACACGGCCTCCTGGGCCAGCCGGCCTATGACCATCCGCCCGGAGCGTTTGACCTCTGCAAAGAGCGACAAGGTTGCAGCCAAGACGGCGTGCAACGCCCCGAAATGGACGTCATCTTTCCACATGCGGGATCAGCGGGTCTACCGTTAGAGGGTGACCTTCGAAAGACGTCTGACCCGACAGCTTCACGTCGGTGCCGTCCCTGTGGGTGGGGGAGCACCGATAACCGTCCAGTCGATGACCACGACGAAAACGGCTGACGTCGACGGGACCCTTGCCCAGGTTTATGCCCTCGCAGGAGCCGGGGCGGACATCGTTCGGATCACTTGCAACGACGTGGAAGCCGCGCAAGGTCTCGCCGAGATCGTGCCGCGTAGCCCGGTCCCGATCATTGCCGACATCCACTATCAATACCGGTTGGCCCTTGCCTCGATCGAAGCCGGCGTCCAGGGGCTTCGGCTCAATCCCGGGAACATCCGCAAAGAGGACCAGATCAAGATCGTCGCCCGCGAGGCCAAGGACCGAGGGCTTCCTATTCGAGTAGGTGTGAACGCAGGTTCTCTCGACAGGAATTTGCTGGAGAAGCATGGTTCTGCTTCGCCGCAGGCTCTCGTTGAATCTGCCCAGACGGAGATTCGGTACCTAGAAGAGGTGGACTTCACAGACATCAAGATTTCGGTCAAGCACTCCAATGTTTCGACAATGGTTGAGTCGTATCGATTGCTCGCCGACACAATCGATTACCCGCTGCATCTCGGCGTTACGGAGGCCGGCCCACCACCAGCCGGTCTCATCAAATCGGTCGCGGGGATCGGAACTCTCCTCAACGAAGGCATCGGAGACACGATTCGGTTCTCGCTCACGGCCGATCCAGTGGAAGAGGCCAAAGCCGGGCGACAACTCCTCGAATTTCTCGGGCTGCGGGAACGGAAGGGGTTGGACCTGATCGCATGTCCGTCTTGCGGACGAGCCGAAGTCGATGTGATCGAGGTGGCCACGGCCGCGCAAAAGGCGCTCGAGGAAGCAAATCTTGCGATTCAGGTTGCTGTTATGGGCTGCGTAGTCAACGGACCCGGGGAGGCCCGGGAAGCCGATATTGGTATCGCAGCTGGACGGGGGCGGGGCCACCTATTCATCAAGGGACGTGTGGTCCGTGTGGTGCCTGAGGAAGAGATGGTTGATGCATTACTCGACGAGGCCCAAAAACTCGTGGACGAAGGCGTGGAAGCCCGACTTGCTCACGCCGAGGAAAATGCCGAGGAAATCGCCGCAGCGGACCGTCGACAACTCGTAGAGATCCAGGGCGATGCCAACCGGGCCACCGAGCGTCGGGCTCGGGTCGCCGAAGTAGCCAATAAGGACTGATCGTTTGTGCGGTCGGTAACGGCCGCCGTGCGTAGAAACAGTCGAGGGATGGTTGCGGCTGATTCTCGATTCGCCGATGCCTGCCATTACTGGTGCGGGTCACACTGGAGCCACGGTGGTCCCACCGACCTGGACAACCTGATTCTCCTCTGCGGATTTCATCACCGGTTTGTCCACGAACACGGATGGCACATCACCACCAACGAGAACAACCAGTTCCAGTTTCGTAAATCCGACTGGATCCTTTACCCCAAACCCAAACCAGACTTACATCCACGACTCGCCGCCCTGGTAGGCACCCGATCTACATAGGGGCAGCCGCCCCCGCCTCCGGACCAACGACCGAAACGACCTGAGCTAAACGAAGATTGGTGACTACCGTCCCCGTCTCCCATGCGCTGGTCAGAAGCACACATACCAACACTCCGAGACGCTCCCGCCGATGCCGAGGCCGTGAGCCATAAACTGCTGGTCCGAGGCGGTTTTATCCGCCAACTTGCCGCAGGCTCCTACACGATGCTGCCCCTGGGTCAGAAGGTCCGTCTCAAAGTGACAGGGATCATCCGCGAGGAGATGGATGCCATCGGCGGCCAGGAGATGGTGCTGCCAACCCTTCACCCCGCCGAAGTTTGGAAGAAATCTGAGCGGTACGACCTGATGGGTGAGAACCTCTTCAAGCTCAAAGACCGCAAAGGCACCGATCTGGTCCTGGGAATGACCGAGGAAGAGATCTTCGCCATGCTGGCCACCGAGCTCTTCTCCTACAGGGACCTCCCGCAGATCTGGTACCAGATGCACACCAAATTCCGTGACGAGCCTCGTCCGAAGTCAGGTCTGCTCCGGGTGCGGGAGTTCACCATGAAGGACTCCTACACCCTTGACATCGATGGGCCGGGCCTAGATGCCGGCTTCGACAAGCACCATGAGGCCTACAAGAGAATCTTTGCCCGAATTGGCCTGACCGCCATTGGCGTTCAGGCCTCGTCAGGCGCGATGGGGGGCTCGGAGTCCATCGAGTTCATGCAAAGAAGTGATGCCGGCGAGGACTGGGTCGTCACTTGCGAAAACTGTGACTACCGGGCGAACATACAGAAAGCGGTTTCGACATTGCCCGAGGTCGACGACGACGAGTCGAGTGAGCTGACGCGGTTCGCCACTCCCGGATTGAGGACAATAAATGCCCTTGCCGATGCCCATCCGGACATCGCCACCGCTGAGCGTCAGATCAAATCCCTCGTTTATGTCGTCGATGGGGAGCCGGTCATCGTCCTCCTCCGAGGTGACCATGACCTTCAGGAGCAGAAGCTGATGGACGCCATCGGAGCCGCCGATCTGCGGGCGAGTCTCCCCGAGGAGATCAGGGATCTACTCGGCGCCGACCCCGGCAGCCTCGGGGCGGTCGGTGTCGAAGGTGTCCGGATTCTCGCCGACCCCGCCCTCAAGGGTCGCCTTGGAATGACTACCGGAGCCAACGAGGACGATTGGCATTACAAGGGCGTCGACGTCTCACGCGACATCGATGTCACCCAATGGGCGGAGTTGAGAGCTATCACTACCGGGGAGACGTGTGTCGAGTGTGGGCATTCTCTGGAGTTGTGGAAGGGGATAGAGGTTGGCCACATCTTCAAGCTCGGGACCAAGTACTCAGAGGCCTTTGGCGCCTATGTCCAGGACGAGGATGGTGAGAGCCGCCCCATCATCATGGGCTCCTATGGGATCGGAGTCGAGCGTGGAATGGCGGCTGTCGTTGAGGCCAACCACGATGAGAACGGAATCATCTGGCCTGTCTCGGTGGCTCCCTTCGAAGTTGTGATCACCGTTGTTCGGGTCGATGACGAGCAGACGAGAGCCGTCGCCGAAGACCTGTACAACAAACTCGAAGGGGCAGGTACCGATGTGCTCCTAGACGATCGGGTGGAGCGTCCGGGGGTCAAGTTCGCCGACTCCGAATTGATAGGGATTCCCTACCGAATCACAGTTGGTCCTCGGGGGGTGGCCGAGGGCGTGGTCGAACTCACCGAGCGCAGGGGGCTCGAGAAGGAGAATGTGGCGTTGGGGGAGGTGGCGACGACGGTCATCGACAGCGTCGGGAGGCACCGTTTTGGCATTTAGGGCTGAGGTTCGTTTGGCCTTATAATCCGGGCGGACAACAGGACGCTTTTCATCAGGTGGGCGCCCAGGGCGCTCATCTGTTTTGTCGTGGAGTGACATAAGTGACGCAGGTAGCCGACATATGGGATGTGGTGGAGCCCTACCTCGCCGCGGAGCGACTCGAGCTGGATGATCTCGAGCTTGCCGGGCGGGGCCAGGGTCTGATTCTTCGCGTCACAGTAGATGGGGAGGGCGTCACGGTTGATCGTCTCGCATCCCTTGCCAGGGGGTTGTCGAGGTTGCTCGACAACGAAACTGAATTAGAGGGCCAGTACCAACTCGAGGTGAGCTCTCCTGGTTTGGAGCGAAAGCTGAGACGACCCTCGCATTATCAGAAGTCGGTGGGCCGAGAGTTGGTGGCCAAAGTGTCTCTTGGTGAAACGAAGACAACTATTCGAGGGATCCTCGCAGATGCCAACGAAGACTCATTCACGATCGAGGCCGATGATGGTCTGAACGTGGTCAGTTATGAAGATGTAATCACCGCCAAGACGGTGTTCCGGTGGGAGAAGGCCCATAAGCCGGGCCACTGAAGGAGGAACATGAAGCTTGACACGATGATGGAGGCCATCGAGGTTCTCGCTCGCGAGCGGGGTGTGGGGGTCGATGCGATTCTCGATGCCTTCGCCAACGCCCTGGTCGCTGCTTACAAGCGGAGTCCTGGTGCGGCCGAAGAGGCGAGGGTCACGATCGACCCCGAATCCGGAGAGGTAACGGTCTACGCCCAGGAGCTCGATGAGGACGGCAACGTTATCGACGAGTGGGAGGACACGCCCGAGGGGGAGGCTTTCGGGCGGATTGCCGCTCAGTCGTTCAAGCAGGTCATGCAATTCAAGCTGCGTGAGGCCAAACGTGAGATCGTCTACGAGATGTATGAGGGCCGGGAGGGGGACCTCGTCACCGGAATCGTGCAGCAAGTGGACTACCGGTCAGTCATCCTCGATCTTGGTGACGCCGAAGCCATCCTCCCGGGTAGTGAGCGAATTCCATTCGAGCGTCTGGAGCGTGGGAATCGTGTCAAGGCGTTGATCCTCGAGGTTCGCAATGAGCCCAAGGGCGCGCAAATAGTTGTCTCTCGAAGTCACCCGGACCTTGTTCGGCGTCTCCTCGAACTCGAAGTGCCTGAGCTCACCGACGGAACCGTGGAGATCGTCAACATCGCCAGAGAACCTGGCCACCGCAGCAAGATTGCCGTGATATCACATGATCCCAATGTGGATCCCAAGGGCGCCTGCGTCGGTGCCCGTGGATCTCGCGTCCGCCAGGTTGTAAACGAACTTCGTGGCGAAAAGGTGGACGTTGTCCAGTGGCGCGACGATGTCGCTCAGTTCATTGCGGAGGCGCTGGGTCCGGCCAAGGTGAAAGAAGTTCGCATCGATGAAGAGGAGAAAACGGCGGAAGTCATCGTCTCAGAGCATCAATTGTCGCTGGCCATCGGGAAAGAGGGCCAAAACGCCCGTCTTGCCGCCCGTCTCTCCGGCTACAAAGTCGACATTCGCTCCGATGTGGAACCCGTTGTTGAGGAGGTCGAGACCGCGGCCAAAGGTGAGACCCCGGTCGAAGATGAGGCTGCTGCGACCGAGGAGACTCCAGATGGGGGCGACGCCCCGGTCGAAGATGAGGCTGCTGCGATCGAGGAGACTCCAGATGGGGGCGACGCTCCAGTCGAAGATGAGGCTGCTGCGACCGAGGAGACCCCCGCAGAAGAAACCGACGATGAGGACGCGGTTGAAGGGCCGGCTACGGACGAGAGTGAGTGATCGCTGAATGAGGGTTTATGAACTGGCGCGCGATTTGGGCGTCGATTCCAAGGAGGTCCTCGCACATGCCGGGGAACTCGAAATTGACGTCAAAACGGCGTCATCGGGCCTGAGCGACGAGGCCGCGGAACTGCTGCGTCTCGCGTTTGCCCCGGCAGACGAGTCTCCGACAGAAGAGCCGGTCGAGGAGACAGCCGGGGAAGAGACCGTCGTGGAGGCCGATGAAGAGGAAGAGTCCGTCGTGGCGGTGTCCGAGCCCGAACAGGAAATTCAGCTCGCCTCTATAACCGAAGGTGCCACGGTGGCTGAATTCGCCGATGCCGTCGGACAGCCGGCCAGCGCGGTCGTGAAGGCCCTCCTCGACCAGGGAATTCCGGCTGGCGCCGGACAGCAGATGCCTGCCGAGCTAGTCGACTCGATCGCCGAGAGTTTCGGATACATCATCGACGTCAAGGGCGTACCCGAATCACCGGCGGTGGCCGAGCGCCCCCAGTTCGATGATGATGAGTCAGATCTGACGCCGCGTCCAGCAGTCGTAACGGTTATGGGCCACGTTGACCACGGCAAGACGACCCTCCTCGACACGATCCGCAAGGCCAATGTCGTCGAAGGAGAACAGGGAGGCATCACCCAACACATCGGTGCCTACCAGGTTGACGTCAGTGGTCATCATGTCACTTTTATCGACACGCCGGGACACGAGGCGTTTACCGCGCTTCGTGCCCGTGGAGCCAATATCACCGACATTGTCGTGCTGGTTGTTGCGGCGGACGATGGGGTCATGCCGCAGACAGTCGAATCCATCTCCCATGCGAAGGCCGCCGGGGTGAAGATGATCGTTGCTGTCAACAAGATGGATGTTCCTGGCGCAGACCCGCTCCGAGTGCGCACTGAGCTCACCAATTACGACGTCGTCACTGAGGACCTGGGGGGCGACGTTCCCAGTGTTGAGATTTCCGCTCTTTCCGGCGATGGCGTTGACGAGCTTCTGGAAGTCATCGATCTGATCGCCCAGCTTGAAGAATTCAAGGGCAACCCGAAGCCGAGTGCCTCAGGCGTCGTGGTTGAAGCCCAGTTCGAGCTGGGCCGTGGTCCGGTCGCATCGGTGATCGTTCAGAGGGGGACCCTCAAGCAGGGCGACCCATTCGTTGCCGGCCCGGTGGCAGGTCGTGTCAGAGCTCTTCTGAGCGATGAAGGCCACCAGATCGAGTCCGCCGGCCCGTCGGCTCCGGTCCAGATCATGGGTTGGAAAGAGGTCCCTGCTGCCGGTGACTACTTCGAGGTCATGAAGAACGACCGAGAGGCGCGCAAATTGGCCGCCGAACGGAGTGAAGCCATTCGGTCCCAGTCTCATGTTGCTCCAAGCGCCCGAGATCGACTTCAGGGGCTTCTCGAATCGCTGCGAAGTGAGGATGCGACCCTCAACGTCATCGTCAAGGCCGACGCTCAAGGATCGCTGGAGGCCCTTCGCGATTCCATCGGCAAGATCGAACGCGAGGGTGGAAAGATCCAGATAATCCACACTGCGGTCGGGGGGATCAACGAAAACGACGTAACCCTCGCCGAGGTGACTGAATCGGTGATCGTCGGCTTCAATGTCCGTCCGGAGCCCAAGGCGCGCAAACTAGCCGAGAGGGCAGGCATCGAGATTCGGACCTATGGGATCATCTATGAGCTCCTCGAGGAGATCGAGCAGCTTCTCGTTGGCCAGCTTGCCCCCGACAAGGAGGAGCAGGTTCTCGGAACGGCAGAGGTGCGCGCCATTTTCAAGGTGCCGAAACTCGGGACTGTCGCCGGTTGTTTGGTTATCGAGGGTGTCGTGCAGCGAGGTGCCAAGGCGCGTCTGCTTCGCGACGGTGTGATCATCCACGACGGTGTCATCTCGTCGTTGAGACGGTTCAAGGACGATGTGCGTGAGGTTGCCTCCGGATTCGAGTGTGGCATAGGCTTCGACGACTACCAGGACCTCAAGGAGGGCGACAGCATCGAGGTTTATGTGATCCATGAGGTCGCTCGCACCTGATGCGGGTTGCGGCCCTGCGGGTCGAGATTCATCTTCCTGCGCCACAGTCTTTGAAGGAGAAAAGGGCGGTTCTCCGTCCGGTAATCGAAGGTATGCGCCTTCTTGGCTCGTTCAGTGTTGCGGAGGTCGATCATCACGACGATTGGCAGAGGGCGACCATCGGCGTGGCTGTTGTCGCCCCGGATGGGCGAGGCCTGGACATGCAGATCTCGAAACTCCGTCGCTACCTTGACTCCCGTCTCGAGATCGAGGTGTTCGACGTGTTCATGAGCGAGTTGGAGAAGCCCGAGTGAGTGACAGGATGCTGAAGGTCAACTCAACACTGCGTGAGGTGATTGCAGAGGAGATTGAACGGATGAGCGACTCTCGTCTCGAGATGGTATCCATTACAGCTGTCGACACGGCCCCCAATTTGCGACATGCCGTTGTGTACATCGATGTTCTGGAGCGCGAGGGTCATGAGCCGGCCCTGGATGCCCTGACCGGTGCGGCGAAGAGGCTGCAATCTGCCATCGCGAGCCAGGTGCGGATGAAATACACGCCGCAGTTGGAATTCGCCATAGATCCGGGTGTGGTCGGCGGTCAGCGAATAGATGCCATTCTTCGCTCGATTCGAGAGGGAGAACTGGAAAACAATGAGTAACACCGAGGGATTGGAAGCGGCGGCCGACGCAATCGGGAAGGCCGGGGATTTGGCACTGGCCTGTCATGTCGGGCCGGACGGTGACGCTCTCGGCTCGATGCTCGGCCTTGGCATTGCCGCGCAGAACGCCGGCAAGACAGTTCGCGCCAGCTTTGGATCGCCGTTTGTCATGCCTCCCAATCTCGGTTTCTTGCCTTCTGATCTGCTGGTTCCCCCCGGAGACTTCCCAGCCGCACCGGACCTGATGGTCGTGCTCGACGCGGGTTCGCCCGATCGTCTTGGTGAGTTGGCCGCGAATGCCTCGAAAGCCGCAACTGTGGTGGTCCTCGACCACCACATCACAAACGAAGGTTTTGGAACCATTTCTGTCGTCGATGCCACGGCTGCCGCCACGGGAGAGTTGGTGTTTGATCTTCTGGGTTTGCTCGACTGGCCGATCACGCCCGACGTGGCGAACTGTCTCCACACGGCGCTAGTGACCGATACGGGCCGGTTCCTCTATTCGAATACGACCCAGCGAACGCTGCAGATCGCCGCTGTACTGGTTGGTGCAGGTGCAAGCCCGACCCAGATCGGGAGTCACGTCTACGAGAGAAGTCCTTTCGGATACCTCAAGGTGGCAGCCGCAGCTCTGAGCCGGGCCGAACTCGATGTTGATGCCCGGTTTGTCTCAACCATCGTCACTCAAGCGGATCTGACGGCAGCCGGTATCGATTGGGGGGATATCGACAACCTCATCGATACCCTTCGCCTTGCCGAGGAGGCAGACGTTGCCACGTTGGCGAAAGTGCAGGCAGACGGGCGGGTGAGAGTGAGCATGCGCTCCCGTGGAGACACTGATGTTGGCTCACTGGCCGCAGCCATGGGCGGCGGCGGCCATCGTCTGGCTTCCGGCTTCACGGCGGAAGGTGATGCCGCAGTTGTCATCCGGCAGATCCGGGAGGCCATCGAGGAGTATCGGTGACAGCTGGGTTTCTCATCATTGACAAGCCTGGGGGGATCACCTCCAATCGGGTCGTTGGTGAGGTGAAGAAAGCGACGGGCATCAAGAAGGTGGGTCACGCCGGAACCCTCGACCCCATGGCGACCGGAGCGCTGGTTCTCGCTTTGGGAAACGTGACGAGGCTGATCCGGTTTGTTCAGGATCAGCCCAAGGAGTATCTGGCAACAGCCCAGTTCGGTGTCGCAACAGACACGCTCGATGCCGATGGAGCTGTGCTTTCACGCGAGCCGATGGACTTCGAGCCAGATGAGCTCATGGCTGTCGTGCCCAGATTCACGGGTGTCATCCATCAGATCCCACCGATGATGTCAGCCCTCAAGAGGGACGGCCGCCGTCTGTACGAATTGGCGAGGGAGGGACAAGTAATAGAGCGAGAGGCGCGCTCGGTAGTCATACACGAACTCGAGATTCTTCAGGTCGGTGCAGGTCCATATCCTGAAGTCGAGTTCAGGGTTGTCTGCGGGAAGGGGACCTACATCCGGTCCCTGGCTGACGACATGGCCACCGTCCTTGGCGGTTCGGGGCATCTAACAGCACTAAGACGAACACGCATCGGTTCGTTGAAGGCAGCCGACGGAGTATCGATGGAATCGATCGGTGACTGGCAGTCCTATCTCCTTTCCCCGTCGGATGCGTTGACCGATCTACCAGCTGTCACGGTCAGTTCGGAGACCTTGCGCGGCGTTCGACATGGAATGAGGTTTGTCGGTGGCGAACTTGTTGATGGCCCCGAGGGTGAGCCATACCGGGTTCTTGATGACCTTGGGTCTCTGGCGGCCGTCTACCGACTTGATGGAGGTCAGGCTCGACCTGAGGTCGTGCTGTCGACATGAGGGTGTTGCGAGGCTCGTGGCGCGGCTGGGATCTAGGTCCGGAGAAATCTTCGGTAACAATCGGTGTGCTCGATGGCGTGCATCGGGGCCACCAGGCGCTGATCGCCGGGCTGGATTCAGACCTTGTGCGCACTGTTCTCACCTTTGATCCTCATCCCATCGAGGTGTTGCATCCGGGTACGAATCCGCGCCTCATCACCACCATCGAGGAACGGGTTGGCCTACTGGAACCCTGGGGTATCGATCAAGTGGGCATACTGGACCTGACCGAAATCAAGGATCTTGGACCAGAGGAGTTCGTAGACGAGGTGCTTGTCAGGACTCTGCGCGTTGGAGATCTTGTCGCTGGTCCCGATTTCCGATTCGGGAAGGAACGCGCGGGCGACGTCAAACTTCTTCAAACCCTTGGAAAGTCTCGCGAGTTCGCCATTCGTGTGCTCGATCTCGTCCATGACCATGAAGGTGTGGTGTCGTCCAGTCGGATACGTGAGATGATCGAGTCGGGTTCCATGCGTGAGGCCGAGGAGGCTCTGGGATACGGGTACCAGCTGTCGAGCACGGTTGTACGTGGCGACAACAGAGGGAGGGAGATCGGGTTCCCGACGGCGAACCTCTTGCCACCTGGGCGCAAGGTGATTCCCGCCATCGGTGTATATGCCGCCTTTGCCCGCGTGGGCGGCGAGGTACACGAAGCGGCAGTGAACGTCGGCGTGAGACCTACATTCGGAGGGGGCGACCTACTCATCGAGGCCCATATCCTCGAATTCTCAGATGAGATTTATGACGAAGTGCTGACGGTCGAGTTCGTCGATTTCCTGAGGCCAGAGTTGACATTCAACGGTGTTGACGATCTGATCACCGCGATGCGATCAGACGTGGAGAACACCAGGCGTCGGCTCGCCTCGGCCGCAACGAATATGAGTTGATGCCAATTTGCTGTTAGAGTTTCGACCGAATCCCCCTCACTCGCCCAGGTTTATCGCGCAATGAAAACAACTACCGAGATTGTTGCCGAGTACGGCACTCATGAGAGCGACACCGGCTCTCCTGAGGTACAGGTGGCCCTCCTCTCCGAGCGGATCAACCATCTGACGGGGCATCTCCGTGACCACAGGCATGATCATCACGGTCGCCGCGGTCTGCTCTTGATGGTCGGTAGGCGTCGAAGGCTTCTCGACTATCTGCGTCGTCAAGATGCGGATAGGTATCGAAGCCTCATCGCCAAGTTGGGCTTGCGGCGCTAGCAAGATTTCGTGATGGGCGGACACCCTGCTCGTCATGTCTATGAGGGGTATTTCCCTCACAAGAGGTGAGCCAGGTCGGTTGACAGTGGTGATGCCTTCTCCTTTCGAGGCATGACTACTGCCAACAGGCGCGGCTCCAAAGCAATCAACGACAAGGAGCACAACGTGCCCGAGAAAACTGTTCGCGGCACCATTGGCGGTAAAGACTTCGTCCTGAGCACTGGCAAGCTTGCCAGCCAGGCCGATGGCGCTGTGGTAGCCACCCTGGGCGGTACCAGTATGTTGGTAACCGCTACAGCCAACCGAAGAATGCGGGAAGGCATCGACTTTTTCCCGCTTACCGTCGACTTTGAAGAGCGGATGTACTCCGTCGGAAAGATCCCAGGATCCTTCTTCCGTCGTGAAGGACGTCCCTCTGAGCAGGCGATTCTGACCTGCCGTCTCATCGACCGTCCCCTCCGTCCTTCCTTCAAGGATGGTTATAGCAACGAGACTCACATCGTTGTCACGTCTCTGTCCGTCGACCAGGAGAACCCGTTCGACGTTCTGGCGCTCAACGGTGCGTCGGCTGCCCTCACGGTCAGCTCGATCCCATTCCTAGGTCCTATAGGGGCAGTTCGTCTTGCCCTGAAGAAGGGTGAGTGGGTTGCCTTCCCGACCGAGGAGGACTTGACGGAGTCCGTGTTTGAACTTGTCGTAGCCGGTCGTCGCAACGACGGCGGTGACATCGACATCACCATGGTTGAGGCGGGAGCGACCGCCGAAGGTCTACGTCTCGTCGCAGCCGGCGATCGTCCTTCCGATGAAGAAGCCGTCGCCCAGGGCCTCGAAGCCACCAAGACCCATATTGCCGGGATGATCGATCTCCAGCTCGAGCTGGCGTCACAAGTCGACATCGTCGAGACAGAGTGGCCGGTGACCCTCGATTACTCCGACGAGATGTACGCGAAGGTTGAGGCCGCAGCCTCATCCCCAGTCGCGGCAGTCCTGGAGATTGCCGGCAAGCTCGAGCGCCAGACCGCCGAAGGCGAAGCCCGGGATGCTGTCTTTGCCGAGCTCGAAATCGCCGAGGACGACGCCGAGGCTCTCGGAGAGGCGAAGCGTGCCTTCAAGGCCGTCTTCAAGAAGCTGGCCCGTCAACGGACGGTCTCACAGGGCATCCGCCTGGACGGCCGTGGCCCAACCGATATCAGGCCTCTCACCATCGAGACTGGCACAGTGGAACGCACTCACGGATCGGCGCTGTTCCAGCGTGGCGAGACCCAGGTGCTGAACATCACCACCCTTGGCATGCTCAAGATGGAGCAGATGTTGGACACGCTCGCCATTGCCGAGTCCAAGCGATACATGCATCACTACAACTTCCCACCGTTCTCCACAGGAGAAGCGGGCTTCATGCGTGGCCCGAAGCGTCGGGAAATCGGCCACGGAGCCCTCGTCGAGAAGGCGTTGCTCCCGGTGGTCCCCACCTCCGACGACTTTCCATATGCACTGCGTCTCGTTTCCGAGGTTCTGGCTTCGAACGGGTCATCTTCGATGGCTTCTGTTTGTGCCTCCAGCCTCTCGATGATGGATGCTGGTGTGCCGATCAGCGCCCCGGTCGCCGGTATCGCCATGGGTCTGATCCACCAGGACGGCGAGTACACCACTCTCACCGACATTCTTGGTGCAGAAGACGCCCTAGGCGATATGGACTTCAAGGTTGCTGGTACGGCCGACGTCATCACGGCTTTGCAGATGGACACCAAGATTCAAGGTCTTCCTTCTGAAGTCCTCAGAGGCGCCCTGGATCAGGCTCGCGATGCCCGACTGTTCATCCTCGAGGCAATGGCCGACGTGATCTCAGAGCCCCGCTCCGAGTTGAACAAGTGGGCGCCTCGGATTGAGTCAATCGAGATTCCGAAGGACAAGATCGGCGAGATCATTGGGCCCAAGGGCGCCGTCATCCGTGAGCTCGAGGAAGAGACCGGTGCCAACATCGAGATCGATGAAGCCGACGGTGTCGGCATCGTGCGCATCGCCTCCAATGATGGCGAGGCACTCGCGGCTGCCATGGAAAGGGTCAAGCAGATTGCTTTCCCACCCGAGGCTGAGATTGGTGCCGTGTATGACGGCAAGGTCGTCAACATCACCAAGTTTGGGGCCTTCGTCAACATCCTTCCGGGACGCGACGGTCTTCTTCATATCTCTCGTCTCGACGGCTCAAAGCGCGTCGAGCGAGTCGAGGACTATCTCTCTGACGGTGACAATTTGCAGGTCCGGGTTCGTGAAATCGACCGTGGCAAGGTGAGCCTTGAATTGGTCGACGCCCTCGAGGGAGCGACGCTCCCCGATGCTGAAGCTCCCAAGGGCGGCGGTGGCGGCAACCGCGGGCGTGACCGGGATCGTGGCAGGGGCGGCCGGGGCCGTGACAGCCGAGACGATCGACGCGACAGTAACGATGGCGACAAGAGTGCAGACAAAGCCGGTGCCGGCGAGTCCGCCGGAAACAGACGTACAGCGCCGAGCTTCGAAGAGACCTTTGAGAAGATAAGCGACAACTAGGGCAACGCCCACAATTGCGAACGGGACGGTCCGAAAGGTCCGTCCCGTTGTCGTTGGCGGATTTGGGCGATGGTGGGCCGTTGCTGTCCTCTTCAGTGGGGCTCTCAGCCGGCTCAGAGTGACAACCACTCGGTGGACGGCGGTAGCGTTCTCTAGGTGCCAGAACTCCCCGACATTGTCGTTTACATCGAGGCTCTGCGCCAACGCGTGCTTGGGCAACAGGTGCGAGGAGTCCGGGTCGCCTCGCCCTCCGTTCTCCGGACATACGATCCGCCCTTTGATGCTCCGGTTGGCTCGACGGTCAAAGACATCCACCGGGTTGGCAAGCGAATCGTCTTCGAATTCGAGGACGTTCTCTACATGGTGATCCATCTCATGGTCGCGGGTCGTCTTCGCTGGGAGACGCCGAAGAAGGCGATTCCCAAGAAAGTTGGCCTCGCCTCCATCGACTTCGACTCCGGCTCTCTGATCTTGACCGAGCAAGGAACACACAAGAGAGCCGGAATCTGGCTGTTGCGTGGTTGGGAAGGGGTGGCTGCCCTCGATCGTGGCGGAGTGGAGCCACTGGAAGTTACCGCGGGCGAGTTCGGGAAGGCGCTCCGTTCGGAGAACCGTACCCTCAAACGCGCTCTGACCGACCCGCGTATCTTCTCCGGGATAGGCAACGCCTTCTCAGATGAGATTCTTTGGCAGGCGCAGATGTCGCCGGTCAAACGTACCGCGCAGTTGAGTGACGAGGAAGCGGGCCGTCTTCACGAGGCAGTGGTCGAGTCGCTGACGGACTGGACACAACGGCTTCGCGACGACGCGGGAGACGACTGGCCAACCAAGGTGACTGCCTTTCGACCCGACATGGCCGTGCATGGAAAGTATGGCGAACCGTGTCCTCGCTGCGGGTCACCGGTAAGGCGAATCGTCTACGCCTCCAACGAGACCAACTATTGCGCTACCTGTCAGACCGGGGGCAAGTTGCTGGCCGACCGGTCCCTTTCGAGACTGCTCAAGGACGACTGGCCCAAGAGCATTGAGGATCTCGAGGAGGCCTAGAGCGCGAGAGGCCAATCGTCGCTGAATCGTCGGCTACAGGGATGCGCAAGGCGGCAGAAACCACGACGAACTAGGTTTCGATAGATCTCGCACCCATGAAGGCCATGACGTATGCGGCGTATGCCAGCAATGCTCCGATGACGCCGAAGATGCTGTCGTAGACGCCGTAACTGATGTCATCGATCACCTCGACGATTCCGACGGCCACGAGTCCATACCCGATCACTTTCATCAGAATGGGGAGTTGCTGGATTTTTTTCACTTCCTCGCGCTTGATTCGGGGAAGGACGACTGCAAGTAGCGCCAGCACAATCGCCAGTGTGGTGACGCTGTAGTTCTTGGCGATGACCTCAAAGATGATCCAGACAGCCAGGATGATGATTCCTGCGAGAGCCACAAGACCCTCGCCGCTGGTGAAATCCGCCTCTTCTGGCGATTCCTCCTCAGGAATCAGGTCAACGGCTTCGCTCTCTCCGATTGGGTCCGGGGCCTGAAACTCGTCAGTCACCGCTTCTCCTTCGTGGTCGCACATCTCGCCACATGTCAAATTCTATCTGGGGTATGCGTTCTTCTTGCTATCGAACATATGTTCGATATGATGGAGTGCCCTACGACGGAGACGAGCTTGGGCATCGACGGTGTCACTTCAGCAGGATTTGCCGCTGACATCGCGTCCCTCCTGCCCGTTCAATACACCCGGGAAGAAGGGTTTCTGCATCTTCAACCCGGTCGGGTCACCGAGTTGATCGGTGTCCCCGGCACCGGGTTGACCCGACTTGGTCTGAAGTTGCTTGCCGAGCCTTCTCGTGTTGCTCCTGTGGTTGCCCTGGACACCCGGGGATGGATCTCACCCGAAGCCGCCTGGGAGACGGGTGTTCTCGCCGAGCGACTGGTCATCGTCCGTTGTGACGACCCGATCCTTTGGCCCAAGGTCACTGCGGCGCTCCTCGAGGGAGTCCGGGCTGTGTACGCCGAGGTTCCTGCCCGGATCAAAGACTATGACCTCCGTCGTCTCACGGCGCTGGCCCGAGCCCGGAAGGTGGCCGTGGTGATGCGTTCCATGGGTAATGGTCTTCCTACGGGTGTCGCCCATCTCAGGCTCCGTGCCCTCGGGGTCACCTGGGAGGGAGTCGATCGGGGTCACGGCAGGTTGAAGAAGAGACGTCTGGTACTGGAGGCGTCGGGCAAAGGCGCCGCCGGAGTAACCCGCCGATTCGAGGTGGAGGATGAAGGCACGGACGTTATGCGTGTGGTTTCCAATGTGGTCGTTGACCAGGCCAGACGCCCCGTCGGATGAGCCGGTTCTCGTAGTCGATGACCGTGTAACGGGAGCAACGGAAGAAGTCCTGACAGCCGGGGTCACCCTTGGCATGCCGCGTCGGGAGGCCGAGGCTCTGGCTCCGTTCGCCACCATTTTGGTCCGTGACTTGGCCGACGAAGCGCGTTGCTTCGAACCCGTTGTCGAGATGGTCGAGAATCTGGTTCCGCGGGTGGAGGTGGTGTCACCGGGTCTGTTGTTCGTACCAGTGGCAGGCGCTGTTCGCTTCTACGGAGGAGAGGGGCCACTTGCCGCCAAGGTGGCAAAAGAGCTCGACGAACTCACGGGTAATCAGAGGGGCGGAGATGCCCTTGTTGGGATAGCCGACGGTCCATTCGCAGCCCGTTGGGCGGCTGCCACCGCCACGAGCGACGAACCGCATGTAGTTACTGACACGATCGGGTTCCTCTCCCGACTCGACCTCTCCACCCTTCGGGAGGCGATGGGTGGTGAAGAGATGATCGACACCTTCCGGTGGTTGGGTATCTCCACTCTCGGAGATCTGGCCGGGTTACCCAGGGAGACACTGGCCTCCCGGTTCGGGAACCCGGGTGTTTTGGCTCATCGTCTTGCCACCGGAGAGGACCGTCTCGTCGACCCCCGGGACATTCATCCTGAACTCGGGGTGCAGATGTCTTTTGAGGAACCCCTGGAGAGTCTCGACGCCGTCGCTTTTGCAGGTCGAAACCTGGCCGAGCGGCTGCTGAAAGGACTACGTGCCGCCGGGGTGGCGTCACATAAGGTGACTGTCAGTGTTGAAGCCGCACACGGGTCCACTCGTGAGCGGATCTGGCGCTCGGCTGACCCCTTTACCGAGAAGGCTCTGACCGATCGGGTGTGGTGGCAGTTGCGAGCCTGGGTGGAGACCGCTGGTGTTCCCGGCGGGATTGTGGGGTTGAGCATCACTCCGGCCGATCTCTCAGGAGAAGGGAGACAGTTGGGGTTGCTCACCGACGAGTCGTCAAGCATCGAGACGGACCGGGCGTTGGCACGGGCCCAGGCCTTGCTCGGTCCCGATCGGGTTCTTCAGAGTCGGGCTCAGGGCGGTCGGATGCCGGGAGAGAGGGTGGTCTGGTCACGGTGGGGTGAGCCGGAGGTCAAGAGCGAGAGAGATCTCGATGCGCCGTGGCCGGGGGCCACTCCTTCACCTAGCCCGGCGTTGGTGCCACCTCGTCTCCAACCGATCGATGTGGAGTGGGATGGTGGGATGCCGACCCGGATCCGTCTCGGGTCGCGCTGGGAACCGGTCCTTACCTGGAGTGGGCCCTGGCGGCTCAGTGGGCGATGGTGGGCTGGAGAGCGCGATGCCGATCGTTACCAACTCGTTACTTCGGTGGGTGCGTTTCTGTGTGTGGTGTCGAAAGGAAAAGCGTTTCTGGCGGGGGTCTATGACTAATGAAGCGTGTGCACAGGGTGGGACTGGGAGCCTCAGGATATGCACACGCTTGTGGGGCGTCTGTGAAATAACAGTGGCGGTTAGGCTGGGACGATGCCTGTTTTGATTGCTGAGCCTTTGCCGATGTCTGATGAGCAACGTTGGGAGCTGGGGATGATGGCCCGTGCGTCGTCGTTGCCCGCATCGCAAGGTGGTGCAGGCCAAGGCGTTGTTGTTGGCCGCGGATGGGGTCGCGACTAATGAGGTGGCGCGGTGATACGAGACCACTGACACGTCGGTGCGTGCGTGGCGGCGCCGGTTTGTCGAACAGGGTGTTGGGGGTGTCGGGCGGATCGCCCCTGGTCGGGGCCGAAAAATCGCGGCTGGCGGAGAGCACGGTTGAAGCGGTCGTGCATGACACGCTCCATGAGTTGCCCGATGACGGGTCGACACATTGGACGGCGCGGTTGATGGCGAGCGTCACGGGATCGGTAACGACACCGTGGCGCGGATCTGGCATGACCACGAACTGAAACCGTGGAGAGTGGCAACGTTCAAGATCTCGACCGAGCCGCACTTCGAGGAGAAGCTCGTCGATGTTGTCGGGCTGTATTTGGATCCGCCGGAACGGGCGGTGGTGTTCAGTTTCGATGAGAAGACCCAGTGGCAGGCGTTGAACCGGACTCAGCCGTCGTTGCCGATGACCCCGGGCAGAGCGGGGACGACGACCCACGACTACAAACGTAACGGGACGACTGATCTGTTCGCCGCGTTGAACCTTACGACCGGCGAGGTGGCCCACGACACCCGTAAGCGGCACACCGGCCGCGACGTGTTGGAGTTCTTCAAGCTGATCAATCTCCACGTGCTCCGCGACCTCGACCTGCATGTCGTGTTGGATTACAACCTGTCTGCGCATAAGGCGCCCGAGATCAAGAGGTGGCTAGCGCACCCGAAACGGGCCCGCTGGCATCTGCACTTCACGCCCACGTCGTCGTCGTGGCTGAACCTCGAAGCCTGGTTCAAGCTCCTCACCGAACGACGGCTCCGCCGCGGTGTGTTCAATAGTGTCGTCGTCCTCGTCGACGCAATCGACATGTGGGTCGAGCACCGGAACAACGACCCGAAGCCGTTCATCTGGCACAAGACCGCCGAAGAGATCATCACCAAAGTCAAACGAGGACGTACCGCACTCACCGAAGCCAAATCCGTTACGCACCATTAGGGCTGTGATCGACGCCCTCCGGTACCAGCTGTCCCCGCTCGACACCTTCATCTCGGTCGTCGTGCTCTTCGTCTTTGGGGTGTCTCAGCCGCTATTGGACCTGCTTGGCCGCAACGCCGAGTTCTTCTTGGCCCGAGCCTCCCCTCCGCTCGACGTCGTCCTTGTAGGCCTGGTTCTTGCTGTCGTTATCCCCGGTGTGCTGGGGCTTTTCATTGTTACTATCGGCAGGCTCCATGAGCCGACTGGTAGAGTGCTCCATTGGATCGTGCTGACGCTGCTGGGGGGGATGCTCGCGCTCCAAATCATCGAGCGCACCTCGTTGCGCCGCGCCAACGATCTGCTCGAGATTGTTCTCGCGATGATGGTCGGACTCATCATCACGGTCGCCATACGCCGATCACCCGGTTTCCAGTCGATGATGCGGTTCGGTGTCGTAGCTCCTGTCTTGGCTCTGGCAGTGTTCCTCTTCTTATCGCCCGCTAGTCAGCTCATCTTCCGTTCCGGGGCTATCAACGAGCCTGCGGCCATTTCTGTGGGGAACCCGGCGCCGGTGGTGTTCATCATCTTCGATGAGTTCCCGCTTGCTTCCTTGATAGATGGTGAGGGGACCCTCCAGGAAGAGGTGTATCCAAACTTCGCGAGGTTGGCGAAGGACGGGACCTGGTACCGGAACGCGATCACGGTCCAGCAGCAAACCGAAGAGGCGATCCCGGCGATCCTCACCGGAAACGATCCGCCTCCTGACCGCCTGCCCATGGCGTTCGACTACCCGGCGAACCTGTTCACACTACTCAGCGATCATTACGAGATTCGCGCTCGTGAGCAGGTCACGGAGTTGTGCCCGGAGTACGCCTGTGACAACCGGAGCCGCCCCCAGATTCCGTTCGCGCAGCGCTGGCAGACCTTGATCTCGGACATCTGGATCGTTGCGGCACACGTCTTCCTTCCCAATGACCTCCGCAGCGGCTTGCCGCCGATCGACCATTCCTGGTCGAACTTCGAGACCGGGTTGTCCGAAGAAGAGGAAACCGACTTCAACATCATCAGAAGATTCAATGAGGCAGTGAGTGAAGACAGGCGAATCCCTTTCCAGGAGTTCCTAGACGCCATTGAGCCGCCGGACGAGGAGCCAACCCTCGACTTCATCCATGTGATGCTGCCCCACATCCCGTGGCAGTACGTTTCGACCGGTCAGAAGTTCTACGCAGCGGCACCGATACCGGGCAGCGCCACGACCGGGTGGGGCGACGACGAGTGGCTTGTCAACCAGGGCTACCAGCGCCATCTGATGCAGGTCCAGTACGCCGACACCATGATCGGGCAACTTATTGATCGGCTCGAAGCCATCGACACCTACGACGAGGCTCTGATCGTGGTGCTCGCCGACCACGGAGTGATCGTTCGACCCAACATCAAGCACCGGCGGGTTGCCCTCGAGGACACCGTGGGAGAGATCGCCGCCATTCCATTGTTCATAAAGGAGCCGTATCAGGAATCGGGTCGCATCGACGACTACCGCGCTGAGACCATCGACATACTGCCCACCGTCGTCGATGTCCTCGGGATCGAATTGCCGTGGGAAACCGATGGCTCGTCGCTCCTCGCGGCGGATCGGCCGGATCGCACCGAGAGCCAGATCACCGGCTCGCAAGGCGCTGTTGTTTTCGGGACGGACGGGACCGAGAAACTCGAGATCGCAGGCCGGAAGATCGACGACTTCGGGATGGATGGACCATTTGGGCTGACCCCGTTAGGCCAGCGAAACCTGCTGGGCTTGGCGATCGACCCGGCCACAGTCGCCATATCCGCGACGCTCACCGCGTCCATCGAGAACCCGGGTCGCTACAACGTCGTCAGGACTGCCGGTGATTCGCTACCACTTCACTTCAATGGGAGTCTCGTGAGCGCCGAACAGCTCTCGGAGGAGTCAGTGCTTGCGGTCGGTCTGAACGGTGAGATCGTTGCCGTTACCAGGACCTACGACACCAACGGTCGCACCGCCTCTTTCTATGCGATGATCCCGCCGGACAAGCTCATAGACGGGGTCAACGAGGTGTCTTTGTTCCTCGTTGGCGGGGCCAACGGGAGCCAGACTCTGGAGCAGATCCCTACGACTTAGCCGGATCGGATCACGGATAACGGTGTCGCGCTACGACGTGCCCCCGCTCGTCGAGGAGCAGAGCCGTGTCACCGCCGTTGTTCCAGACGGGCCTTCCGCCGGGGTCCCACCCTTGGTCGCCGCTGGCTACCCGCACCGAACCTCCTGGCTCGAGGACGGTCCTACTCACGGGGCGGTGGTGTTCAGCTTCGACGAGAAGACGCAGTGCGAAGCGCTGGATCGCACCCAGCCGAGCCTGCCGATGACGCCGGGACGGGCTGAGACGATGACTTATGCCTGCAAGCGCAACGGCATCACTGACCTGTTCGTAGCAATGAACGTCGCTACCGGTGAGGTCATCTACGACACCAAGCCCCGTCACAGCGCCAAAGAAGTGCTGGCGTTCTTCAAGTCCATCAACGTGCACGTGCCCGAGCATCTTGAGGTGCATGTTGTGTTGGACAACCTGTCGGCGAACAAGGCGCCGCCGGTGGCCAACTGGCTCGCCCACCCCAAGCGGGTACGGTGGCACCTTCACTTCACGACGACGTCGTCGTGGTGGTGGTGGTGGTGGTGGCTGAATCTCGTCGAGTGCTGGTTCAGCCTGCTCACCGCACGGCGTCTCAAAACGCGGTGTGTTCACCAGCGTCGACGCGCTTACCGAAGCGATCGGGCTCTGGGCAGAACACTGGAACGACAATCCCAAGGCGTTCATCTGGAAGAAGACAGCCGACGAGATCATCGCCAAGGTCCAACGCGGCCGCGCTGCTCTAACCACCCAAACCAAATCCGCGACACACCATTAGGAAGGTTTTAGGCGACCTCGCCACCCATGGCAGTGACACGGCCCGCGATTATCTTGTAAACCTGGTCGCGGAGGTCGCCGGTGTCGGAGTGATCCAGACCGGCAGTCTCTATGGGCGGGTCGATGACGATTCTTATAGGACCGCCGTACACCCACAGCTTGCCGGGTGGAAACGCCTCGTAGCTGCCGTGGATTGACATCGGCAACACCGGGAGTTGGCTGGCAATTGCCATGGTGAAGGCACCCTTCTTGAAGCGCTTCATGACACCGTCGCGAGGCCGTGTCCCCTCGGGGTAGATGATCAAGCTTCGCTTCTTGGCAATGAGTTCTTTGGCCTGTCGATTGACAGTCGCGTGTACGGCGCCCCTCGCTTCACGATCCACCTCAACCATTCCGACTACCCGCATGCCCTGGGCAAAGAGAGGGATCTTGAAGAGCTCCGTCTTGGCAAGGAAACGGATCGGCAGTCTTATCGCCAGAAAGGCGGCCATGATGTCGAGCGTCGAGAGGTGATTGGCGACAACCACGTACGAGCTGTTGGAGTCGACGTGCTCCTGACCTTCGATCGTGAGTTTGGCTCCGGCCATCAAGATCCAGGTCCGACACCAGAAGCGGATGATCTTATCGATGAAGGGCGAGGTGTTGTTGATGAACGCCGTGATCAGGACCAACGTGGCGCAGATGATCGTTATGAGGACTCCGACGATCCACGTCGCCGCAGTCCTGAATCCAACGATGACCCAACGCATGACAAGCGAGCGTAGTTGCGCCTCATTTACCCTGGGTTGCATGGACAAGGACCAGATTCGAAACCGGGCCCGCGGCCGGCCACCGGTCGAGCCCGGCGTCGGTTTGTCTGTGGTGTCCGGTCTCTTTGTCTGGCTGTCCGAGCGATTGCCGGGAACGATCTCGGCGTATCTGGCGCTGCCCGATGAGGTAGACGTCACGCCCCTCTTCGAACGGCTTCCCGGCTGGCGCTGGACACTTCCCAGGGTTGAGGACGATGGCTCACTGACGTTCCGGGACCGGGAGGTACCAAGGGAAGTGCACCGGTTCGGGATGGAACAACCTGTAGAACAGGGTCAGGTGACCCCAGTGCGCGAGATCGACGTCTTCCTAGTGCCCGGGGTGGCGTTCGACGCGACCGGAGGGCGTCTTGGAAGGGGAGCGGGCTACTACGACCGACTCCTCGCGGAACGAAGGTCCGACGCCACTGCCGTCGGCGTTGCCACGGATATGAAGATGATCGAGTCGGTCCCGGTATTCGACAACGACCAGCGGGTGGATTGGCTGGCGACAGAATCTGGGGTCAGGGAGTGCTCTCCCATGACGTGACTCTGTCAACCGAAATGACCAGCGCCGGCCCACGGGGAGAATTCTCGGCGTATTGCCCGTATTTGGCGCTGAGGGCCGCTGCCGACTCTTCCCAAATCTGATCCCCGACGTGGATTGAGGCCTCTCCGTCAACTCGAACCCACCACAATGCCGTCCAGTCCTCCGAGTAATGGTCAGACATCAGAGTGGCAACGGGGTTGTTTTCGATGTTGATCAATCGCTGGAGACGGTCGGTGGTCTTGGGTTTGTGATCGATCATCGTGACCACGGAGTTCCCCACCAGTACGTAGGTGACCGGGACGATGTGGGGTCGGCCGTTGGGGCGCACGGTGACGAGATGTCCCACCCTGGCGGCTCCAAGCCGGGAGAGGGCTTCAGTGCGATCCATTCGATTCAGGGATCAGGGGCTCGACAGTTTTCCAAATGGTTTCTGCCCAGCGAGCGTGACCGGCCGCACTCACATGGAAGAGGTCCGGGGACCACAACATGCGGTCTTTGTACCAGCGGCCACTGTCATCGCTGCGCTGGTGGACAACAGCGGTCCCATGTCTCGCCGCGACTCTCCAATGTGCCTGATCGAATCCATGCGCTCTTCGCGAGACTATCTTACTCAGAGGGGGGTACAGACGAGGTATGGATCCGAGATCTCCGACCCCGCTTTGGATCACCACGGCTCCGGTTTCTGCAAGGCCACCGATGAGATAGTCCAGATTGTCCTCAAACTGGCGTCTGCGTACTCCCATGATGGCGTCATTTGCGCCGACAGCCACAAAAATGATGTCGGGTCGGAAGTCAATGGCCTGTTTCATCTGATCGTCGATTAGGTCGCCGGCGCGCGATCCGCCAACAGCGAATGACTGGAGGATCACATGTCGATTCTCGGAGAGGCGATCGCAGATGATGGTGACCCAAATCTCGTCCGGGCCGGCGACACCCGGTGCCGTGACCGACGAGTCACCGAGCACCGCAACGCGGAGGTCGGGGTGGTCGGGGTCGCCAAACTCCCCAGATGGGTCGAATTCGGGTTGGTAGGGGGAGGGTCGAAGCAGGGCATAGGCAGCTTCGAGACCCACGATCATGGTTCCGGCAATAGCGCCGCGCTTTATCAGGCTTCGGACCATGACATCAGTTTGGCAGTGGCTGGCGGCCTGTCAGCCGTTGGCGGTCCGCTCGATCCTTGCTTTGATCCCGAAACGACCCTTCGATTCTGTGAGGTCAATCACGGCCCCCATCTCGTCGGAGAATGCCGATGGGTCATCCGGGTTGAAATCGAAGCGTTCTCCGTCGATGTTGAGTTCGAAACGGAAAATCGAAGTTCTCTCGGCATTGATCTTCTGAATCGCCCACGACCCGATCTGCATACCCCCAGCCGACACGCTGAATCGTCCGTCGCTGATATCGATCAGCACTGCGCTGGGGTACAAATCCGACCCCTGTAGCCGCCCTGTGAATTTAGCCATCCCACACATCAATCTAGCGGACTTTTCCACAAGTGGAACAGGTGAGAATGTCCAATTCACCTGTACAGTTGTACTAGTCACTTGACCAGGAGCCATGACGGAAACACCTGATAACGGCTTGAATCTGACCAACAAGGTCCGATTCGTCACCGCCACCACTCTTTTTGACGGTCACGATGCGTCGATCAACATCTTCCGACGCATTCTTCAGTCGTCGGGTGCCGAGGTGATTCATCTTGGGCACAACCGGAGTGGATTGGACATCGTCCAGGCCGCCATCGATGAGGACGCTCATGCCATATCGGTGACTTCCTATCAGGGCGGTCATATGGAGTTCTACCGCTATTTGAGGGATCTTCTGGTGGAGCGGGGCGCCGGGCACATTCGGATCTTTGGAGGTGGCGGGGGCACCATCCTTCCCGCCGAAGGAGAGGAGCTACGCGAGTACGGTATAACCCGCATCTACTCACCGGACGATGGTCGCAAGCTGGGGCTGGTTGGGATGGTCGAGGACATGCTGGCGAGCTCCGACTTCGCCACCGGCCAGCTGGCAGATGATTTCGAACTCTCTCAGGTGTCGGTGGACAACCGCGCTTCAGTCGCGGGCCTTATCTCGGCGGCAGAGAACTACGCCGACAAGTACGCCGACATCTTTGAGGAGGTAGAGGCAAGAGCCACCGCGTCGAACGCGCCGGTGGTCGGGATCACCGGAACCGGTGGCTCGGGCAAGTCCAGTCTCATTGATGAGCTCATCCGCAGATTCTTGCTCGACTTCCCCGATCTTCGCTTGGCGATTATCTCCGTCGACCCGTCGAAGAGAAAGTCGGGCGGGGCTTTGCTTGGCGACAGGATCCGGATGAACTCCCTGCCACATCCCCGCGTCTACATGCGCTCTTTGGCCACGCGGCAAGCCAATCTCGCGCTGTCACCACATGTTCACCATGCCGTCGGCGTGGTCAAGGCGGCCGGCTATGACCTGGTGATCCTGGAGACGTCGGGTATCGGACAGTCGGACACCGAGATAGTCGACTATTCCGACCTGGCGATGTACGTGATGACGCCGGAATATGGTGCCGCCACCCAACTCGAGAAGATCGACATGCTCGACTTCGCCGATCTGGTGGCAATCAACAAGGCCGACAAGGAGGGTGCGCTCGACGCCCTTCGCGACGTTCGAAAGCAATACAAACGCAACCATCTCGCCTTCACCACCGACGATGAGCAGTTGCCGATCTACCTCACCGTTGCGTCGGATTTCAACGACCCTGGAACCAACCGGTTCTACCAAGCCTTTATCGCGTCTTTGGCGGCACGGGGTGTTCCGCTGGAGTCATCGCTCGACCTACCGACGGCTGACGAGGCCAAACGGCATGTCGTTCCCCCCCACCGGAGCAGGTACCTCGCCGAAATCGTCGATGAGGTGCGTCGCTATAACGATTGGGCGAGTCAGCAGGCTGTCGTAGCGGACCGCCTCTACCGACTTCAGGGAGCGGCCGAATTGACGTCGGTCGACCTTGCCGAAGACATCGCAGCCGCCACGGCCGAGGTGAACCCCGAGAATCTCCGTTCTCTGGAGCGGTGGGACGGAATGGTTGCCGAGTACTCGGGCGAGGAATTCATCTATCACGTGCGGGGCACCGAGATTCGAGTCCCGCTTCATCATGAGACGCTGGCGCATACCCGGGTGCCCAAAGTCGCTTTGCCCCGATACCGGTCGTGGGGTGACCGGCTCGAGTGGTTGCTTCAGGAAAATGTCCCGGGCGAGTTTCCCTATACGGCCGGCGTGTTCCCCTTCAAGAGGGAAGAGGAGGATCCGGCTCGGATGTTCGCCGGTGAAGGACCTCCTGAGCAAACCAACGCCCGATTCCACTACGTCGCCGCCGGGATGTCGGCAAAACGCCTCTCCACGGCATTCGACTCGGTGACCCTCTACGGAGAGGACCCCCATGAGCGACCCGACATCTACGGGAAGGTAGGCAATTCGGGGGTCTCAGTCGCCACTCTCGATGACGCCAAGAAGCTCTACTCGGGTTTCGACCTGTCTGACCCGAGCACCTCGGTGTCGATGACCATCAATGGGCCCGCCCCTATGATCCTGGGCTTTTTCATGAACACCGCCATCGACCAGGCCTGTGAGCAGTACATCAGTGAAAACAACCTGTGGGCCGAGGTGGAATCAAGGATCGACGAGATTTATGGAGGACGTTCCCGTCCCGTTTATGACGGTGATCTTCCCAACGGCAACGATGGTTTGGGTTTACGCCTTCTCGGTGTTACCGGCGACCAGGTCTTGCCCGCGGACGTCTATGAGGAGATCAAGACCAAAACGCTGACGCGTGTTCGCGGAACCGTTCAGGCAGACATTCTCAAAGAGGATCAGGCTCAGAACACCTGCATATTCTCCACCGAGTTCGCCCTGCGAATGATGGGGGACATCCAGCAGTACTTCGTGACCAGGGATATTCGCAACTTCTACTCGGTGTCGATCAGCGGATATCACATGGCGGAAGCCGGAGCCAACCCGATCACTCAACTCGCCTTCACCCTGGCAAATGGCTTCACGTTTGTTGAGAACTATTTGGCCATGGGCATGGACATCGACGACTTCGCACCCAATCTCTCCTTTTTCTTCTCGAATGGTGTCGACGCCGAGTACGCAGTGATCGGCAGGGTTGCCCGTCGCATTTGGGCCAAAGCGATCAAGAACAAGTACGGCGGGGACGAACGATCCCAGAAACTCAAGTATCACATTCAGACCTCTGGGCGTTCCCTCCACGCCCAGGAGATCAGCTTCAACGACATCCGCACCACTCTTCAGGCGCTTTATGCGATCTACGACAACTGCAACAGCCTCCACACCAACGCCTACGACGAAGCAGTCACCACACCGACGGAGGAGTCGGTCCGGAGGGCCCTGGCGATCCAGTTGATCATCAACCGCGAACTCGGACTGGCTAAGAACGAGAATCCGCTTCAGGGCAGTTTCATCATCACCGAACTCACCGACCTGGTCGAGGAAGCAATCCTCATGGAGTTCGAGCGGCTCAACAGTCGTGGGGGAGTGCTTGGAGCGATGGAGCGGCAGTACCAGCGAGCCAAGATCCAGGAGGAATCGCTGTCTTACGAGCAGCGAAAGGAGTCGGGTGAGTATCCGATCGTCGGCGTCAACACGTTCCTCTCCAAGGATGGCTCGCCGTTTGAGATGCCGAAGCAACTGATTCGGTCGACTGACGATGACAGGAACCGCCAGATAGCCAACTTGAGGGCGTTCCAGGACCGGAACGACGAAGCCGCGAAAGTGGGCCTGGCCGATCTTCAGAAGACAGCCGTCCATGGCGACAATCTCTTTCATCAGTTGATGGAAACTTCGAAGGTCGCCTCGTTGGGCCAGATGAGTCGTGCTTTATACGAGGTAGGCGGTCAGTACCGGCGGAACATGTAGGCGGGCTAAGGCCTCCTCCCCAATTACGCTTCCGTCCCCGATGACCCGAAACATCCCAGAGAAACCAGGTCTTGAAGGTCTCGAGGCGAAGTGGGACGCCCGATGGGAGGCCGATGGCACCTACCGCTTCGATCGGTCCAAGACGCGCCATGAGATCTTCTCCATCGACACACCGCCGCCGACTGTGTCGGGGTCGCTTCACATGGGATCGGTCTTCGGTTATGTCCAGACCGACACCCACGCCCGCTATCGTCGTATGACCGGCAAAGAGGTCTTCTACCCGATGGGCTGGGACGACAACGGTCTGGCCACCGAGCGTCGTGTCCAGAATTTCTACGGGATCAAGTGCGACCCTTCTCTCCCATATGATCCCGATTTCGAACTACCGGACCAGCCCAACGATCCACCGATGGCCGTCAGCCGTCGCAACTTTGTCGATGCCTGCCATGTCCTCACAGTCGAAGACGAGAAGGTCTTCGAGGGTCTTTGGCGAGCCCTTGGCCTGTCTGTCGATTGGACCCAGACCTATGCGACCATCGATCACAACAGCCGTAGGACTTCGCAGAAGGCCTTCTTGCGCAACCTGGCGCGTGGAGAGGCATACACCAAGGAGGCTCCGGTTCTTTGGGATGTCGACTTCAGGTCGGCAGTTGCCCAAGCTGAGCTAGAGGACCGGGAGAAGCCTGGGGCATATCACGAGGTGGTCTTTCACAGACCCGGCGGGGGCTCGATCCATGTCGAGACCAGCCGTCCGGAGTTGATTTGTTCCTGTGTTGCTCTCGTGGCTCACCCCGATGACGACCGCTATCAGGACCTCTTCGGATCGACCGTTACCTCGCCGCTCTTTGGTGTCGAGGTGCCGGTGATGGCACATGAACTCGCAGACCCCGAGAAGGGAACGGGTGTGGCCATGATCTGCACCTTCGGCGACACCACCGACGTCACATGGTGGCGTGAGCTCGATCTGCCGACGCGTTCGGTCATCCAACACAACGGTCGGCTTCAGAAGGAGACACCTGAATGGTTGAAGGGTGAAGGCGAGGTCGTGTACCGAGAGATCGCAGGTCTGTACCCCAACCAGGCACGACGGAAGATGGCGGAGTTGCTCGCCGAGTCCGGAGATCTGGTTGGAGAGCCAAAACAGATCACCCATCAGGTCAAGTTCTACGAGAAGGGGGATCGGCCGCTGGAGATCGTGACCAGCCGGCAGTGGTACATCCGCAACGGTGGCCGCGACGATGACCTGCGCAAGGCTCTCCTGGCTCGAGGCGAAGAGCTCGAGTGGGTGCCTGACTTCATGGCGGTCCGCTACCAGCACTGGGTTGACGGGCTGAACGGTGATTGGTTGGTCTCACGTCAGCGATTCTTCGGCGTGCCGATCCCGGTCTGGTACCAGATCGATGAATCCGGCGGGATTGATCATGACCAGCCGCTCATCCCTGATGAGGCGGACCTACCCATCGATCCGAGCAGTCACGTCCCCGGAGGCTATGTCGAGTCGCAGCGTGGCCAGCCAGGTGGTTTCGTGGGAGATCCCGATGTGATGGACACCTGGGCTACGTCGTCGCTCACCCCTGAGATCGCCGGTCATTGGGACGACGACCCCGATCTGTTCGAGAGGGTCTACCCCATGGACATCCGGCCACAAGGTGCTGACATCATCCGCACCTGGCTCTTCGCCACGGTGGTGCGCAGTCATTACGAGCATTCGAAGCTGCCCTGGCGCAGTGCCACGATCAACGGGTGGATCCTCGATCCGGACAGAAAGAAGATGTCCAAATCGAAGGGGAACGTGGTGACGCCAGCCCCTTTGCTCGAGGAGTACGGGTCCGAGGCCGTGCGCTACTGGGCCTGCAATGGCCGGCCCGGTGTTGATACGGCTGTCGACTTCGGTGTCATAAAGATTGGACGACGACTTGGCATCAAGATCCTCAATGCCTCACGCTTTGCTCTCGGATTCTCCGAGGACGTCGATTCGGCCAACATCACGGAGCCAATCGATCGGTCGATGCTGGCCGGGCTTTCCCTGGTGGTTGGACAGGCCACCGAGGCTTTCGAGCGATTTGATTATGCAAGGGCTCTCGAGACCACCGAGCGCTCCTTTTGGAGTTGGACCGACGACTACCTGGAGTTGGTCAAGACCCGGGCCTACGGTGAGGGCCCCGAGGCTGCATCAGCACACGCCACTCTCCAAATGGGGCTGGGTCTATATCTCCGGCTTTTTGCGCCGTTTCTTCCCTTCGTCACAGAGGAGGTGTGGAGTTGGTACCAGGTTGGTTCGATTCATAGGGCAAGTTGGCCGTCGGCCGATGAGTTCGACGGTCTCACCGCCGACACCGCCATCCTCGAGATCACCAGTCAGGTGCTGTCCTCGGTGCGTCGCACCAAGTCTGATGCCAAGGTTTCGATGCGAGCCGAGGTCGAGAGTATTTCGGTCTCGGCAGGCCCTGAGTCGATTGAGTTGTTGAAAGAGGCCGAGTCCGACCTCATGGCCGCTTCCCGGGCCGCCACAATCACCTACTCCGAAGGTGAATTCTCGGTCGGGGTGCTGGTTGACGAAGACTCGAGTAGCTCAACCAATCGGTCGTAGTCACCATCGACCGACTTCTGAGCCACTCGGGCCATGATCGGCGCGAGCAGCTTGGCAACACCTTTGTCGGGCCCCCCACCGATCTGGGCCGATACCCGACATGAGTCGGGGCCGGTCGGCTCCACCCGGCGTACTACTTGGATCGGGAAGGTCGACTCCACGGTCTTGATCGCAATCCGTCGACCCGGCTCGAACTCAGTTACGACGAACGAGGGCTTGATGTTCTTGCCCATGAACCGGGCAAGTTGGGAATATGTGGACCCGCCCCTGATCGGTGGTTCTGAGGTCCACTCACAGGATTGCATGCCCTTCTGCCATGACGGGTTGTTGGAGACGTCGGCCAGGTAGTCGAACACCTCATCGGCGGGACGGGCGATTTCCCTCGTGACGCTCATCTCCATCGTCACCACGCTACTGGGGATACGAGCCACGAGGGATGGTCGACTACGCAGAAGATGCCAAGTCCGACCTGGTCTCAATCATTGCGGCGTGGTGCAAATCGAAAGTCAGCTAGCCAGCGCATCGGCACAAGGCGATCGGTAGGGTCACCCGGATGAAATTCGTAGTCACACTCCTGAGCACCGCTGCCTCACTCTGGGTGGCCGTCTGGCTGGTCAGCGGGCTTGAGTTCTCGGGTTTCTGGTGGCAGTTCCTGATCGTTGCCGCCATCATGGGATTGGCCAACGCCTTCGCCAGGCCCGTCATCACTTTTTTCAGCATTCCGTTCATAATTGTGACTCTCGGGCTCTTTCTGCTGATCGTCAACGCCTTGGTGCTGCAGTTGGTTGTCTGGTTGTCAGGTCCCAGCGTTCTAGGCCTTGGTTTGACCTCCACAGGCTTCTTTTGGGCCACCTTGTGGGGTTCGGTCGTGATCTCGGTGGTCGGGTGGATCCTTGGCCTCGTCCTGCCCGACGTGGACTGATCTCACTATCCGGAACAGCTATCGATCAACACGATCTTGGCTTCCGTCCCATGCGGTTCAGGTTGAGAGTTGACGCTCCAAGAGTCGCGCATAAACCCCGCCGGCTGCAACGAGATCATCGTGCGCCCCCTCCTCCACGATTCGCCCATCGGAGATAACTACCAGACGGTCCGCGGCGCGCACAGTGCTGAGACGATGGGCAATGACGAGAGTCGTTCGTCCGATCATCAATCGCTGTAGAGCTTGTTGAACTAGACCTTCCGATTCGGCGTCCAACGAGCTCGTTGCTTCGTCGAGTATGAGAATGCGCGGATCGGCGAGAAGTGCTCGAGCGATGGCGACTCGTTGTCGTTGACCGCCCGAAAGTTGGATTCCACGCTCCCCCACCACAGTCTCGTAGCCGTCGGGAAATTCAGTAATGAACTCGTGGGCGTTGGCAGCGGTGGCCGCGTCGACGAGCTCATCGTCTGTCGCCTCGGGCTTGGATATGCGCAGGTTCTCGCTGATTGTTCCTGAGAAAAGCTGCACTTCCTGGGGAACGGCCGCCATTTGAGCCCGTAAATCGGTCAGCGATTGGTTCTTCACATCCACATCATTCACCAGGACCCGGCCACTGGTGGGGTCGTAGAAGCGGGGTATCAGCTGTGTGATTGTTGACTTGCCGGAACCCGATGGACCCACGAGGGCCACAACCTCACCGGGGGCCAACGCCAGGTCGATCTCCCGCAATACCACGCTGTGGCGTCCCTCATAACTGAAACTCACCGACTCCAGACGAATCGAGCCTTCCTGATGCGACGGGACCTGAGGCCGGGTGGCTTCGTGGATCTCGACGGGCATACCGAGAAACTCGAATATGCGGCGGGAGGCGCCAAGCGCCTCTTGCAGTTGCGAGTAGATACCGGTGAACGTTCCGATCGCCCCAGCCACCGTGAGGGTGTACAGCAGGAAGGAAACCAGTTCACCAGCGGTCATCGAGCCTGCCAGCACCTGACGACCCCCCACCCAGAGGACCAAGGCCAGGGTTGCAAACCCGACGAAGGTGACACCGGGGACGAATAGTGCTCGCAACCGGGCTCGTCTCAGGGCGATCTCGTAGGACCGGCCGATTCCCTGGTCGTACCGGTTGGTCGCGTCCGTCTCGGCGGAAAACCATTTTATGACTCTTATCGAGGCGATGGTCTCGTCGGCAAAGGCATTCGCCGACGCTATCTCGTCCTGGAAAACGGTTGAGATTCGATTGAGACGGCGACCGAAGAAGGCGGCGGCAAGGATCGCGACAGGCAGAAAAGTGAGCACTGTGAGCGAGAGCCTCGGGCTCAGCACCAGCATCAGAGCGACTCCTCCGACGAGTGTGATGCCTTGCGATAACGTTTGGGCCACAGCCGTGGAAACGGTTCCTTGAATCACCGACGCGTCCGAAGTCAGGCGTGACGTGATCTCGCCAGTCCGTCTCTTATCGAAGAACGGCACCGGAAGTCGAATGATGCGTTGGTAAACCGTGCGCCGCAGATCAGCGACCACACCTTCACCGACGATGGCTACTGCATATGAGCGGATGTAGTTGAAAGCGGCCTGAGCCAAGAAAACGCCCAGAAGAACAAGGGCTAGCCGATCGAGACTTTCAGCGGTCGTTTCTTCTCCGATAGCCGTGTCGACAAGCCCGCCCATGATCAGTGGGAAGACGAGACCCAAGGCGGACGCGACTGTGACCCCGAAAACCGCGACTGCCAGCCACCGCCGATAGGGACGGAGAAACCCAAAGAGCTCTGTCAGCTGACCGATCTGCCCCCTGAGTGGAAGATCGGAATCCTCTCCGCTGGCGCCGCCACGGCGGGCTCGTCGACTCATGGGACGCATAGGCAGATTGTACGGGTCACCTGGCTCAACTCAGCTTGGTGTCCAGGCGAGAAGACTGTGGACTTCGAGCGTGAGAATGTGTCGGGGTCGGGGGACCGGAGGCGTATCGGTAGGATGGGCCTCGAAAACAGCCGATAGCTCAGATAGATATGTCAGGTTGTGGTCGCGGCCAATTACCTTTCTATGGTGGTTTCGGGACCAAACGAGCAAAACCGAGTCTGGCGAAGACTTCTCGTGATTTGTGGTCTGGGCGCAGCCGCCTTCGCGGCGCCGCTTCTCGACATCTATGGCCGCAATCCGGATGTGTTTGTGGCCAATCGGACCAGCCCCGGAGAAATCGTCCTCTTCGGGCTGCTGATCATCCTGGCCGTGCCGACAGTGGCTCTGGTCATTCTCTGGGTCACAGATCGGATCGGCGGTCGCGCTGGCGATATCGCCTACAAGGCGATGGTCGGCGTTTTGGCAGTAGCCATCGGACTTGTGATCAGCCGACAGGTCCTTCCTGACAACACCATCCTGGCAATCGCCATAGCCCTTGGTGTCACTGTGGTTGTGGTTCTCATGGTCCGTCGATTCGAAGGTGTGCTCGTGTGGTTTGCGATTGCACTTCCCCTGGTCATGATCATGTTCGTGGCGACCTCGGCGTCGGCGCGACTGATCTGGACAGAACTCGAGACTGCGGACACCACTGTCGAAGTTGCCAATCCGGCTCCGATCGTGATCATCCAATTGGATGAAATGCCGCTGGCCTCGGTAATGGATCAGACGGGAAGCGTCAACGCCGAACTCTTTCCCAATTTTGCTCGTTTGGAACAGGAGGGCACTTGGTATCGAAATGCCCTGTCGAGTTCGATCGCAACCACCCAGAGCGTCCCGGCAATCCTCACGGGAGTTCTTGGAGAGAAGGGGATGAGCCCTTCGTCGGTTGATCATCCTGAAAACCTGTTCACGTTGTTGGGCAATATCTATGAGATGCATGTCATCGAATGGGTCGCCGACATGTGCCCCGAGGACATCTGTCCCGACTACGCAGGACGTGCACCGGCTCGATTCAGCGCGTTGATTCAAGATGTAGGCGTGGTCTTCGGCCATCTTTCCCTCCCGATCGTGCTACGGGAGAATCTGCCGAGCATCGACAATGCCTGGAAGGGGTTCCTCGGGCAGACCAGGGCGCCCACCGGCGCAGGCGTTGAGATAGAAGGTCTGCCGGTTCCTCCTTCCGGAATCAGGGCCAGATGGGTCGACTGGATGCAGCGGATCATCGACGGTATCGACGCAGACGGCTCGCCAACACTCAGCTATGCCCATCTCCAGGCCCCGCACGTGCCGTGGGAGATAAATCCGAGCGGCACCCACTACGACCGACCCGAGGAGTACACCGAGGTCGAGGGTGTCGAGGGCAACGGGCGCTGGGCCCTGGACTCGGAGCCGGCTCTCATGGGGTTCCAACGCCATCTCTATCAGCTCGGTTTTCTCGACACCATGCTCGGTCGACTCTTCGACAAGCTCGACGAAACCGGCACATGGGACGAGACGATGATTGTGGTCGTCGCCGATCACGGTGCATCCTTCGTGCCAGGCGAGCATCGTCGCTGGCCATACGACAACAATCGTGACGATCTCTATCGGGTGCCGCTGTTCATCAAGTATCCCAACCAGACGACCGGAGAAGTCAGAGACGAGCCGGTCTTCGGGATCGACATCATGCCAACGATTGCCGAGGTCCTCGATGTCTCTGCGGCGTGGGCGTTCGATGGTATCTCACTGCTTCAGCTCGAAGGTATTGACCGAGCTCACGAGCCCCTGCGCTGGTGCTGTAACGGCGATGGTGCGGATACCGAGCTCAGCGTTCTGTTCGATCAGGTGAATCGAAACTACACCTGGGTTCCCGATCAATCGAGTTGGGCCGGAGTCGCGGGTGTTGGCCCGTATCAGGCACTCGTGGGTCAGTCGGTGGATGGGCTCACCGTCAACGACAGCGACGAACTGCGTTGGTCTCTAGAGCGTGGCGCCTCCCTGGCAGAGCTCGACATGGATACAGGAATGGTCCAGACACTCCTGACGGGTCGTATCGAGCTTCCCCCCGAAGTCATATCGAACGATCTGCTTCTGATCGTCAACGGAAGTGTTGGGGGCGTCGGGTTTGTCTCCCGGGATAGCTCGGGTGGAGGGACAATCCGGGGAATGATCAACGAGGAACTCCTGGTGGACGGGCACAACGAGATCGACATTCTCGTGCCCGTCGACGGAGGTGGATGGGTATCAGGCTCAGCAGATGTCCTATCTCTCGAACTGGTCTCCAACGATGGGCATCTCCTCGAGATCCAGACCGAGGGCAGTCGCCGGATCCAGGTGGAGAGGGTGGCATCGACTGATAGTGGTTGGACGGTTGAGGGATGGGCCGCTGATATCACCCGGAACCAGACACCCGACATGATCTACGTGTTCGCCGGCGAAACCCTTGTCGCTTATGGCCCACCCGACAAGGAGAACGAGAATGTGGTTCGGTGGTTCGACAGCGAGGATCTGCTCATTTCAGGCTTTTCGTTCGACATCGAGACCCAGCTTGTGCCGGCAGACGTTGATCAGTTGATGGTTGTCGCAGAATTTGGCTCGTACGCAGTTGGAGACCCCGTCCGCCTGACTCGCTAGACGCTTCGCGGCGACTCCTAGCGGGGTATCAACTCAAACAGGATGCGAGTGCCGGATTCGAGTGTCCGTTCCGAGTGCACGTCAAACATCGCTGCGATGATGGCCCGAAATTCCTTCTCGTTACGTCCATGGTGCAGTTCCCGAGCCAGCTTGTTGGCGGTGAGCTTTGCCACCATCTCATCTTCGGGCGCGACGAACTCCACCACCACGACGCAGGCGAAACTCCTCAACCACTCCATGACTGCTCGCGGTGGAATGCTCGTCGTGTAGATGAGATGATGGATGACTCCGTAGGCGATAACGACGTCGGGTTTCACTCTCTCGAAAAGCCCGGGTCGCTCCTTGCCGGCCCACCCCTGAGACGGTGTCGGGTTCGCCAGATCAGAAACGATTATCGATATGTTCTTTCCGCGGCTGCGCTGATAGAGATCATCGAGGACCGGCTCGTCGCTGTCGATGGCAACAGCGTGAGCCCCCGATTCTGCCGCGATGTCGGAGAAGTGACCGTCATTGGCGCCGAGGTCGGCGACCATCTCCGGTCGCGCTCGATCGAGGGCACCCTCGAGGAACTCGCTTTTGGCGTCACGATCTCTCCCCACGTGGGTACAAGACTGATAGTCCGACCACCCCTCCACTTCGTGGTCCCACTCGAGGGATTCGACGAGACTTCTCAGCTTCCGGACATTGGCGAGTATGAGGTCAACGCTGAATCCGGCGTCCTTGAGCTCCTCCCGGACGGCGGCACCAGACATTCGGTCCTCCATGCGAGCCTGAAGGGAGACGTGCATCAGAGCGCCGGGCCGCAGTCTTTGTGCTGTTGAGAGTAGTAGTTTCATCTCTCCGGCAGTTGGGCCTTCCATATCGCCGCGCAGCCACGGTTGGTACGCGAGACCTACCCACGCCCTCAACATCAGCGGGAAGAGAAACTGACGTGTGAACTGCCGGTATCCGATCCAAGGCTCCCCGGACCGATACGCCTCGAAGGACCCGAGGTCGATGAAGATCGGCTTTCCCGAAACGAACTGGATGTTGAACGGGGTTGCGTCCTTGATTGTGATGCCGTCGGCGAGTGCGTCGGCGAGAAGGTCGAGTTGCAGGAGAGCTGCGTCCTTCAACATCGAGAAGGTCCACTCGTAGGGATAAGTGATGAGGGACAGTCGCTGATGTTCGAGTGCGCCGGCTGCGTCTGCCGGGAAGTCGGATGTCTCTTCTGTGTGAATCAGTCGGCCGTCGGCGACGGCTTTCTCAAAGAAGGAGGTGGCTTTGAGAGCTTGCCATGCTTCCAGCCCCCGCTCGTCGAGAAGACGGAGGACGCGATTGCCGTCGTGAACGACCCTGGACGCCGGGTCCCGGAAAGAGCCCGGATCGGCCGAGACCATCGGGGTTACGACTCGGAGGTGAGTGCCGACTCGTCAGCGGGGCTTGCAGTCTCTGACTCTTGGGCCGCCGCCTTGCGTCCGAGCATCCTTGCCCTCCACGCTTTGACCGCGACTACCAGTCCGGCGATTCCACCAAGCACCGCTTGGAGAATGAGGCTTCCCGAACCAGCGTCCAGATAGGCAAACATCATCAAAGAGCTCCTTCATGCGCAAACGGCGCGCACCGCTACCGGTCACATACTCGTCCATGTTCACACACATGCCAACCCATTACATTCGCTCAAGCCCGGTAGATCACCTTTCCATTCCTCTCCTCGTCCCGGATACGACCGGTGAGTCTGAGATGTTCGAGGTGGGAGATCGTTTCCAGGAAGGCGAGACGCGACTGCAGCGGATCGAGGTTTGGCCGGAATGACTTGAGCATCACATTCCACGCTGTTGTGTCCTCAGAACGAACCAGCTCGGCCATGTCGAGGAGTCGCCGGTCGTGATGCAGGAGGATCTGCCTGGCTCTCTCGCCGCCCTGGTCGATGAGGGTTCCATGTGCCGGGTAGGTAACGCCCAGGTCCATGGCGATCAATCTCTGCAACGAGCCGAGGTAATCGCCCAACACGTCCCCGAGATCGAGGTCGTACATGATCACCGGGGAGATCCGCGGGAGGATGTGGTCACCAGAGAAGAGGATGCCAGTGCGGCTGTCGCGAAGACATATGTGGGCCGGTTCGTGGCCGGGGGTGTGCACCACGTGGAGGCTGCGACCATCACCGAGGTCGATCGTGTCACCGTCGCCAACCAAAAAGTCGGGCGGCTCGAGCAACGGCATGTAGTCGGGGCGCTCGACGTGGGTCGCGGCGTTGGTGGCTGAATCGGGTATTCCGTGAACAGAACCGATCTTCACCAGGCGATTCATGTATCCCGGGCTGTCGTTGTAGCGATCGACGAGCTTGGCCGCCCGCTCGTGCATCACGAAACGACATCCCCAGTCGCTGACGAGGCGAGCAGACATTCCGACATGATCGGGATGTAGGTGGGAGACAACCAGGGTGTGAACGGCTGACTCCTCGAGCCCGAGATCAGCGAAACCCTGACGAATGGCCTCTCTTCCGGGCTCCCAGTCGGTTCCACAGTCGATCAGAAGAAGCCCACCGTTGGACTCGACCGCGTAGACATTGACCCACGGTGGCGATTTGTACGGCAGGGGAACGGGAATCAGATGGATTCCATGGTCAAGGGACTGGGGCGCCGGAATGCTCATGACTTGGACGGCTCAATCGAGTTGAGGCTCAGCCGTGCTCGACGGGGTCCTTGATGCCGAAGGTGATATCGAGGGTCACCGTGAACAATTTCGGGGCACCCGAATCGTCCACTTCGCCCCCAACCTCGACGATCTCGAATTTCTGGATATCGGAGACGGTGGTGGCGGCGCGGGCAAGGACGGTCCGTACCGCGTCCTCTATCGAACCGCCTGCCTTACCCGACAGTCGAATTGTCTTGGTGATCGATGCCATGTTGACCTCCTGAGCGGACGGTAGCCGGTCCTCCTTCGGGGGGATTGATCCGTTCATCCTTCTCAGGCAACCCAGAAAAGAAGGATATGGAAAAGAGATAGGGGGGGATTCAGAATCCTGCCCGGCTGAACATATCGAACATATGTTCGATAGAGTGAGGCAATGTCCCGGTACGCCGAACTCCACTGTCACACCAACTTTTCGTTTCTGGATGGGGCATCACATCCCGAAGATCTGGTGGAGCGGGCCATCGAGCTCGGCTACGAGGCGCTCGCCGTAACCGATCATGATGGGTTCTACGGGGTCTCCCGATTCTGGCAAGCAGCCAAGGCCGCCGGGTTGCCCGCCATCTATGGAGTGGAAATCGGGTTGGAGGTCAATCCGTCTGGCCATGCCGACCCAGTGGCAAAGGCACAGGAATGGGACAAACAGCGGTATGCCCGGGTCAAGGGAGGCCAGGGCAGGTTGCGTCGGGGTAGGAGTGTTCGGGCACACGGGGTCAAACCCACCGATCTACCAGGGTCCGACCATCTTCTGTTGCTGGCAGGCTCGCCCGATGGCTACCGGACCCTCTCTCATCTGATTACCAAAGCACAGATGAGAGGGGAGAAGGATCATCCCATCTATTCGTGGGACGACCTTGCGATCGCCGCCGACAACAACGATGTCCACGCCCTCACCGGTTGTCACTTGGGGGCCGTCCCCATGGCGGCTGCTTCCGGTGACCTGGACGCCACAATTCGGGAAGCGTCACGTCTCCATGAGATGTTCGGTCCCCGTCTCCATGTCGAGATGTGGCATCACGGGATGCCCGAGGACGATGCCCGCAACGATTTGCTTTGGGAGGTGGCTCAGAAACTGTCGTTGTCCACCGTGGCCACCAACCAGGCCCACTATCACGATCGGGCCGACGCCTATCTGTCCGAGGTGCTGGCCGCTATTGCCGGCCGGCGCACCCTTGCCCAAGCGGATGGTTTTCGTCCTGCCAGCGACGAGCGCTATCTGAAGCACCCCGACGAGATGTCAATCCGGTTCGCCCGATATCCGGGTGCAGTGGCTCGGAGTGCCGAGTTGGGGCGTCGTCTCGCTTTCGACCTCGGTCTGGTCGCCCCTCGGCTGCCGAACTTCCCCATGCCCGGTCACTTCAGGGATGAGATGGACTACCTACGTCATCTCACGTGGGAGGGCGCCCGGGACGTCTATCCGGGATCGGACGACGGCATCGATCCGGTAGCCCGGAGTCGGCTGCAACACGAGTTGGAGATAATCGAGAAACTTGGATTCCCCGGCTATTTCCTTGTGGTCAAAGACCTGGTCGATTTTGCCAGGAGCCAGGACATTTTCTGCCAGATCAGGGGGTCGGGCGCCGACTCCGCGGTGTGTCGTTGCATCGGACTGACCCGTGTCGACCCGATACGTCTCCAACTTCCCTTCGAGCGTTTCCTCTCCGAGGAGCGGAGCAAGCCCCCCGACATCGACATCGACTTCGAAGCTGACCGTCGCGAGGAGGTCATTCAGTACTGCTATCGCCGCTACGGAAGGGAGCGGGCGGCGATGGTGGCCAATGTCATCACCTACCGGGCCCGGTCGGTGCTCCGCGATGTGGCCAAGACGTTTGGGTTCACCCAGGCCCAGGTGGACGGTCTCTCCAAATACGTCGACACCCGTGACCCGGCCCAGCTCAGGAGCATGGACACCCCCTTGCCTGCGGGAATGACCGCCGAGATGATCTACGACATCTGTTGGCGGCTCGACGGCTACCCACGTCACCTTGGCATCCACTCCGGTGGGATGGTGATCGCCGACCGGCCGCTGTGGCAGGTGGTGCCGTTGGAGTGGGGTCGGATGGAGGGGCGGACTGTCATCCAGTGGGACAAGGACGACTCGGCCGCGGTTGGGATCGTCAAGTTCGACCTGCTGGGCCTTGGCATGCTCAACGCGCTGCATCTTGCCACCGACATGATCGAGGACACTCACGGCGTCGAGATTGATCTGGCCCGTATCCCCCAAGAGCCGGCCATTTATGAGTCGATCACCCGGGCCGACACGGTCGGGCTCTTCCAGATCGAGTCGCGGGCGCAGATGGCGACCCTGCCCAAGATGAAGCCGAAGACCTTCTACGACTTGGCTGTGGAGGTGGCTCTGATCCGGCCCGGGCCGATCCAGGGCCAGTCGGTTCACCCCTATCTGCGTCGTCGCAACGGGGAGGAGCCAATTCGCTATCCGCATCCTTCTACCGAAACGATCTTGAAGAAGACCCTGGGTGTTCCCATATTTCAGGAGCAACTGATGGAAATGGCCCGGATCTGTGCCGGGTTCGACGGGTCACAGGCCGACAGACTCCGGCAGGCGATGACACATAAACGCTCCGAGCAGGCGATGGGCCGGCTCAAGGACGAGGTGTACGTCGGGATGGCGGCTAAAGGGATTACCGACGCAGCAGCCGACGAGATCTGGGAGAAGCTTCAGGGCTTCGCCAGTTTCGGTTTTCCCGAGAGTCATTCGGTGAGCTTTGCCTACATCGTCTACATGTCGACCTGGCTCCGGTTTCACTACCCGGCCGAGTACCTGACGGGTTTGCTCAATGCGCAGCCGATGGGCTTCTACAGCCCCAACTCTCTTGTCCAGGACGCTCAACGGCACGGTGTTGTGGTGCTGGCACCCGACGTGAATGTGTCGTGGCATGACTGCACGGTCGAGCCCATCGACGCCGATCCCGAGGACATCGTGACCTATCTCGGCCAACAATGGCGGCGGGGGAGAGGCCACGTCGAAGATGTGATTCGGCCCGCTGTCGGGGTGAGGATGGGGTTGCGCTATGTCAGGAACCTGGGGGAGTCCGAGATCACCCGCGTTGAGGCGGCGCGGATCCTG
>SMXW01000013.1 GCA_004356805.1 Acidobacteriota bacterium | reverse complement strand
TCCTTCTTCCAGATCGGAGCATGCTCTTTGAGGTCATCGATGATGAATCGGGCAGCCTCGAAGGCGTCGGCTCGATGGGCGCAGGCGACGGCCACTGCCACCGAGACCTCGCCAACTTCGACGACCCCTGAACGATGCTCGACGGCAACCGACATCACCGGCCAACGTCGACATGCCTCAACCACTGTCTCCTCGATCTTCGGCTCCACCATCTCGGCATAGACCTCGTACTCGATATGGGTGACTCCAGTCTTGCCTTCAGAGTGATCGCGGACTGTGCCTAGGAAGAGAACTGTTGCTCCTGAATCGGCGCGTCCCACCGAATCGACGAGAGCGGCAGTGTCGATCACGTCATCTCCGACCTTCACTCTGGCGGTTTGCATGGATTCGTTCATAGAATTCTCAGCCTATGACGGATCACGGCCCTCGCGGCCCCGGAGACCATCTCGGCTTGAACGAGCCCGACGACCAGCCTGTCGCCTACGCAGACAGCCCGCCGCCGAGCAACACCCGGCAAGCCGATCCGTGGACCATGATCCTTGGCATCCTTGGTGGTGTCCTTCTCGGGACCGGAGTGACCTTTGCGATCCTCGGATTTGTTGGGGTCTTCGAGGAGCCTCCCCCACCCACTGTGCCACCGGCTCCGACCCTCACCGCTCCGCCGCCGACCGGGCCTCCGCCGACCCTTGGGGGCACAGTGACTGCCACCGCCGTCGCCCAACGAGTCATTCCGTCGACGGTGTACGTGGAAACGAGTTCCTTCCTGACGGATGGCAGCGGCAGCGGCGTGATCTACGGAAGCGACGGTTACATCATCACCAACCACCACGTGATCGCCGGGGCAACGGAGGTGTCCGTCACCTTCGCCGACGGGGCGCGCTTCCCCGCCCGTGTGATCGGCTCTGACCCTGTCACCGACATTGCGGTCCTGTTAGTCGATAGGGCAGACATGACGGCTGTTGAGATCGGGTCCTCCGCTTCTTTGAGCATCGGAGAGCCGGCCGTGGCCATCGGCAACCCGCTGGGCCTCGAAGGAGGGCCCACCGTCACCTCCGGGATCATCAGCGCTTTGAATCGTTCTCTAAATGTGGCCGGAAGCGAGTTCCTCTACGGCCTGGTCCAGACCGACGCCCCGATCGCCCCTGGGTCGAGTGGTGGGGCTCTGGTGGATGCGCGAGCCAGGCTGATCGGCATCACCACAGCAATCGCCGTGTCCGATGTCGGAGCCGAAGGTCTCGGTTTTGCCATCCCCATAGACCTGGTCGTGGGAGTTGTCACCGACCTGATCGAGAACGGGAAAGTCGACCACGCCATGCTCGGGATCAGGGGCTCGACTGTCTGGGCCATACAGGGGGAAGCTGAATATCCCGTTGGTGTCGGTATAACGGGGATGTCCGGCGGCTCGGCATACGAAAGCTCGGGAGGTCAGATCAACGACGTCATCGTTGAGATTGCGGACAATCGGGTCGACACCATCGAGGAGCTTCTGGCCATTCTTCGAAGTCTTCGCGCCAACGACATCGTGGACATCCGTATCCTGCGTGCCGACGATGAACTACTCCTCGAAGTTGAACTCGGAAAACTCGAATAGTGGGTAACGACGACCTCTTCTCGAAGCTGTTTGAGCTTTTCGACCAGCCCGGTCCCATCAATTGGAGGCTGGCCGCCGAGGTAGCCAGACACCTGGCGGGTGAGCGACAGCCCGTGGAGCCCTGGGCAGCAGAAGAGTTCAGGGAGCTGGCTCGTCTGGCCGAGTACCGAATGGAACAAGTCGCGCCGTTCAAGGTCATTCAAGCCGCGGATGTGCTCCCGGTTGACCCCCGCACCTGGGCCGAGAAGAATCTCGAGGCTTACGGTCGGCTGGTAGAGCCGTTCGGCGAATCGATAGGAGGTGACTCGCCGGTCGCTCCATTGTTCGCTCAGATGGGACCGGCAATCGTCGGCCTTCAAGCTGGATCACTTGTTGGCTATCTTTCTACGTGGGTCTCCGCCTCGTTCGACGCCGGGCTACCACAGGATCGAATCGGCCCGATGAGTCTCGTCGTCAGCAACATCGAGTCGTTGACGGTCGAGGATGTCGATCGGCGCGAAGTGCATCTCTGGGTCGTCGCCAATGAAGTTGCATTCCGCGCTACGAGTCAGTTGCCGTGGATACAGGACCACCTGTCCGATCTGACTAACGACTATGCCGAGGCAGTCAAAATCGACCCGACCAAGCTGAGCGGTCTGATGATCGGAGGCTCCGACCCCGCCGAGATCGAACGTGCCATCGAAGAAGCGGGGGGTATCGACGGCCTGATCGGCGGGGAGGAGGCCGAGGCCCCGCGTGCCGAGTTGGAAGCGTTTCTCGGGACCATCACCGGTTGCTCGAGATTGCTCGCGCGGAGGGCTCTCGCGGATCTCGCGCCAAGTTTCGATCGGATCTCCGAGGCTCGAGACATCGCTCGCCTCGACCTCGCCGAACAACCAACGATTGGCATTGGGCCGGTGCCCGTCGAGGTCACACAGCTAGGCGACGCTTTCAACCAGGAGGTGGAGAGACGCTACGGCGACGACTCCCTGAAGACACTGTGGTCCGACCCGTCACGCATGCCCACCGCTGCCGAACTCCGCGACCCGACTGAATGGGCGGCCCGGGTCCTCCTCGACGGCTGGTCCTAAAACTGCGAACCTCAGGTTGTACGGCCCGTATATGGGCTGAACAACCTCAGGCTCGCCTGTTTGGTGTCCCACATATCACCGAAGGGAGGATAAGTCGGTTCGAGGAGAAGGAACTTGAGGCAGTACGGCCCGTATCTGGGCCGTACAACCTGAGGTTCGTCTGAAGAGACTCGAGTTCAGCGGAGGGGCAACCCGTTAGCCGAAGAGGCTGCGCCAAATTCGACGGAGGATGCCGGGGTCTCGTGACGGGGGCAGGGTGGCCAGCACCGCCTCATGGAGATCCGGTGGGAGGTCGCCGAGAAGAGCCATACCCCCGGAACGGGTCTCCCAGACGTATGTCGCCTGACCCGCGGTGAAGGAGCGTTGGTAGGCACCTTCTCCGAATTGGACCGTCTTCGCGTCGGGTAAGTCCACGGTCGTAGGAGTCTCGAAGACGGCAAACGAGAAGAATCCGTCCGAGTAGTAGGCAAAGCGAAAGCCCACCTCATCTTCATAGAGGTCGAGACGATCGAAGCCCGCCACGCTCTCCGGCAGAAGCGTTTCAAACTCGCTGCTCGGCTGAAGCTCATCCGTTTCGTGGAGGTCGTTCGATTCCAGTCCCGGGTCGGCCGAGTCGAATGAGACAAAACGCCGTTCGCAGTAGGTATCGCCATTCGCGGTGAAAGTGGTCGCAGCCACCAGCGCCCCGGTCTCATCATCAAAGACCAACTCCGCGCGAAGGACACCATCACGGATCAGTTGGTGAACCATGGCATCCCGGCCGAGGAAGTTGGTGTTACCCGTGTCCTCGACCACATAGAGAGGCTCGACTGGTTCCATCTCCGAGTCGACCAAAGCAGATGAGATGACGCCACCCTGACGGGACAGAGTCCAACCTCCGTCGCCCGAGGACACTTGTACGTCCCCGGCGACCGTTGAAGTCATCCGGATCTCCCCGTTGCTCTGCGCAATTTTCACAATCGCATATCGCACACCATCGGGGGTCGAACAACTAATAATCTGTTCGGCCGTGTACGCAGCCTCCCGACTCTGTTCCAGGAGCTCGTCCAACTCGGTGGCCCACGCAGCCGAAGCCGGCATGAGGGTGAAAACCACCACCAGGGATGCCAGGCGCTTCATTCGCTCAGCTCTCCCAATACCGGCACAACGACCTTGGCAGGACTGAAGGCCGGGTCGAGCGACGCTCGGGCGCCGAAACGACTGGTCAGATCGTCAACGGATATCGAAACCGGTGGTGGTGTGACGATGGAGGCGATGGCAATGATCAGGGCGACGGCAGCGGCAGCCGCACCAACCCAGACACCCCGGTTTCGATGAATCGGAACAACGAAGGCATCCGCCTCCGGCACGAGACCGGGCGGCAGTTCAAGAACAGGGAGCGACCGCACAGCGGTCCTGACACTTTGCAGCTCTTCGAGGTCCGCCGAGCACCTGCCACAGGTTGCAAGATGGCTGAGCAACTTTGAGGTCTCGTCCCCGATGAGTTCGCCGTCGAGGTATGCACTGATCAGCTCTGAAGGATGAGTCACGTCAACAGTTCCTTCATCATCCTTCGACCCCGATGAATCCTGCTTCGCACCGTGCCGATCGGAACCGAAGCGGCCTGAGCGATCTCCTCATAGGAGAGACCAACGACATCACAGAGAACCACGGCCTCCCGAAACTCGATTGGGAGCTCGAGGAGCGCTTTCTGGATGTCGTCCCCGAGTGTGATCCGGGCGTACTCGACGTCAGCAGGGTCTGAAGTCGCGGCATCCCAACGGTCGATCTCGTCGGGGAGTGGCGTGGTCGGCCGGCGCTTGCGCTTTCGAATCTCGTCGAGAAAGGCATTGCGGGTGATCCTCCAGAGCCAACCTTCGAAACTCCCCGGCTGATAATTTTCGAGTCCGCGGCGAACCCGGAGAAGGACCTCTTGGACGAGGTCGTGAGCGTCATCGGCGTTACCGGTGAGGCGATAGGCGAAGTTGTAGATCTTCCGTCCGTAGACACGCGCTACCTCTTCCCAGGTGAGCGGGATGGACTCCACCATGGAGACCTACTCCAAGAACGACGCTGCGCGCCGTCTAGTTCCTACGAATCGGAGACGTCCGAAGAATCGGAGACGTCCGAAGAATCGGGCTTCCGCAGGTCCGAAGAATCGGAGACGTCCGAAGAATCGGAGACGTCCGAAGAATCGGACTTCTGGGCGTCGGGATCGTCATCCTGTGACCTTTCCTCGATTCCCTTGCGGAACTCCCTGGCGGATGAGCCAAGGGACCGCGCCAGGTCGGGAAGTTTTTTAGCCCCAAAGATCAGCAAGACGATGAGCAGGATTATCAGTAGCTCTTGTCCTCTTAGACCGAACAAACAGTTCCTCCTTGTCCCGTCATCTTACTCCAAAGAGAGAAGCCACCTTCCCGGTTAGCCAAGCGCCATCCAATCGATGAATCCCTGTATCCGCTCGCGGGTTATGAACCGGATGTTGGGCTGGCGTGCCTCGATGTCGTGAATCATGAACGGGCCGTACTTGCCCGTCAGCAACAACCCACGATCTGCGCCCGAGGAGCCGAACTCAGCAATGAACCTCTTGCACGTGGACTCATCCAGCTCGGGGTGCTCACCTTTCCTGTGCGGCTCGGTGAGGATGTATGTCGAGAGGCCATCTTTGGTCACCATGTAGGTGCCGGGCATCGTGTGTTCGGTAATCCCATATCCGAACATCCGGAGAAGGGCGAGAACCAGATCGGGGGCGCTCACTTGGTCTGGGTCTACCCCAATCGCTCGCAGACCTCGCTCGAGGCCGGTTGGCAGCTTCAACTCGTCGACGATCGGACCCAACTCGTCGGAGGGAACGTCCGTTTTGGTCTCATAGACGACCGAGTGGTCGGTCTCCTCCTCGAAAGGCGCAGCAAACGGGTCATGGGCTATATTTGCCAGGCTCAGCCCCATGCTCTCCACCGGCGGCGGAAGCTCACCTACCGCAGGCAGCTCCCTTCGACCAACCTCCCTGGTTTCACCCCGCCCAGCCCGGACGACCACCACAGTCACGCCGTCAATGGGAAGGGTGTGCCGCTTCTCCCTCACTACCTCGATGGCCTCGTCGACGAGCAACTCGTTGAGCACAGGGTCGTCCTCCTCCGAGAGTGGCACATCGAAGACGACGATCGCCTCTTCGCCCTGGACGTGGAAATCGGCTACCGGAGCGTGGTGGCTCGCGTCAGGCTCATAGAGATCGCGGCTGATGGACGTACCAGCACCCGCCGCCGTCGTCGGTGACTCCTCCCTCAGCCGGGCCTGCTTTCGCCTGCTGCGAGTCAAGTTCCAGACGACAAATCCCAGAACAACGATGACAAGGAAGATGGCAAATCCATCCATTATTTAGACCTCACTGATGTTGGGCCGGATTCTATTCACTGGCAGTGTCGCCGTCCTCCGACTGTCCTGAATCAGCCTCCATCTCCCCGAGTTCGATCTCCGCCGTCGGCTCATCGGCCCCGGCGTTGAGACGATCGATCATCCGTTTCTTGGAGGTCTCGGTTCCGAAGGCGGTGATCACGTCTCCCGGCAGGAGAAGCGTGCTGCCGGAGGGGATGATCACGTCGCGGTTGCGTCGGACAGAAACGAGCGTCGACCCCTCGGGCCACGCCACTTCGCGGACATGTCGACCGTCGGCGATTGAGCCAAGAGGGATGCGGAAGTCGTAGAAGCCAGCGCCGGGGTCGGTTCTCTGTACCAATCGCATCCGCTGGAGCTCCTCATCCGTTGTCGAGGTCAGCGCCTCGTGATATGCCTTGACTGCCTCTTCCCGACGGAAAAGGCCCACCAGACGCTGGGGATTCTCATCATCAACCACGGGCAGCCTCCCGACACCCAGTGCAGCCATGCGCTCCAGCGCCCTGGAAACGGGTGTTGTCGGAGTCACCGTGACGGGCCGCGGGGTCATTACATCCCGCACCGTGGTTGCGGATGGCGGTCCGTCGGCCCGACTGATGTCCGTGGTGGTGACAATGCCCACCAGGTGCTCGTCCTCGATGACCGGAACACCGTGGGACCGATTGGCGCGGAGTCGGCTGTCTGTCTCGCTCAAAGTGTCATCCGGGTGGGTGATCATCGGGGCGGTGTCCATCACCGTGCCCACTTCGACCGTGTCGAGGATGTCAATACTGCCGGTCCGCCGAATCCTGATTCCCTTCCGCTTCAGGGCCTGGGTGTAAACCGACTCCTTGTGAACACGCTCGGCGAGAAATGTGGCGAGAGTCGCGGCCAGCATGAGTGGAATGATCAGCCCGTAATCCCGCGCACCGGTGACCTCAAAAACGATCAGAATCGACGTCAGCGGCGCCCTCCCCACGACGGCGAACATCGCCGCCATTCCAACCACCGCAAAGGCGCCGGGCTGAAGTGCGGATATGGTCCAGTAAGGCTCGATCAATCGGGCAAAGCCGGCTCCAATGGCCGCCCCCATGAACAACGAGGGCATGAAGGCGCCGCCGGAAGCCCCGGACGAGATGGTGAGGCTCGTCGCAACGGCCTTTCCGAGAGCAAGCAGGATGAGCGCCCACCAGAGGTCACCCTGCTCACTTACAAGCAGAGCGTTGGTGAAACTCTGCCCGGTTCCAAACAGCCGAGGCTCGAGAAAGATGAGACCGGCGACGAGTAGACCCGCACCCACCGGACGCGTCCAAGACCAGGACCGGTCGTATTTCTCGGCAATGCCCTCCAGACGATCGAGCAGCTTGAGAAAGAAGACGCCAACGACGACCACCGCTATCGCCATGACCGCATATATGCCTAACTCCCAGACTGAATTGAGGTTGTAAATGCCAGTCTGGAGGGCCAACTCTTCCCCAACGATCGATTCGGATGTGATGGCAGCAGCAACCGAGGCGATGACGATTGCTGACATGTGTTTTGGAGCGAACGAGGAGAGGATTACTTCGAGTGCAAAGAGCATTCCCGCAATCGGGGCATTGAAGGACGCGCCGATGGCGGCGCCGGCACCGGCGGCGACCAGCGATCTGACTTCCTCCTCCCCGAGTTTGAAACTCCTCGACACCCACGAACCGACCGCTGCTCCGATATGCACGATCGGACCCTCCCGGCCGGCCGAGCCCCCCGACCCAATCGTCACGGCAGTGGCCAACATCTTCAGCGGAATGACCCGCTTCCTGATCCGGCCACCGTGAACAACCAGAGCGGCCGCAGTTTCCGGGACACCGTCACCGGCCACTTCAGGAGCGAATCGTTTGGCGATCCACCAGGCAGTCAGGAGACCCAGCGGAACAGTGAGAAATATCCAGGCACGTTGAAGACTCCAAAAGCCCACCTCTTCGGGATTGAATAGCGGGTCCAGCAATGGAGCGAGGGGATTCTGGATTGCCTCGAGAAGCAGAACGAGCCCGGCAGCGCCCAAGCCGACCCCAACGCCAACCAGCGCAGCCAGCACGAGAAAGCCACCCATCTGACGCTCGGTGAGAACCCCGACGCCCGGCAACTTGCGAATGCTTTTCAGCGGATTTGTCACGGACGATGAGAGTAGGAAGTGAGACGCGGTATTTCCGCATTAGGGAGACAGAAACCGGCACAATCCTGCTCGATGGCATTCAGGTCACACGTCGTTCGAGGCTTCGACGTCTCGAGTCTCTCCAACCGGCTGATGTTCGGGCTGATCGCTATCACTGGTGTGGCCGGCGTCACCGTTTGGATAAGCGGGGGAGATATCGCCGCCCTATGGGCACCTGTTCAAACGTTCCTGGTTTGGGCACTGGTACGAGAACTCGATCCGGACCACGACTCGACGGCGCTATTCGCCGGGCTTGTCGCCGGGCTCTGGATACTCGCCGGGTTCGATGTGGGCGGGACGCTCCCGGCGATTGGCCTCCTTATGGCGGCCCGTGTCGTGGTGAACACAACTGGACGGAGACCACTTGTTTGGGATCTCGCCGCCCTTGGCGTTTTTGCCGCAGTTATCTCATTCACCGCTGCAGGTTGGGTCGCTGGGTTCGGGCTTGCCATCGCCATCTACATCGATAACCGGATGGCGCAGAAGCACACGACAGCGGGCGCCCTCACCGCGGCTCTTGCCGCTCTCGGCGCCTCGGCTATTGCATCTTTGAGCCAGGTGTTCCCTCAGCAAATGCCCGACATAAGCCAGTTGCTCGTGCTCATGATCGGGGTGCTCGCCCTGGTGGCGGTCGTTCGCGAGCCTGAGCCACCGACCAGCCTCGTCGACTCACGAAGAAAGACACCTATCTCCCAGGACCGTCTCCACGCAGGTCGAGGGTTGATCGGTGTCCTGGTGTTTGGAGCCGCCTTCCTGGCTGGCTCAGACGCTGCAGCAATGGGGCCCACCGTGATCGCTCTCACGCTTGTACTCATCTCCAACGAGATCGAACGGATCCGACGGCGCCGTTAGATTCACTTCCATGTGTCGATCCATCAAGCGTCTCCGAGAAGGCGCAACCACTGCACCTCAAGTTGAAATAGAGGCGGCAGCCCTCCAGTACGTGCGAAAGATTTCGGGCTTCGCCAAGCCTGCATCGCACAATGAAGGCGTGTTTGAGATCGCAGTCACTGAGATTGCCGCGGCCTCGCAGCGGCTTCTCGAAGGTCTCGAAGTCAGAGGCACCATAAACCGCTAGCTGAGCTCGACTCCAAGACCCGACGCCTCTGCGTTGGTAAGAGCCCTGTGTGCCGCCGCCACGTCTTGGGCAGCGACACCGACACTCTTGAAGAGTGTTACATCTGAGCCAATCTGTGGATGGGCGCCAACAAGAAGTTCAGCGAGCGTTGCATCCGGTCCGCGACCAGCCTGGATCAGGTCACCTGCCTCCGCTGCGGCGGCATCGACATCATCCACAACCACATACGCCCGCTTCACGACTGCGGCAGGTACTTCCACCATGTCAGGCGTAAACGCCCCCACAGCGTTGATATGAGTTCCTGACCGCAATGCGGATTCGTCAAACAGGGGCTGGGTGGCCGGCGTGGCACACGAGACGACTTTTGCCTGGGCAACGGCGTCGCCCGCATCAGCAACCGCCTCACCCCCGACCCGAAGCGCCATTGCTGTCGCTTTTTCTTTTGACCGGGACCAGACCAGAACCCCGTCGATCTGGCGAACGGCTCGTATTGCCTCGATCTGGTCAAATGCCATTGCCCCGGCGCCCAGCATGGCGAGAGTCTTCGGCTGGTCTGAAGTAAGGAGCTGAGTCGCCAGGCCACAGACGGCCGCTGTTCGAATCGAGGTGAGTGTTGGTCCGTCAACGAGTCCTACCGGGCTGCCGTCGGCTCCAAATACGACCACAAGTCCGGCAGGGTTGCCGGGGACGATCGACACCACCTTCACCGCTATCAGGTCGTCGAGACGTCCGGGCATGACCAGCGAACCGCCAACCATGGTCCGCAGAGGTGTCTCGGCGTCACCCGAAAACGCGTGACGCATGGCCTCGATGGCATCGAGCATCGAAAGGGCCGCTCTGGTGTTCTCCGCACTCAGGTAGCGCATCAGGCGAGCACGCTCTTCACAGAGACATCGATCGGCTCCCGCTCGGCTGAGAAGAAGTCGAGTGGGACGTCTGTGTCGAAGTCGGTTCGCTCACCTGAGATGGCCTGGGCGACCATCGAACCGATTGCCGGCGCCAACTTGAAGCCATGGCCGCTGAAGCCGTTGGCAACCCAAAACCCGTCGACGCCACTTGGCCCCAAAATCGGATGAACGTCTTCACGATTGATGGTGTAGAGACCAGCGATCCCCGTCACCTGACCCCTCGGCTCCAGCGACGGAATCCGGTGGTGGAAGGCTGCCAGCTTCATCTGTGTGAAGTCGGCGTCGGGAACTCTTTTGAAGTTGTCCGGGTCGGCAATGATCTCTTGCTCGTCCTCGGCCGTCACCGAACCCACCATGATCTGTTGTCCTGCTGATTCCGGTCGGAAGTACATGCCCATGGTTGCGTCTATCCCAACGGGAAGTGGTCCAAGTTTCTCCGGCCACGGGCGATAGACGGTTTGGATCCGGGTTGGCGTGAGGGTCCACCGCATATCGGCACCGGCCATGCTGTTCAGTATGTTGCACCAAGGTCCGGCAGCATTGATCACCAAACCAGCCGAGATCGACGTGCCGTCGGCCAGCTTGACGCCCGTCACGCGCTCCCCTTCCCGAAGAACATCCACTACCTGCGACCTGAACCTGACATTGCCTTTCCGGGCACGAGTAGCCTCGATCAGGTCCTGATTGGCACCCACCGGGTCGGCATATCCACCTCGGGGCTCATAGAGAAACGCCTCGCCGGGTCGACAGACATGTTCGACTTCACCTGTCAAATCGAACGGCTCGGCGCAGTTTGATACGGCCGGGAACAGACGAGCTACGTCGTCTGGGCCGAGAACCTCGGCTTCTACACCTTGAGATAGAAGTTGGGCCGCATCCCCTTCAACCTTCTTCCTGGTCTCACCCATCATCCAGATCACGCCGACCCGATGCAGGTCAGATCGAGTCTCAGCAAGCCCGGTGAACTCGGACCAGTTGCCCAGTGCCTCCTGGCCATGAAATGCCAGCCGCACGACCTCCGGGTGGGTGTAGCGACAACGGCAGATCGAGGAAGAAGCTCCGGTCGAACCCTCGGCGGGACCTTCACCTTTGTCCACGGCGATGACCCCGACGCCGTGGCGGGAGAGTTGATAGGCAATCGACGACCCGATGATTCCAGCGCCGACGACAACGACATCGGCGGTGGTCGTCATCGAGTCGACACTGAGTAGTCGCCTACCGATTCATCCCAGGTCAGATCGATGAGTCCCCTCGTGGCGGCCGCCTTGCAGAACTGGAGAAAGCCTCCGTAGCCAAACTTCTTCTCGCTGAAGTCTGATTGACGTTTGCGTAACTGGTTCTTGAGGCCGGACATGACGATGGGGCCGTTCTTACCGGCGAGTTGGGCCACGACGTCATGTAGAAGCTGAAAGGCTTCCTGTTCACCGCCGCCACCGGACGAGAACTGGACGACCGGGTCGCCTCTGCCCGGACCTTCCGAGAGTTCGATGACGTCGTTCGATTCGAGATGACGAAGCAGTTCTCCGAACGCTCGGAACCCGTAGTCGGCTTCAGAGAATGTCGAGTCCTTGCGTAATATCGCACGCTTGAGTGACGAGGCGAGGACTTCCCCCTGACCGGAACGGAGAAGACCGCCGAGAGTCGTCGTGATCAGCGTCTCTGGCTCCGGCGTGTCCCTTGTCTCCTCATCGTTGGCAGTCTTGGCGGAGGTCGCTCGGCGGGGATCGACACCTTCAAGATTGTCGTAGAACAGGAACTCGTCACAGGCGGGCGGGAGCAGCTTGGAAGTCGACCCCTTGATCCCGACGCCGATGACCTTTTTGTTGAGCTCGCGCAACTTGTGAACGAGAGGGGTGAAATCTGAGTCACCGGTGCAGATCACGAAGGTGGTCACGTACTCTCGCTCGAAGGCGACCTCGATGGCGTCTACCGCCATCTTGATGTCTGCCGCGTTTTTCCTCGTGGCCCCCATCCTCTGCGGGATTTCGATGAGTTCGACATGGCTGCGAGTCATGGCGTGTCTGGCGTCCGCGAACATCGACCAATCTGCATACGCTCTCCGGGAAATCACCCGACCCCGCTCGGCCAGGGCGTTGGAAATGGGCTCCAGGTCGAACTCCATGCCCCCGAGGGCTTCTCTCGCTCCTATCGCCAGGTTCTCGAAGTCGACGAATAGTGCAATGCGTTCTTCTTCCATGCCAGAGAATGTAGTGGGCTGCGTGGTTGAGCATCTGCACGGTTCACGGCGTCAGATGATGCCTCAACGACCTATCTTTCGAAACATCGGCATTTCATTGGCCAAACCGACCTCAGGCGAAACCCGATCTCCTGTCACTCGTCGATGCCCAGCCCTGCGATCCAGGCTTTTCCACGGCGGTACTCGAAGAAGACCAGCCACGGCTGAGCGTCCCCATCGACGCCGAGGGACAGGTAGGGGAAGTTGAAACACTCGGTCGGGATCAGGGTCGTAGGTGAATGGGGATTCTCCGTGCTGACCACTTCGCTGGCGTCGTACGCTTCGAGGAATGGCCCCGTCACGGCGACGAGGAAATCATCCTTGCCCTCAAGGGCGCCGCCGACAGGTCCAATGTGACGGAACCGCGATTCCCCGACCAAACTCGCCGACAGCTCGGAAGGTACCCGGGCGGGTATCCCCGTTAGCGCGATCATCAGTCCACGCCGGCTGAGAAGTGAGTTGATATTTCGGCCCTTGCGCAGCCGCCTGGCGAGCTTGTTGACCAGATTGACGGGGCGTGAGTCGTTGATGAAAGCCTCGAGGTCGACCTGCTCGGTCAGGTACTGGCGCTCTACCCAGCCCCCCCCGTTGGGCGTGTCGATCGGCAGCCACTCGGTGGTGTCGACCCGCTCAGATTTCCCAGTGCTGATGATGCCGACTGTGGTTGGATCGAAGTTGTAGATGACCTTCGCACTGGCCGGCTCCGAATGCACCGGGAGGCTCTGTTCCCGGTCGCGTAGGACGACCGACCAATAGCGTTGACGAGACCCAAAAAGAAGCATGGGCACCTTTGTTACCGCCCCAAGGACGATCATCACGATCAAGGCCAGACCCAGAAAGGAGAGGGGCAGGCGGAGTGACTCCGCCGTCTGGAAGAAGACGTCAGCCAGAAGCGAAACGACTTGGGCGTCGAGAACGCTCAACTCGAACCCGTCGAACTGTGCTGCCGGTGCGACAAACGGAACCGTCGCCACTCCAAGGTCCTCGGCCAGATCCTGCGCCACTGTGAACACTTCGGCGCTGATGATCACCGTAACGGTTGCCTCGTCACGAGCTCCGCTGGGGTCAATGGCAAAATAGCTGAAGGTGACAGTTCCCACCCAGCCGCTTTCGGGCGTATACACGATGTCGTTCCCGTTTGACTCCGCGTAGCCGATTGCCGGCAGTGACGCCAGGGCGACGTGGAGGGGATCTCCGTCCGGGTCCCAGTCGTTGTCGAGAACGTCGAGGTTGGCGGCGAGATAGTCAGACAGCCTGTATTCGTCTCTCCCAGCGATGGGAGCGTCATCCACCGGGGCGACCTGGATGAAAACCGTGGCTGTAGCTTTTCCCCCTGCGCCGTCGGCCACCGTGTAGGTGAAGCTCGTCGTACCCCAGAAGTCGTCAGGGGGCGTGTAGAAGACTGTTCCCGATCCGGCGACTACGACAGCCCCGTCGGAAGGCTGGGTCACTGACACGATGGTCAGGCTGTCGCCATCGGGGTCGCTGTCGTTCGAGGTGACGTCAATTGTCTTTGAAGTATCCTCGTCCAGCAAAAGGAGATCGTCGACGGCTATAGGTGGGCTGTTGATTTCGTTGACGGTGACGATGATCTTTTCGGAGTCGGCCAGGTTGGGGGTGCTGTTGTCGGTGACAACCACGTCGAAGACGTAAACCCCGGGGCCCTGAGCCTCGCTGGGGGTCCAGGTGAACCGTCCGGTGGTCGGATCGATCGCCGCCCCAGTAGGAGCACCGGTGAGAGTGAATCTCAGAGTGTCGGCTGGGATGTCGGGGTCAGAAGCATTAGCAGTGAAGGTCAAAAGGGTCAGCTCGTCGACGGTCCGATCTCCGATGGGGTCGAGGACAGGCGGACGGTTGGTGTTGGTGATCGTCCAGCTGAAGGTCACTTGGTCGCTGAGGTTGGGGGTTCCGTCGTCGGTGACGGTCGCCGTCACGGTGTAAGGGGATCCTGCTGAGGCCGAAAAGTCGACGGTTCCGGAGATGACACCGGTCACCGGATCAATCGACAATCCACCGGGTAGTCCCACCGCTCCATAGGAGAGACCGTTGGCGGGGAGGTCAGTGTCGGTGGCGATGATAGGCAGGCTGACCTGGTCGCCTTCGGCGTTGGTCCGACCACCCGGATCGACCACCACCGGGCTGGTATTGGGACCATTGACGGTGACCGTGATCGTTTCGGAATCGGACAGCTTGGGTGTGCCGTTGTCGGTGACCACCACATCAAAGGTGTGGGTGCCCGGTCCTGGAGCAGGAGTCCATTTCAACAGTCCAGTGGTCGGATTGATCGACACCCCAGGAGGATCCCCAAGGAGAGTGAATCTCAGAGTGTCGGCTGGGATGTCGGGGTCAGAAGCAGTAACAGTGAAGTTCAACGGGATCATTTCGCCGACGGTCTTATCACCGATCGGGTCGAGGACAGGCGGATCGTTGACCGGGGTGACTGTGATCGATACCAGAGCGGTGTCCGTCAACGAACCATCCGACACGGTGTAGGTGAACGAGTCAGACACGGTTTCTGACCCGTCATGGGTGTAAAGGATGAAATCGTCGGTGGAGTCACCGGAGGTACCGTTGTCGTCAATCACCGCGGTGCCGTTGGCCGGGACTGTCACCGACGTAATCGCCAACGAAGCACCCTCCGGATCGAAATCATTGGCAAGGACAGTCACACCGACCGACCCTCCCTCGGCCACCGTGTCCGCATCCGGGACCGCCACCGGCGGACTGTTCGAAGACCCGGTCGGAGTGAGGGCCACGAGTTGACCGATATTGGAGGCGGGGACCGGTGTGGTTGCGGTACGCGTCCCTGTAGGCCCGGCCGCACCCCGGATCTCGTCGGAGGCCGCAGTCGTAATGGGGTTGTTGGCTCCACTAGCCGCATTGTCGAAATCCCAGCGCTCCGTCATGACACTCGGGGGTGTGACGTTCGTCTCATCCCGGACCAGCCAGAACCCGACAAGTAGCATGTCGCTCACAGTCGGCGCTATCGACGGGGCCACCACATCAGTCGTATTGGAGCTCACTGCCCCGCCGTGGGCGTTGATGGGAGAGATGGTATCAACACCGGTGTAGGCCGCGATGGCGCCGGACATTTCCGCCTGGGAGACAATCGTCCACGTGTAGCTGGGGGGCTCACTGCTCGAAGCTGCCTTCCACCACAAGCCCTGGTTGAGAGACTCGCCGCCACTCTTATCAAGACGGATGAGGGTCCATCCCGGCGGCGGGTTGGCGTCTGTGTCTGAAACGATACGTAGCCCGCCAAACCTACAAACACCTAACCCAGACGACCTGAAATCTTGGGTGGGGTCTGACCCAAC
>SMXW01000012.1 GCA_004356805.1 Acidobacteriota bacterium | reverse complement strand
CAGAAGATTACGTAACCGTGTTCGGACGGTTGGCAGACGGTGTCCTCACAATCGAAACGACCGTCAAGGGCTGAACCTCCAGAAGTCCACTCGCACAACATCCAATACCCGCATGAAGCGCACATGGAGATGGTGAGGCGGGGAACCCCGGGATCTACGACGCTCGGACTTTGGTGATGGTGATCAGTATGGCTACAGGGAAGTCTTCGTCGTGCTGCTCACGGCTCCAACCGAGCCTGACCATCTGGTCGCCGTCGGTCGTCTGCCACACGGCTGACGCTTGCGGTTGGCCCACTCGCTGACCATGGTGAGCCAACCCGATGAGCTCCTCGTCCAAGCGGACAAGGACAGCTGGGTGGTCGTCGAGATTGTCACAACATATCCAGGGCCACGGAGCCCATCCGATTCGGCTCCGCACACGCACACACCCAAGAGCACCTCCAAAAGCCCCACGCCAAGCAAACCCTCCGCGACCGTTCAGGTGCGACAACCGGCCATGTAGGTGACGGCACTCAGGGGTTGGTTTGGAGCCTCAGAGGTGTATGGCTACCTCTTCTGCGAGGTTCTGCATGAGTTCGACCTGGTCGGAGTTTCCCAGAGTTGGAAAGTGGCTGCGGGCGACGAACTCCACCGGCATACCGGCAGCTTGGCGGATGTCGAGTAGTGAAGAAACGATCTGGTCTGCCGATCCGATGAGCGTGGTTCGGCCAAACAGTCGGTCTCGATGCTTCTCGGTGAATTCTGGGGCCGCTGGGGGCGGACCTGAGCGAGTGGCCGACACCTCCATGTCGGAATACTTCCACATCATTTGCCAAAGATGCTTCGTGTACCGTTTCAGTGCTTCAGCCTCGGAGTCGGCTGGGAGCATCACTGAATAGTGGACTATTCGCAGTTCGGACGGGTCGCGATCCACCCGGTCGCACTCATCACGAATCCAATCCAGCTGTTGGATGAACTGGTCTCGGGGAACGTTGGCAAAGATCCCATCAGCCAGACGAGCAGCCCGCCGGATCGCCGCCTCTGCCCCACCGCCTATCAACACCTGAATCGGCTTCGAAGGCACTGGACGTACTGCTAGTTCCGGCAGGTCGTAGATCTTCCCCTGATGGCGAAACGGCTCACCCGACCACGCTTTTGGAAGGATGGACAGGATCTCCTCCATGGCCGCACCCCGGGTTCTCGGGTTTGCACCGAGTCCCGCGAACTCTGTTTCGCTCCACCCCAGTCCCAGACCCAGCGTGAAACGGCCGCCGCTCAACAGGCTCACCGTGGCAGCGTCTTCGGCAAGACGCAGAGGATGATGCAACGGAGCAAGGATCACACCAGTTCCAATCTCGATCTTTGACGTGGCAGCAGCGATTGCCCCACTCACCACCGCAAGAGACGGCATGTAGCCATCGTCCACGAAGTGGTGTTCTGTCGTCCAGACCGAACTGAGGCCGAGCCGTTCAGCCTCAACCGCCAACCCGACGGTCTCTTCATATGCGCGAGCCCAATCCGTCTCCCCAGGTCGCAATTGGGCGCTCAACAATCCAAATCCGAGGCTCATCGCCCTCCTCTCGACAACTCAAACCTATGCCAAGTGAACAGTCACACCATTGCGGTACGCGTTCAAACTGACAGCAACACGTTTCAGTAATCTACGACCACCCGACCTTGAGTGCCGTCGCCTCGAGGTCAGTTTGGGTTAACAGAGCCATGTCCAGTTCCCTTGGTGAAGTATTGGCGTAACAGTTCGTCGCTTCGAGCGCCTCAGTCCCGGTCGGGATCTCCACGTCCTCGCCACCTTCCACCCCTCAGCTTTGTGAGCCGCTGGTCGCTCACGCCTCACAGCGCGTTTTACGCCGCATCAGTCGCTCGTAGACCTCGTTCAAGACTTCGCAGTGAGGCCCATGACGAACATCCACGGTCATCCTCAAGTCTCCTCATATCCCGGGAAGACGCCCAGTCCCGGTGCCCCGATGGTTTTGGGTGCTCTCAGGGGCTGGTTCGACACGCCGGCCCGCCGGCGGAGGGGTGAAGACAAAATCGTCATTCCCGGCGTGCTTGACGAGATGTTCGGCAAAGACATCGACGAGCCAGACGGGGATGGAGATAGTGCGGCGTGACGATCTGGTCTTTGGTTCCCCGAAGGCGAATTAGACAAATTCTTCGTATAGGCTTTTATTCTGCGACAATCTCCGTCCCTTCGCTACGAAAGACCCTCGATGTCCGGAAATGCCACATTCAGCCTGAACGACACCGCCCTTGTCTCTGTCGCCCATGTGGACGCACCGGAGGTGGTCACCTCCGAATACTTCGACGAGATGCTGGCCGAAACCTACGAACGCGTCGGAGCTCAATCGGGACTGCTTGAAGGCCTTGCCGGGATCCGGGAGCGCCGGTGGTGGCCCGAGGGGCATCTCTTTACCGATGCAGCCGCGGCGGCAGGAGCGAAGGCAATCGAAGCCAGCGGGGTGCGCGTCGACGAGATCGGCCTGCTGATCGACACCTCGGTCTCCCGTGACCGGCTGGAACCGTCCTCTGCGGTCACGGTCCACAATGCTCTCGATCTTCCCAGTTCGTGTCTCAATTTCGACCTCACCAACGCCTGCCTTGGATTCGTCAACGCTCTTCAGTTGGCAGGGAGCATGATCGACAGCGGTCAGATCAACCAAGCGTTGATCGTCGACGGCGAGGGAAGCCGCCTTACCCAGCAGAAAACCCTGGCGCGGCTCTCCAACCCCGATGCGACAATGGCCGACTTGTTTGCGGAGTTTGCAACGTTGACGCTCGGGTCGGGGGGTGCGGCCGCGGTCGTCGGGCGCCACTCCGAGAACCCCGGTAGCCACAAAGTCGTCGGTGGGATTGCCCGGGCCGACACCAGCTACCACAACCTATGCGTCGGGGACCTCGACCAGATGCGCACGGACACCAGGGCCATGCTGGATGCCGGATTGCAAGTCTCCAAGCTGACCTGGGATGACGCGGAGGAGCGGGGCTGGATGGAGGTCGACCGCTACATCATCCACCAGATCTCACAGGTGCATACCAGCATGCTGTGTGAGCTTCTTGGAATCGACACCGCCAAGGTGCCGCTCACGTTCCCTTTCCTCGGCAACGTCGGCCCGGCGTCGATTCCGATCACGCTGTCCCGCGAAGTCGATTCCCTCCAAGCCGGGGACAAGGTGTTGCTGATGGGGATCGGATCAGGCATCAACGCAACGGTGATCGAACTGGTCTGGTGACAGCGGGCCCCACCTCGCCCGCCACACTGCCCCCGGCCGGCCTCGCCGGTCTCGAACCGCAATGGTCGCGACTCGTCAAAACGCCGGGACTCAACGGGGTCGGCCGAACCTGGCACGTGCTCGACAACCAGGTTGTGGATGCCACTCTCACCCTGCTCTGTGTCCATGGCAACCCAACCTGGTCGTACCTCTGGCGAGATCTGATCGCCCTCGCCCCATCCAGTGTCAGGGTGGTTGCCATCGATCAGCTCGACATGGGGTATTCGGAGCGCACCGGAACTACCCGCCGTTTCGAGCAACGCATCGAGGATCTGTGTGCCCTGACCGACGAACTCGACCTGGCAGGGCCGGTAGTGACCGTTGGCCATGATTGGGGTGGTCCGATATCTCTCGGCTGGGCCGAACGCCATCGCAGCCAGATGGCTGGGATCGTGCTGATGAACACCGCCGTTCACCAGCCTGCAGGCTCGCCGGCGCCTGGGTTGATACGGATGATCCGGACCCGCTGGATTCTGGAGAAAGCATGCGTCGCCACCCCGACCTTCATCCGGGGGACGATGGCGCTGGCCCGCCCTCGCCTCGACCGGCCGATCCGGAAGGCCTATGAGGCTCCCTATCGCAGCGCCGATCGGAGAACGGCAATAGCCACTTTCGTAGAGGATATCCCTTTGCGCGAGGATCACCCCAGTCGCCGCGCATTAGATGAGGTCGCCGCCGATCTAGACCAGCTCGCCAAAGTGCCTGCGCTGCTTCTCTGGGGGCCCTCGGACCCGGTCTTCTCCGATCTGTATCTGAGTGACCTCGCATCGCGGCTGCCCGGATCTGAGATCCACCGGTTCAGCGGCTCCGGTCACCTCGTTCCCGAAGATGCCGACGTCGCGTCCGCGGTGCACGCCTGGGTCGCTCAGCTCGAACACCCGGTGGCGCCAGCGGCACCACCATCGGATCGAGAACCGCTGTGGGCCGCGCTCGACCGGCGGGCTGCAAACAATGACGTGGCCATCGTCGAGATGGGGTCTAGTGGAGTAGAAGCTTCGGTCACGTTTGCCGAACTCGATGCGGATGTCAGGCGGCTGGCCGCCGGGCTTGCCGATCTTGGCGTTGCCAAGGGGGATCGGGTGGCCTTACTCGTGCCGCCGGGCATCGATCTCGCGGCAAGCATCTACGCCTGCTGGCGGATGGGGGCGGTGGTTGTCGTCGCCGATGCAGGGCTGGGGGCGCGTGGCATGGGTCAGGCATTGGCAAGCGCCAACCCGGCGTACCTCATCGGGATTCCTCGGGCACTGGCAGCAGCACGGACCCTGCGCTGGCCTGGTGTCCGCATCTCCACGACGCCGCTAGGGCCGGCCCGGGCGCGCCTGCTCGACGTGCGGGCCACCCTTGATGATCTGCGCCGCCGGGGTGAACGGCGCCCGGCGCCCCCAACGCCGACCTCTCTCGATGAGGCCGCGATCGGTTTTACTTCCGGAGCAACCGGACCGGCCAAGGGCGTCGCCTATCGCCACCACCAACTTCAGGCACAGCGTGACGCCCTCGTCGACCTGTACGATATCCGGCCCGGCGACAGTCTGGTAGCCGCCTTCGGACCATTCGCTCTATTCGGCCCGATGATGGGCCTTCCCTCCGTGGTTCCCGATATGGAAGTGACATCACCGGGCAGCCTCACCGCAAGCGCCTTGGCGGAGGCAGTTCAAGCGGTACGAGGAACTCTGGTATTCGCGGCTCCCGCCGCCATGAGCAATATTGCGATGACAGCAGGTGAGATGTCGCCCGACCAGGCTGTGGCGATGCAGGGCGTACGGCTCCTGGTGTCGGCCGGGGCTCCTGTCCCCGCCGCGGTCTTGGGAGCGGTAGGCGAGCTCATGCCCGATGCCGAGCCTCACACCCCATATGGCATGACCGAGGTGTTGCTGGTGGCAGACATCAGCCTCAATGAGATCGAGGTCGCGGGGCCGGGCAATGGAGCCTGCGTCGGGAATCCTGTGCAGGGCGTCGAGGTGGCGATCAGCGCACTCGATTCCGAGGGTAAAGCGACGGGTCCGCTCACGGGTGACAGTGGAGTAGTCGGTGAAGTGTGTATCCGCGCTGCCCACATGAGGGAGGGTTACGACAAGCTCTGGGTGACTCAGCATGCGGCCTCCCAACCCGCCGGCTGGCACCGCAGTGGAGATGTCGGTCACCTCGACGACGCCGGACGGCTTTGGATCGAAGGCAGGATGCAGCACATCGTGACGACATCTACCGGCCCGGTGACCCCAGTCGGGATTGAGCTTGCAGTCTCCGCCCTTCCCGAGGTCGCCCACACTGCCGCGGTTGGGGTCGGTCCTGCCGGGACACAGCAGTTGGTCATTGTCGTGGTTCCGGTTGCTGGCCGCAGGTTCCCTGGTCTTGCCGACGAACATCTGACTGACACCGTTCGGGGCCAGGTGGGCCCAGCAGACGTGGCCGCAGTCTTGACGGCCCCATCGCTTCCCGTTGACAAGCGTCATAACTCGAAGATCGACCGTTCCCGGATCGCCAGGTGGGCGGGGAGGGTCCTGGCCGGCGGGCGGATGGGCCGGATATGAGAGTCCTCGTGACGGGAGCGACGAGTCTTCTCGGTCGGGCGGTTGCGACCCAGCTACGCCATCGAGGTGACATCGTGACTGTGTTCCAACGGCGGCCCAGCGGCCTCGGTGTTGTCGAGCACCTTGGTGACGTTGCAGATCGCGCCGCCGTCGCCGCTGCCATGGCCGGGGCGGAGGCGGTCGTTCACGTGGCAGCTCGGGCAGCGGTGACCGGATCGTGGGCGAAATTCGAGGAAACCAATGTGCGGGGAACGCAAAACGCCATTGATGTGGCCCGAGAAGCGGGAGTCGGCCGGTTCGTGCACGTTTCGTCCCCATCGGTCGCCCATGGCGGGCGGTCTCTTGTCGGGGCACCGGCCGGTTCCGCCGATCCGGATCGCGCCCGGGGCCACTACGCCAGGAGTAAGGCGCAAGCAGAGCTGGTAGCGCTCGCCGCGAACTCGTCCGCCTTGGCGGTCGTCGTCATCCGGCCCCATCTCATCTGGGGACCGGGCGATACCCAGCTAGTGGCGCGAATCGTGAGCCGGGCCAGAGCGGGCCGGCTTGTCATCGTGGGATCGGGGGCGTCGCTGATCGACACCACCTACATCGAGAACGCCGCAGACGCGCTGGTCGCTGCCCTTGATCGAGCTCCGTTGCTTGGGGGCAGAGCCCTGGTGGTCACCAACGGGCAACCGCGACCGGTACGTGAGTTGCTCAACAGAATCGTGATTGCCGCCGGTCTCGAGCCACCACGGCTCAAGGTGCCTTACAAGGTGGCGCGTACCGGCGGACTTGCCGTGGAGTGGATCTGGGAGCACCGGGGGAGGGAAGATGATCCGCCGATGACCAGCTTCCTCGCGGAGCAACTCGGCACGGCACATTGGTTCGACCAGCGCGAGACGCGACGAGCTCTGCACTGGGAACCGGCGGTTAGCCTCGCGGAGGGCTTCCGACGACTTCACGCCTGGTTCGAAGCGGAGGCATCGGGCCGGTCCATCCCGGGTCCCGAACAGAGCGAGCACAGTCGTTCCTAGATTCATTTTGATCACCGGCTGCCGATCGCCGATAGCTTGGAACGGGTGACGGCCGCGACCGGGGAGTCGACACTTGCGTTCCCGACTGAAATTCGCCTTCCTCCCGGCACTGGTTGCGGCGGCGTGTGTCTCGTCGGGGCCGGCGGTTTCTCGCGCAACAGATCGAAGGGTTGGCCGAGGACGGCGCGCTCTTGTAACACTTCATCCGGGGTGTCATGACGAGTCTGGAGCCTTTCTGCAACGGCCTGCTGCCTTCGCCATGTGCGTCTACCACGGCGGCCTGCCATTCGGTGAAGCGGGACGGTTCGGTCACATAGGCGAATACTTCGTCGGCTCCCCTGTCGATGTCGACGCTGTGGACGATCGACGCCATGTTGTATTCTTTCCCTTCATCGAATCTTCTGCGGATTGTTCGCCGTGTCCCGGAGCCTCTCGAGGCCGTCGAGGATTAGATCGAGCCCGAACTCGAACTCGACCTGGTCGTCCCACCCGCCCAAGGTAGTG
>SMXW01000123.1 GCA_004356805.1 Acidobacteriota bacterium | reverse complement strand
TGAACACACCACACAATCCGACCGGACGGGTGTTCACCGAAGATGAGCTCAACTCGATCGCGGAGTTGTGTCAGGAGTTCGATGTCCTGGCAATCAGCGACGAGGTCTACGAGGAAATGGTGTTCGACACCAGGCATACTCGGCTGGCTACGTTGCCCGGGATGTGGGAGCGGACACTGACCTTGTCCTCGCTGGGAAAGACGTTCTCGCTGACAGGTTGGAAACTGGGGTGGGGTATCGGACCGCAGTGGCTGAGTGCCGGACTTCGCTCTGCCCATCAATTCCTCACATTTACCACCCCGACTCCGGTCCAACACGGTGGGATCGCGGCCCTCCGTGCGCCCGACACCTTCTACGCGGATCTTCGCCAGAGTTACCGGGCCAAACGAGATCTGCTGGCGTCAGGTCTCACCGACGTTGGGTTCGACGTCCAACTGCCGGAAGGCACCTACTTCCTCATGGCCGGATTCGAGGCGTTTGGTTTCGATGATGACCGGGCATTCGCCAGACATCTCGTCGAGAAGGCCGGAGTGGTGGCCATCCCTCCCAGCGTGTTCTATCACCGGCCGAAGGACGGGAAGCGTCTGATCCGCTTCGCCTTCTGTAAGGACGAGGCGATGCTCAAGCATGCGATCGAGCGGCTCGGAGCCCTGGGGTGATCGAGATGTCACTCGTCGTAGATCTCCGGGCGAACCCGAAGCATGACACTGAGCTGTTATGTGCGGGCGGGAGAAACCCCGATTGACAGGATCAGTTCAGATCGGCCGCCCTGCCGTTATGTGTGCGCGATGCAGTCACTGTCGGGTGGTCGGCAGTCCGGCACCATCTTTCAACCAGGAGAGGACATCTTTCATGTGATCGCTAGCTTCAAGGACGTTCTTGGTACACCCACCAGCCATAAGGAGGCGTTCATGACATCCGGAACAACCAAGCCGGATGTGTTCCTCGAGGACAGGTTCAGAGTACTGACAGCTGGGGTGATTCTTCTTTTTGCCATCGCAACGCTTGTGTATCACAGCCTTGAAGGCTGGAGCTGGGTCAACTCGTCCTACTTCAGTGCAATTGCCGTCACTACGGTCGGGTTCGGTGACCTTGCTCCATCGACGGACGCCAGCAGACTGTTCACCGTTTTCTACGTCTTGTCCGGGATTGCGGTGATAACGACCTGCCTCAATCTCAGCCTGAGGCGTGTGTCTCTGCGGATTTCCCGGCACCGACCTGAAATGTGAGTGATCTTGCGCAGCCTACTCCTCCGCCGAAGCCCGGCTTTCCTGACCTTTCCCCCCAGCCGAGTAGACCACCTCGTAAGTCTGGGCGTGATTTGGTGATGAATGAGGAGATCAGGGCAGCTGTGGGCAACACGAGGAAGGCTCCGACGGGTCCGGCCAGACTTCCGCCTGCCAGCGCGGATGCAAAGACAAGTCCGCCGCTGAGACTCATGGTCCTGACGCTCAACTTTGGGCTTAGCCACGAGTTTTCAAGCAGTTGAAAATTGAGCACGTAGCCGAGGAGTATGACAGCGGCTCCGTGTCCTTCGACCGCCAGAGTCACGAGAATGGGGTAGCCGCGCCGAGGTACTCCCGTCGCCTCCGCAACAACCTGACCACACGAGTTGAGCAGCGTCGACAGCCCGCGATTGGCCCCGAACGCTATGAGGTGAATATCGAAGACAAGCCACCACGAGGGATGTGCCGCAAGGTGGGTTTCACGAACTATCCCCCGGGCGCCGAGTTCCAAGGGGTTCCGCGAGGGACCGGAATGTGGGAAGGCCATGCAGGGGTTGGGATTATTGTTCGCCTATAAGAAAGGATCATCGAATGAATATCGAGGAACGAGCGACCGTCAACCCAAGCCAGTACGCAGAGGAACACATACGGACGTATTTGGCATCGAATGGGCGAGACGTAGACCACCCCGCGGGCGACCGTCTGATCCTGCTCTACACAACCGGCCGGAATTCAGGCGAGATCAGGCGGGTTCCCTTGGGATCCTTCCCCGACGGCGAGAACTTGGTGGTCATCGGATCCAACGCTGGTCGCCCCAAAGAGCCGGAGTGGTATCTGAATCTCGTAGCCAGTCACAGGGTATGGGTCCGGAAACAGGACGATTTCTATGAGGCTGAAGCCTCGGTGCTCCCATCTGAAGAACGCCATGTGTTCTGGGACCATCTCACCACTCAGATGCCGATGTTCGTTGAGTATCAGGAGAAAGCGGGACGCGAACTGCCGCTGATTCGTCTCACCCGAATAAGTAGCTAGCCAATAGCACTGCCCCCCTTCGCTTCCGTTAGGCGTTGTCAACGTGTGCGAGCACGTCACCCAACTGCTCGCTTGGCGCTGACGTGAAATAGACGGCAAAGCCAGCCAATATCTCATTTATCTCGCCGTTCACGGCCTCGAATGCTTGCTTGTTTTCGAACACTGCAAAAGACGTGCCTTTGCCCGTTTCTCGATTACCGACGAGGACCCAGGACCGAAGACCCAGAAACCCTGCGATCTGGTCCGTCACGGAAGCGCCGAACGCAAGCGCCTCTTCCCACATGTCCGTATTTAGATCGAAAGTGACCGTTCTGGCATACATGATTCCCTCCTCCAGGTTGGTGCACCGGCCCTACCCCGGAATCGAACTAGTGGACCCAACTAGCCGCCACTTACACACCACATCGCTAACTGGGGGCGGTGAATAAGCAGTGGCGGGGATCCGCACGCGATCCGTCCCAGACGTTGATAGCACGATCCACAGAGGAGAACACTGGGTGCCGCTGTGGGCACTGGGTGCTGGTGTCGGAGAGAGGATTCGAACCGTCTGTGTTCAGCGGATCAGCCTGACTTCGCGAATTGGGATCGGGGTTGACCGATCAGGGTCGGGATGCATTATCACCACACCTAGACCCTTCACCACGAGCCGTCTGGTAATGAATTGGGCGTTGGTCTGTAACTGACCCGATTGACCGGTCAATGAAAACGGATCGGCGAACGGGGTGAAGAAAGTTCCAGTGAGTGTATTAGTGGCCTGACCACCGAGCTGGAATAAGTCTCGAGTCTCCGCCCAGAGAGCAAGATCCTCGAAGTTACCCATCAGGGGCGCGGTCCAGTTGAGACCACCTAGCCCGGCGCCGATGTCGATCGTGCCGTCCTGAAGAAACACCATGGTCCGATTCAAGAAAATTGATGAATTCGAAAACTTGATCAGGTCGCCATCGCGAATGAAAACGACATGATCGCCCACAGGGAACGGGTTGACTTGAAGGGTCGCCATAGTCTTGAGGTGGATGTTTCCATCAACCACCACAGTTCCGGCACTGAAGATCACCTTCTTGGCGTTACCGATGATCAGCCCGCCCGGCGGGGGACAATCCACCCACCAATCACCTGCCACCGCGATTGTGGCCGGACCCCAGGTGAGGTCATCAACGGTGCACGGATAGAAGTCGGTCCAGCGATTGGAGACAGGGAACCCTGGGGGTGGGCCCGGGGGACCATAGGTCGCGGCCAGATCATCGATATGAGTGGCCGGAGCCTTGAGACAGGGCCTGATGGGAATCCCACCCAATCCCAGGTTGTCGAGATCGAGCGGGTAATCGGGATAGACGGATTTGCAGTTGTAACGATGGTCGATGGGCGCCCTGGTGATTCGCTCTCGAGTAAACGAGGGCGTCGGATGAAGACGGAACCATGTCAGTGGTAACAGCAGCTCGAATGGATCGGTGATGTCCGCCGGGTCGACTGGATTGATTGGATCGCTCGGATCGTAAGCGCGGACAGGGTTTGCCCCAGCCGCCCCGGACAATGCGTAGGAGAGGATCACCGAAGGTATGCTTGTCGGTGCCGGTGTCGGAATCGCTCTGATCCAACCTTGGTTAGTCGACTTGTTGTCGATTGTCCATGAGTTGCTCCCGCATCTGTTGGGGTTGTCGGTCTTCGACCCGTCGGAGTCGACGACGATGAACCCGGGTGTGTCCATGAACCAGCTGACCGTCACCCTTCCCTGTCCGCTTGTGTAGAGGGCATTGCAGGAGATCGGCTCGAGAATCAGGAGTGGTACGATCTCGCCGCCCCCGGGACCAGCAGCATGTCGGGCTACGGCACTGACATTGGTCGAACCCGACGCGGACCCAATGACGCGGGCAAACCAGTGGTCCCGAGTTCTCTCGACACTGACACCGAGACGCTGACAGGGCTCACCGTCGATGAGGGTGTTGATGGTCTGACTTCCCATCAACGCATGCCCATCGGGAACGGGACTGGTAATGAGAAATGAATAGGGACCTGCCGACGCCGGGACTTCAATGGCGACACCGGGGATGCAAACTCCAGCAAGAAGGGCGCAATTCGGAGGGCTGACCGAGCCTCCCTCGTCGTCGAGGTTGAGGAGCAGATAGTCCCAGGCCACTTCGCAGGCCTGTTGGGCGTCACCCCCTGAGAACGGATCGACCGCGGCGACGCCAGCGGTGACTGCAGCGTCGGCGGCCAGCCGATCCGCGCGGATGTCGCCTCTGAGTGCACCGAGGTCTATCGCCAAGGCTGCCATTCCGATGAAAAATGTCATGGACATGGCTATCAGGACAAGAGCCGCCCCATCGTCGATCTTCGTCTTGCCGAGCAGACGACGCACCATCAGAATCCGCCGGCTGCCTCGAAACGGCTCACGGCCTTAGAGCCGAGGTTCAAGGTTGTCGAGAAAAAGAGCGCGTTGAAATTGGTGTCCCGGGCAACTACCACCTGGACACGTCTCTCCCCGTCTGGACGACCGTCGGGGAAACAATGATCGAAGTCGTAGGTGACTATCCCTCCGTCGTCCTTGCGGTTGGTCGTTTGATCCTCTGCTGCCACCCCGTCCGGGTGCACGTAGGCGACACAGATGATGTGTCCGGGAACTCCCGGGCCAAGTGAGCCGGTAGCGTCATCGAGGACTCCCAGCGCCACGGTGTCGAGCCAAACGTTCATCGAGCCGAAGTTGTTCACTGGAAGTGTCGCGGCGTACCGGCCACCTTCCCGCGCCGAGTGAGTCAGAGCGAGCTGATGGTTGAATGCGATCCCGGCGCTGGCGATCCCCAGAATCAGCATCATGAGAAGTGGAAGAGCGAACGCGAGTTCGATGAGAGCTGCCCCTCGATCGAAAAACCCCGCACCCGTTGGTTGATGCTCCACAGTGACCTCCCAAGCCAATTCGTACAATCCTACCCCACGGAGAGTGGTTGTATAGAGAAAACCAATATGTCCAAGTGTGATTTCAGCGAGGATTATTCATCAGGTGGTTACAGTCGGGTTGCACTCGGAAGAAGGGTGCCGAATGGGTTCCACATTCTTCGGGGTTAGCCACCCTATGTGGCCGGGGAGGGGGTGGGTGTCGGAGAGAGGACTCGAACCTCCACGGGGTGTTAAACCCCACCAGGTCCTTAGCCTGGCGCGTCTTCCAATTCCGCCACTCCGACGAGTGTGAAGAGGGACGATTGTATCGCCGGCGTCAGATCAAGACGAAGGTGAG
>SMXW01000122.1 GCA_004356805.1 Acidobacteriota bacterium | reverse complement strand
GGAACAGAGAAGCTTCAGCAAACTTGGCGGGCTGCTCGGTGTCATTACCTTCCTCATCCTCATGGCCGCCGCTTTCGCCGACGACCCGGAGGCGAACTGGACGCTTGGCAGTTCTCCCCTCGTGCCAGCACTCTGGATCGCACTTCTCGGACTCCTGGTGTTGATCCTCTCGCGAACGGCCATCAGAAGGATCCTCCCACTCCGAACTCTCGGCATGTGGGCATTCGCCGTGATGTTGGGGGGTGTGGCGGCAGCTGTCGTCCTCGGCCTTCGGGGCGAATGGGACCTCGCTTGGAAGGTGCTCGTACTCGGAGGGTCGGGTTGGCTGGCACAGTTCCTAATCGGCATTCCCTATCGCTCGGAGCAGGACAGCGCAGTTAACGTCGTCGCTGATCAGCTTGGCACTTCAACACGTGAAACAATCGACTTCTTCTGCTCTCGCTTGGCTGCAGCCGGAGGCGACGCCACCCAGCTCGCCTTGAGCGTGACGGACGACCCACGGTTGGCACCTGTCGAGCACGCTGCCATTGATGAGGTAGTGGCGGATCACTGCCCTGAACATCGGCAAGTCAGGGAGGACTCCAAGAATATCCTCCGCACCGAACAGCAGCGTAAGAACTCTGTGGGACGTAACCTGATTGAGGACCTTGCCGCAAACCCTTCGATGGAACCCGATGAGACAAGGGCAGCGATGTTTCGCCAGACCGAGTCTTCAGATCGCTTCCTCGCCGCTGCATCGGCCAGCTGGCCTGACAGCAACGAGTACGGCTGGCCGGCACTCACAGCGGACGTCAAGATCTGGCGGGAGGAACAGCCCCGATGGGAACCGGCCTCCCTAGAAGCGTCTCTATCTCCGGGCGTCATGACAAGCACACCGAATCTGATGTTCCGCATCGAACCGCACGCCAGCGACAATGTCATCTGGAGTCAATCCGTCTATCTGCTGACGAGACCCGACATCAGCCAAGAAATGCCCTCCTACGAAATCCGATGGACAGACCCGAAGACGTACCAACAGAACCAGGCCCTCGTAGCGTCCGAATCCGCGAATCTCGCACTGTTGGCCGACTACCTCGACGGACATTGGGCAGGGGCCTCCTCCGATCCTGTCATGCAGAGGTTCCTTGCGCCCGAGCCATCGCTGTTCCCTCCAGAGATCCCGCAGCCGTAGCGATCGGAGTCTGTCATGTTGGACGCCGATCGATCTCGCTATTGACCAGCGCCTGCACTCTGGGCATTCCCGCCAGCTGTTCCGATGAGTATTGCTCCGGGTCCCGTTCGATTCGCGTCGCAACAGCTTGCATCATCTCTAGCTCCATGTAGGTGAGGAAACGAAGCGAGTCCTCGGCCGCCTCACCTGTTGCGACAGCAAGGGCAAGTCCACCAATGACCTCCATGTCGGTGCGAGAGAGATACTGCTCGGTGAACGGCCTCGTTGATGACAGGTCGCGCGGCTCGCGATCGCTTATGCCGACCCCGTTGACGACCTTGAGATCAAAGGGCATCGATCCGTCTTCGGCGAGTGCTTTGTCGAGCAAGCGAGCGAGCTCGGGTGGCTTAGCTTCTGTCAATTCAGCGAGCGTGCTGCCATCGAGAAGAGCTTCGAGTTCACCTACATTCGACCGAGAACTCACGAACCGGATTCTCTCTTGCTATGGGTCATCGACTCCGACCCGGAAGGTAGCGCGCAGAGGTACGACCCGCGCTCTTGTGAAGTCACACGCTTGTTATTACGCTCATGTAAGTAGGCGCAGAAGCCTGATTCGGCCTCGATGTCACGATCCGAATACACCCGAATCCACACTCTATGTCCGAACTTATTGACGCAACCGATCTCGACCTGTGGGCATCTCGAAGAGATGCCCAGGGTCGCTTGCCTCAGCTCGTCCGACGTCTTGTCGCCACGGGAGTGAGACCTGCCGGTAGTGGGGACACTCTCGAGAAACAGGTCCCAGATGTCGAGATTCTCCAACCGAGTCAACCCATCTGGTCCGCATCGGCACGAGCCGACTCGACGGTTAACTCCTGTCAAGGATCTGTACCAGGCGTTCGGTACCGTGATGGAATGGACTCCTTCGAGGCCAACGCAACCCGATTGCTTCGAGATCTGACCGGCTCAGATCAAACCCGATTCAGGCCGGGCCAGCTCGAGGCGATTCGTGAGATCGTCGAGGAGCGTGGAAGAGCCATCGTCGTACAGCGGACCGGTTGGGGTAAATCCGCCGTCTATCTAATTGCCACAGCCCTTCTTCGAAGCGAAGGGTCAGGCGCGACAGTGATCGTGTCGCCACTCCTGGTTCTCATGCGAAACCAACTGGAAATGGCGGAGAGGGTTGGACTCAGCGCTAAAACGGTCAACTCGGCTAACACCGCAGAATGGGAAGAAATCTTCGACGCCATCTCCCGAAACGAAGTCGACCTTCTACTCATCTCACCCGAGCGACTCAACAATCCTCAATTCAGGGAAGAGGTGATGCCGAAACTGTTCAACAGGATCGGGCTATTGGTGATCGACGAGGTCCACTGCATCAGCGACTGGGGTCACGACTTCAGGCCTGACTACCGGAGGCTTCAGCGCGTGGTCGGTGCCCTGCCGCCAAATGTCCCCGTGCTCGGAACCACGGCGACCGCAAACGACCGCGTGGTAGCGGATGTCGCAGAACAGCTTGGTGACGATCTCAAGGTGATCCGGGGCTCGCTGGAACGCGACTCCCTGACACTTCAGGTCCTGGAGATCCCCCACATGGCTGAGCGTATGGCGTGGCTCGCCCAGACAATCCCTCAACTGCCTGGCTCTGGAATCGTCTACTGCCTGACGGTCCATGACGCCGAGCGGGTCGGTGAATGGCTGCGAAGCTGCGGAATCGAGGCACATTCGTACACGGGGGAAATGGACAATGAGGCCAGACTCGAGATCGAACAACGACTCACGGGTGGAGCCCTCAAAGTCGTGGTGGCAACGTCGGCACTGGCGATGGGTTATGACAACCCTCGAATCGAATTCGTGATCCACTTCCAGACTCCAGGGTCACCAATCGCCTACTACCAGCAGGTGGGGCGGGCCGGTCGAGCCGTCGACAAGGCGTACGGGTTGGCACTGTCAGGCTGGGAGGACCAGGACATCCAAGATTGGTTCATCTCTAACGCCTTTCCCAGCCAGATCGACACCGAGACCGTTCTCAGAAACCTTGCCCGAGCAGAAGGCTCGACCATTCAAGAGATCGAAGGTGGTGTGAATCTCCGCCGAAGCCGAATCCTCTCCATGCTCAAGATACTTGAAGTGGAAGGAGCGGTCTTCCGTCAGGGGTCGAAGTGGTTCCGCTCGGCGAAGAAGTGGGTCTACCCCCAAGACCGCATCGAGGCGGTGACTGCTTCTCGGCGGGCTGAGCAGCAGGCCATGAAGGATTACATCTCCACCGACCGCTGCCTGATGGAGTTTCTTCGCAGAGAACTGGACGACAAGGCGGCGGCGCGTTGCGGTAGGTGTGCGAACTGCCTGACACCCTTCTTCTCCGCTGATGTAGACATACACCTAACCGAAAAAGCATTGAGCCTGCTTCGCAGCACGCAAATAGAGATCGCCCCCCGCAAACAACGCCCTTGTGACCTGGGCGCCGAGTTGAATTTGAGCGACCACTCGGTGGAGCCCGGGCGATGCCTGGTCCGCTGGGGTGATCCTGGCCTCGCCGAGTTGGTTCGATCCGGAAAGTACGACACCGGCCGTTTCGAGGATGATCTCGTCGAAGCCATGACCGGTATGATCAAAGCGTGGTCGCCCACACCTTCGCCGACCTGGCTCACCTTCGTTCCGTCAAGCACCGATGTGGTCGAGGACTTCGCCATGAGACTTGCAGCGTCCCTCGGGATAGAGGTAGTCGAGTCGCTGCGCCGCATTCGTCTCTCGCAGCCCCAGAAGACGATGGAGAACAGTTGTCAGCAGGCGAGAAACGTGTTGGGAGCATTCGAGGTGGTCGACCACAGACCGGGGCCGGCACTGCTGGTGGACGACATGGTCGATTCTCGGTGGACGTTTACCGTTGTCGGTAGCCAACTTCGTGGCGCCGGCTCCGGGCCGGTATATCCTGTGGCTCTAGCCGACACGTCGCGAGGCGGGGCATGACACTGAGCAACGACGCCAAAGCGATCATCACCCTGACCACCCGCTTGGGTTCACGGAGCAGACCATCCCTCACCCCCAGAATGTGGAACAACCTGGCTACGGTGCTGCGAGATTCCGGCCATGAACCATCGGACTTCTTCGATCGTGGTTTTGACCTTCGTGACGTCCCTGGTGTCTCCGCTGACCTTGCTGACAGGGTCGACCGCCTCCTGGACGATGGCGCAGCCGCCACGCTCGAAGCCGACGATCTCTCCGGCAAGGGTATTTGGATGATGACGCTCGTCGATGAGCGCTACCCGTCGACACTGGTTTCAAGACTTGGACCGGACGCACCTCCAGTCCTGTTCGGAGTCGGAACTCGGTCGCTCCTCCAAGCGAATGGTGTCGGCATCGTTGGTTCGCGAAACGTCGACGAAGCGGGCGCCAAAGTGGCAGCTTCTGTAGCAGAAGAGGTAGTCAGAGTGGGACGATCCGTCGTATCGGGAGCGGCGAGAGGGGTCGATCAGCTGGCCATGAATGCGGCCTACTCCCGAGGAGGCACCGTCATCGGGGTACTGGCCGACTCGTTGATCGGACGAATTCAGAAATCCGGGATGCTCGAGGCGTTGGACAGTGAAGCAACCTGTTTGGTCTCACAGCAAGCGCCTTCCTCAGGTTTCACTCCGGCTTCTGCCATGAGCCGGAACAAGCTGATCTATGCCCTCTCCGACGTGACTGTCGTAATAGCGAGCGACTCGGGATCAGGGGGTACCTGGTCCGGCGCCACGGAAGCTATCAAGTCCGAAAACGGACGGGTGGTGGTGTGGCGCGGCTCTGGCGAGGGTCCGGGGAATTCCGAACTCCAGAACCTCGGGGCTCCGCCGTTGCGCGACGCCAGCAAACTCGGATCATTCCTCGAGCAGGACACGCCAGAAGCCGAGCAGCTCTCTCTGATCGATGGCGGGTGACTGCTGATCGAAGTCGACCGGCGGCTGGAACTCGGAGCATGAGCTTACGGCGATGACACTCGATGAGGCTCTCGCCCTGAATCGACGGCTATCTGTCGACTGTCGTGACCTGGTCGACAGGTAGACCGAATACGCGCTCGAGGTGGCGACGGCGAAGTTCCTGGTACACCCCGACCGTTAACAGCTTGTGGTCATCGACTGAGACACTCCATGGGGTCGGGGTTGACACCGGGTTGACCTCGACCGGCTCTGCGGAGGTCGACGACGTTTGTGGAGTAAGACACACGTCCTGGTTCCAGGGACGGTATGAAGCACCAGGACTCGACATGTTTTGCCAACTCGACCTCCGAAGTCAGGACCATCGAGCGGTACAAACCGTTAGTCTCAGATGATGACCGGCCTCGCTGCGCAGTCGACCGATAGAGATTCGCAGACTCTGCCCAGACCCGAGACCAGTACCGGCGACGGCGACTCTGACGCCGTGGCTCACGTCGTCACCAAAGACGAACAGATGCGTGGTTACGTGGGTGGCGAACCAATCAAAGCTCTATGCGGGAAAGTCTGGGTGCCATCACGTGACTATCAGGGGCTACCTGTCTGCCAGGCTTGCGTCGACGAACGCGACCGACGCCTCGCAGGTATGAAAAGGATGAACTAACTCCTCGTCCTGGTTCCAGTCGCGCGGTTTGACATGACTCCGTTGATGGGCACCGGACATGCGATTTCACACTGACTGGCGATGTTTTCAGGAGTCTTTCTCCACTGATCTGAAGCGGTGTATGCAAAGAACCAACATCTTCCTGACCGAAGAGCAGCAGAAGCGACTTCACCGTCGAACCCAGGAGGAGGGGGTGTCAAAGTCGATGCTCATCCGACGGATGCTGGAGTCAATCGTCGGCGATGCCGAGTTTTCTGCGCAATGACGAGACGCTCATCGTCATCGTATGCCCGGTTTGGTCCGGGTCCCCGAACTGCCTGAGCAGGGCGAGTAGATCGTCACGTCTCGTCGGATCGTCGACAGCCTCCCTCGGGGTGGCACCGCTCAGGGCCGGGATCGATTCGCCTAGCCACCTGTTCTCCATGATCTCGATGATCTCCCCGCGGACCTCCGGTTCGAGATCCACCCGGCCGGAGAGAGCCTTCTCCGAAGGTTTCGCTCCCCAATCCATCTCCGATTCTGTCCGCTCCACAACCTCGATCTCGCCATCCAGCTCCGTCAGCACCCGGTCAAGCCTCTCGACCGCGAACGCGCTCACCTCGAGATGGTCACCACTCCGGGTCAGCGTGGCCCGAATGATGGGAGGGTCGTCGGTGCCGGGGGTGTGCACGCTGGTCCAGACACTGTCGCCTTCGCTCTGGTAGAGCCGATCGAGCACCCGCTCCAAGCTGGCCCAGCCGCGGGTAGGTTTCAATCTGGCCTCGGAAACGAGGAATGGCTCACCTTCGGTGGTCTGGAGTGTCGGGGGGTCGAAGATGCCCCCATACCAGTAGGCGAGGGATTCGGCATTGACATCGCCGTCGAGAAGCCCCAGCAGTGAGTCGCGAAGACGAAGGTCAATCGGAACGACAGCGGCCGAAAGCCAGGTCGCTCCAAAGCCGGGGAGGGGCCTGGCCAGGATCATCTCCCCTGCCGAGAACTGGCTTGCCACTGACCGGTCGAGGACTTCCACATGTTCTCCGGTTCTGGTGTCCCTCAGCTCGACGGTGTCGCCCCCACTGACCGACATGACCTCCCAGAGGGCGAGGGTTGCCTGAATCCACAGGTCGTACAAGTCTCGTTCCTCTGCGGGGAGCAGCACGCCCCTCTCGACCAGGAAGTCCTCGATTCCCCCTCCCTCGAACACCGACAATTCGACGATGAATGTGTCGCCGGCCATTCGTCGGAAGTCTTCTGGCTCGAAGTCTTCGGGAAGTGCGGATAATGCCGGCCCGATGTACCGGTCGTGTCGGTAGTGGGTGTGCATGTACCGGTCCACCTTGTGCAACATCCACTGGACCCTCTCCTGAGGTTCGAGGATCGGTTTGTCGAGATGGCAGACCTTGAACTTTCGACCCGAGCCGCAAGGGCAAGGGTCGTTGCGGCCCACCTCGGGTTGCTCTGAAACCAGCGAACGGTGGTACTCGAGATCGGCGTTGTCGGGGTCGACGCCGGCCCGTTGCAGCAGCGAGACGGTGCGGGTTGCATCGCCCCTGTCTGAGGCGAACCCGGCAAGCATCCAGTGGGCCGACGAGAACTCCGGGTCCGATCTCACCGCGGTGTCGAGCTCGGCTTCGGAGGAGATCGCATCCCCGATGGCGTCGAGATGAACGGCGTATACAAAACGGACGGGAGCAGCGTGACGACCTGCGCTGACGATCAGATCCCTGAGGTAGTCACCGAACATCTCAGACTCGACACCGAGAAAACTGTCGTACCAGTCGACGAAGGCATCGGCCACCGGACCGTGGCCCAACGCTTGCGCCGCCTCCACTGCATCTGAGTTGTCGGGATCGCGCCAATGACCTGTCGCGACCCGGAAAGTCTCGACACAACACCGCTCCATCCCGAAGGAGACCTCCACCTGTTTCGTCAATTTCTCGACCATGGCCACACCAGGAGGCGCCCACTCTTCGCCTTTCGGACCCGCCCACGCTCCCCTCACTTCCAGGCCGGCCGCACTCAGCAGCTCTCCCAGTGGCAGCAGTGGGCGCCGGAACAGCCCGGGGTTGTCGATCAATGCCCTCTCCAGGATCTCATGGGGCTCGGCCGCTACTCCAGAAGGGCCGGTCACGGACTCAAAGGCGTCGGCAAGGGCTGACAGCTCTTCGGATGCGTTGGCGGGTTTGGTCACTGTGTCCAGTCTCAGGAGTTCACCGACCCGTGTGAAGGCCACCAGGTCGCCGGGCTCGAACCGGTCGAGCCAGCCCTGCGGGCCCACCAATGAGCCGTGCTCGTGATATCGGGGGTCGTCACCAAAGTCGAACTGGAGACTCACCGACCCGCCTGCTTCCAGCGGCAACGGGTCCAGGTCGGTTTCGATCCCGATCAGATCCGGTGTGGCGCAGACGAGGCCACCGCTGATCTCGTCCTCACCAACACGATGGGTGAGAACCAGACCGTCGAGGAGATCGGAGTGCAGCACAACCCGATCCTCGTCGTCGAGAACCTTCACCTTTCCCGACTCCTCGAGGACATAGGTCAGATACTCGAAAGGTGCCATTCCCTGAACTCCTGCCTCGTCCTTCAGCGAGGTCTCCCGCAAACAGAGCGCGACGAGTTCCCCGAAACTCTGGGCGCCGGCCGCGATGGCCTCGAGTGCCGTCTGCAGAATCATCTCGTGCCGGTCCATCGGGCTAGAGAGAATATCGAATCCTCACAGCGACCGTGTCCGACCGCACTCGTCACAGGGATTGACCAGATGCTCGATTGCCCCGACCAGGTAGAACGCGGCAACATTGGCAGCCGGGTGGAAGTCCACGGACCCGTCGGGCTGGCGATCGGTGAGCCGCCACAAACTGTGGTTCCGAGATCGCCCGACAGAACATCCGTCGCCTGAGTCTGCCGGGCTTTGAAGAAGCAGCCTTTGCGTCTCGTCTTACCTTGTTGCCCCTGAAGGTTCAGAACCTCAACTTGAATCGCCTCAACTTCGTGTCTTTCACCCCAAACACAGCCTTGAACCTGAAGAGCAGTCTCCTTGGAGATGGGTGCCTACAAAGCCGACGTTCACGACGAAGAAACGATCGTCAGGTTCTCAAAGGCGGATATGCAGGTCGCCCGTTGGCGACACAAAAACGAGCTAGATGACAGCCACCTCGGCTTCATCGGGGAATACGCCCTTTCCCTCGCGATGAACGCGAATGCGGCCGCGGACGACATCGTTGAGCGAGCCTTCATTGATACGTTCGGCTACTCCCTTCGATCATTGATGCAGATCTTGAAGGAGCTGCCAAGTGTATGGAATCGAACAACGCTGCGTAACCCAGCCTACATTCGACGACAGTTGGATCGGAAACACCTCTCGCCGGGATGGTGGGAAGCCCTCCGTTCGCTTGTGCTCCCCGAGTCTGGTGGAGACGATGGGAAGTGGACGCTGGAAGCCGACGAAGACGATCGGCGGGAGATGCTGGCTGTGGCCGATCTCATGGAGAGTCTTCGTGCGCCGGGGTGACATCTACTCGCTGCGACTCCCCAAAGGAAAAGGGCATGAACAACAGGGAAAACGCCTCGGCGTCGTGGTCCAATCTGACGCCTTTCTTCCCCGCTCGGTGGTCCTCGTAGCTCCCACATCCACTGGCGCCAAGCCAGCATCATTTCGACCCGAAATCGACGTCGAAGGCACGATGACAAGGGTCTTAGTCGAGCAGATGGGTCCCGTCGACATGACTCGGCTCGGAAACCTCGTGGGACACCTAACGCCAGAGGAGGAATGGGGCGTGGACTCCGCAATCCTCACTGTGCTCGGACTGAACTAGATAAGCATTTCGCGCCGCGAAGAACCAGGACGTGTTGGGGTGGGGAGGCCTGAGGTTGTTGGGGATTCGGGTGGTCGGGCGGGCGGGGTCAAACGAGGGTCAAACGGCTGAGTTGGCATCTTCGCTTGCCGAGCGGACCAAGTCAGGCGAAAAGATCTATCAACT
>SMXW01000121.1 GCA_004356805.1 Acidobacteriota bacterium | reverse complement strand
CTCACCCAGACCGACCTCGACAAGGCAGCACATTCGCTCAACGGACGCCCTCGACACACCCTCGGAGGGATGACACCATCAGAGAAACTCGCCGAAGTGTTGCAATGACCCCTTGAGCCGGCAGCCGTTATGTGCGGGTGAATGACCACATCTGTTCGCCCATTCTTTGCCTTGATCCCAGGTGACCGACTGCCAGAGATGTTTGGGGAGGCGTTGGCCGTCTCCGACAAGCGTGCGAACTGACTCGGCGGTGTTCGCATCGGTAGCGGGAAGCGCATCACCACCAGCGCTGTCCTATGCACAAATTCAACACACCTAAGGCATGAGGGCGAAGTAGTGGACGATAGGAAGGGACTGATGAGGAACTCGACCAAACATGACGTTCCCCTCTTTTTTTTGTCCAACGCTGTGCGACCCCGAGATTCTCCCGACGAAGGGGTGACGAAAGGATGTGTGTGATGGTTGAGGAATCAGTTTCGGCGGGTTCGACGGTGGCTAGCGAGGCGCGAGATCGTCTGATCCGTGATGCTCTGGTTGCCGGCATGACATACGCGGAGGCGGGGGACTTGGCGGGCGTGTCGGCGCGGAGCGTACGGAGGTTGATGTCGGATGAGTCGTTTCGCAGTGAGGTCCGTTTGTTGCGTGTTGAGCGTTCTACTCGTTTGTCGGATCGTTTGTCGGAGTTGGGAGGCGCCGCGTTGCGGATACTGGCCGAGTTGATGGAGGACGACAACCCGGCGGTACGGATGCGGGCGGTGCAGACGGCCTTGACTTTGGGTTCGCGGGCTCGTCGTGAGGTGGAGATGAGCGAGAGGATCGATCTGCTTGAACGTAGCGTTGAGGGTTGGGTTGGATCTGGGACATCAGGGGAGGGTTCGAATGAGGTCGCCTGAAGCTCGGCTGCAGCGGATCGAGAAGTCGATCCCTCCCCCCTCTGGATCACCGGTCATCATCGGGAAGGTTCCCAACGTCATCGACTTCGTGACGCTACCGGAGTTTCTTGGCCGACCTCGGATATACCCGGGTCAGGCAACGGTGTTGAAGGTGATCTTTCTCGCCGACGAGTTGTTCACTGATTTCGACCATTCTCGTCTGGCTGCTTGGGGTGCCGGTCAGATTGGGGGGTTGGAAGTTAATGGCCAGTACGGCGTGCCCTCCGATCTTCATGAGAGGATCGCTGTCAACAAGGCAGCCGGCCGTCACTGGTTCCGCGAAGTGGCTTTTGCGGGAGGTCGGCGGGGGGGTAAGGGTTACATCGGGTCGTTGGCCGTCGCGTACATCATCTGGCAGTACCTGGCGACCGGCGATCCTCAAGAGCACTTCGGGATTGCACCGGGTAGACCACTGACTGTCTCGACGTGGGCTCAGTCGAAAGACCAAGCCAGGGATGTGTTCTGGCGGGACCTGGTGGCTGTGATTCAGGAGGCATTTTGCTTCCGGCCTTTCGTTGCAGAAAAAAGGGCGGACAGGATGCTCTTGTGGTCTCCGGCGCAACTGGCGCAACCCCTCGCCTCGAGAAGTTCACCCGCGATCGAGATTGTGGCCCGGGAGTCGACTGAGTCGGCAGCACGAGGTTATGCGAGCCCAGTCCAGGTCCACGATGAGGTAGCCCACGCGGTGGCGACTGGGTCAGCTCGATCAGCCGAAGACATTCACGAGGCGACGTCTCCAGCCCAAGCTCAATTCGGGTCGGAGGCCTTCACCTATATGCCTTCCTCCCCGAGAGAACAGACCGGCCGTTTCTTTGAGATCCACCAGCTGGGCCTGGCGAGAAACGCTGACGGTAGTCCGGCACACCCAGAAATTCTGAGTCTGCAATTCCCGAGCTGGGAGTTGTATGAAGACTGGGAACGGTGGGAAGAAATCCCCCTGTACCCCCGGGGACAAGTGTCGGCTCCGATACGGAGGGCGGTGATCTCAGAATCGGACCCCGATGTTCAACGAGTCCGACTCATCAACCCTGAGACATTCCGCGTCGAGTTTCTGGCCAACTGGGCCGAAACACAGATCCCTTTCCTAGACAGAGTGGTCGTCATGGCCATACGCGATGTCTATGAGGGACGACACCTCGAAATCCGGCTTTCAGGAGAACGAAAGCACCGGTATTTTGGGCACGGCGACTTGTCGTTGACCATAGACAACACTGCGCTGATGATCGTCCATCCCGAAGTCTTCGATGACCCAGGCCGACCTCACATATTCATCGACTACGCCGAGCACTGGTCCCCTAGCGATTTCCATTCAGGACACATCGACCTGACCACGATCGAGACCATCACAAAACAGCGGCTCCACGACTTCAGCTCAATAGAAAGGTTGACCTTCGACTCGTATCAGAGCGCAGGAATGATTGACAGGCTGAAAGAGTACGCCCAAGGCAGGGGCATGCACACCCACATAGGGGAATTCTCTCCCAACCGGCAGAAAGCACGAGAGATCGCCGAAACCACCAAGGTGGCCCTATACGAAAGGAGGATTCACGCCCCCGACTACCCATTGCTCGTCGACGAACTCCTCTACCTACAAGACCTCGGCGACCGCGTCGACCACCCATCCACGGGACCGGTGATCACCAACGATCTCGTCACTTGTCTATTCGCCGTCGTCGCCGCGATCACCGAAGCCACCCAAGACCCCGGCGCCAGATTCTCCAGTCTCACTCTCCGATCAATGCGATGGCCGATCACCGCATCAGACCAGCGGGTGTTCGACACGTTAGGTGGTGGGTCTCGCGGTCGATTGGGCTCGGAGGGTGGACAGAGACGAGAAACACCGCGAGATCAGCGAAGGAGAAGACTCAGATAGCCGAAAACCACGTCCATAGCGGCCAGAGGCGGCCAACAGCGGCCACGTTCCGGGATCTTCGCATCCACGTTCTGCGATCTACAGTCACCTCCCGAAACCGGCAACAACCTCAGGGGTATTGACGTTTCCAACCAATCCCACGAGGGCAAGAAGTAGCAAAACCCTGGTCAGTCGTCCTTTCTGTGCTCTCAGGACGGTCCGGCCATCACCATCTGCAACGCATGGCAGGGGTGTCAGCGCGAGGCCTTCCACTTGCTCTGTAGGCTAGAAGCACGTATTCGATTGGGGGGACATATGGCCAACGTGCCTGACAACATCTGGGAGGATGCACGCCAGGCCTTCCTGCCCTTCGACGGAGTGGTGGGCGTGGGCTATGGGCCGAAAGTAGCTGGGGGCGAGGTGGTCGCGCGACAAACGATCGTCGTCCTGGTCGAGAAAAAGCTCCGCGCCGCCAAGATCGCCAAAGGCCAGCACATCCCGTCCGCGTTCCAGGGGCTACCGACCGACGTCCGTGTCCCCCGTCTCACCCCGGACACCCAGGAAACCGGACCCCCGGCGTCGGGGGACTGGTGTCTCAGGGACTACGAGTGGATCGACTGGCCGAAGATTCACCGCTTGCGGTCCGAGAAGCGGAGGAGGCGGGGATGAAGTCGAGGAAGGATTGCCCGCGATAATCACCACCCACGTCGTTGGGAACGTCTTCGTGATCGTGGATCCGGACGGTGACCTCGAGACGATCGTCGCCGGCCAGACCACCCTGGACTGGGTTGCGATCTACACGCTGCTGCGGGGCACATTCGGGGACCACTACGATTTTCTCAGCTGCTACCTCGACACCGGCAGCGGTGTGGTTTACCTGGGCGCCGCGTCGGACACCATCTACCAGGACGCCGCAGGCATTGGCCGCTGGACGTTCAACTTCCGGTCGTCGTGGGGGACGGCCAAACTCCAGCATTGGTCGCATTTCAGCTTCTTCACCCTCAACACCATGCTGCACGAAATCGGCCACCGTTGGCTGGCCTTCGTCAACTACGCGTCCGCACCCGCCATCCCGGCCCTGCACCTTATGCACGAGGACTGGATATGGACGCCGGGCGGAGAGAATCAACATTGGGGGCGCTGGCTCGACGACCAGAACTCGTGCATGGACTACGACCAGGCCGAGTGGGTCGACCTCGGGGACGGGACATTCGATCGGATCGATCGCGACCCCACCAACCCTGTGCACGATGAGTGGTTTGGCTACTCCCCCCTCGATCAGTACCTGATGGGACTGGTCCCGGGTAACCCGAGCGCCGTGCCCGACTTCAAGGTGGTCCAGAATCCCTCGCCGGTGCTCACCGAGTCCGGTCCGTTCGGCGTCCCCAACCCGGCGGGCCCCTAACACGCCAAGTCCGTCCCCAGCGACGATCACCATCGCCGAGGTGCAGAACACCCGTTCCGACGAGCCGGCACCCTGGTCCGGTTCCCGCAACCCGACGTACCTCAACAGCCAGCGCGTCTTTCACGAGGCCGTCGTCGTCATCACGAAGGACAGCTCTCTCACGTCGACCTTCATAACCGACAGCGACACTTGGCGGAACAGCCACACCGCGAACTTCCGCCGGGTGACATCGGGCCGGGCGATGATCGACACGAGCCTGCTGCGTGACAACTACGCCGATCTGTACGTGAGGGACAATCCGTCCGACGCGGGCGGGCCGACGAGCAGCGGTACGTTCTGGCTCTCCCCCGACCTCTGGGTTCGCAACATCGATGACGGCGAGACGATGGGCAACGATGTCAACCAGAACACGCTCCGCTCCCAGAGCAATTGGATCTACGCACGCGTCCACAACGGGAGTTCGCAGGCTTACGAGAACGTTGTGGTCAATTTCTATCTCGCCAACTTCCTCGATCTCTTTCCGGGCACGGAGTTCCTCTATCCCGAGGACTGGAACCCGGAAGGTCTTCTGGGCAGCGTCACGATCCCGGTTGTGCCGGCAGGCGGCTCGGCGATCGCGAAGATCGAGTGGACAGCGGACAAGATCCCGGAGGCCACAGGCTGGCACGCGTGTCTCCTCTGCGAGGTGATTCCCATGGAGGTGGAGCCGTCGGGTCTGCACCACGTGTTCGAGAACCGGAAGCTGGCGCAGCAGAACCTCACCATCGAGGACCCACCGATGATGGCGATGAGCGCGGCGGGGTACTTTTTCAACTACGAGTTCTGGATCGGCCACGAGCTGCGTCTGACGCCGGGTGCACGGCTGCACCTGCGGGCCGAGCGTCATCTGGACGAGGTGCGGCTCTTCCTCGACCCCGCCGGGCTCCTGGAGGGCATCGCCGAGCACGGCGAGTTGCTCGACCTGGACATCCCTCTGGACGCCACCCGGATACCCTCCGGCTCCCAGGGTGTGCAGTCCATCCCGGCCGGGAAGGCCCTGTTCGAGGAGGGTCCCGGTCACTCCCCTCCCCGGCGGCTGAAGGGTCTGACTTTGCGCATCCCGAAGGGCACGGAGTTCGGTATCGCACCGCAGCCGGATCGGCCGGAGAGCGATCTGTGGGTGCGCTTCATGGACGAGGTGCGTGTCCAGATCGGGCACCAGCCCTTCACCGCTCTCGAGGAGCGATATCGTTTGCGAGGGCTGCGACCCGTGGTCCTCAACGGGATTCCCCTTCTCGAAGTCACGGACCCCGGGGATGCGAGCCTCGTTCTCCCCCTCGAGCCCGGGCAAAGAAGAAAGCTCCGCCTGTTCGGTTTGGTGTTGGGTAGCCGAGGGGGGAACGAGAGCGCGCTCTATCACATCACCGAAGAACTCGCCGACCGGGTGCTGGGCGGGGTGAGCGTGGAAGTCACGGTCTGACGCCGGAGTCCCAGGTTTGACACGATGGTTACCGAAGATGATCGACGGCACCGGAACGACGTGGAACCCTCGGCGCCAAGGGAATCCTCCTACCCTTGCGGACGGCGGTCCAGAAGCTCGTCAGGGTGGGGGTCCGAGTCAGTGAAACGGAAGGGTCACACCCCGGTTGGGGCAAGACAACCTACGCAGGCTGCTGGAACTCGATGACGTTACCGGAAGGGTCCCTACAGAGAATCTGTTTGCGTCCCTGAAATTCTCCACAATATCGTTTCTGAAACCGACGCCATCCGCCGTGAGTCTTGAGACAACGGACTCCAAATCGTCGACAATCAAGACGAACCTGGACCAGCCTCCCGGACTGGGTATAGCGCCATCTGGCATTGGCTGGAGGCTGATGCTCTTGGCCCCGCGACCTATAGCGTCAAGTCGCCATGTACCAAGATGGCAAAAGCAGGGCCTTGCATCTCGACCTCGAAGCCAAGCTTTGAGACATAGAAGGCAACGGCATCCGACACGTCGTCCACGATGTATCTCACAGTTGCCATCCCTGTGGCTCCTCAGTGGCCCAACGCCCGAGATCATAGGCTTGTAGGCACTCCAGACGAGCGGTCAGGCGTCGACTAAATCATGGCAACAACCCTGGTCAGCCTTCCTTCCTGGCGCTCTCAGGAAGGTCTATTACTCGGAACAGAGACGTATCGCACAAGGGGCTTTCTCTCTGTTAGAAGAGACGAATCAAGAAAACCTCCTGCCCACGAATCCGACCTCGTATATCGTGAACCGGCAGGCTGAGATCTCATCAGCAAGCGTCACTGTTTCGGGCAGTCCTCACCGCCGGTGCCCTGTCGGGATTCCCCATTTGCAGGGGTGCAGGAAGCCGAAGACCTATTGATTTTATGGGCATGGCTGCCGATTAGTAAGGATGTTCTTGGCTCGGCGAATTGGTGGCGCACTCAACAAACGACGCTTTCGGTTTGATCGCGCGTTGTTTATCACTCTCGTTTCTGGCGTCGGGCTCCTCCTCCTCATCGGGCTTGTCTTCTCGATCGCGATTGGCAGCAGGCAGATCACGACCAACGCCACCGGGCTCCATCACGCCGACGAGACGCTCCGCGCAGCAACCGTGACACGTGCTCAAGTAGGTCTGGCGGTGCACTTGGCCACCGTCGACCAAACCTTCGGGACCTACTCGGGGGAGGCCATCGAGCTGTCCGTGTCCGAGGCCGATATCGCCTTGGTCGACATGATGACCGGTCTCGTCGAGCTCGAAGCCGCAGGGCTGTTGGGCGAGGATGGGCTCGGGTTGATGGTCGAGACGTTTGAGGAGACCGCCAGGGACATCATCGACCTCCTTTTGATAAGTGACATCGGAGCCGCCCGCTCTCTAGCCCCGACACTCAACACCGAGTTTCTGACGCTGGTGTCACAGTTGGAAGGTGTCAGGGACCAGCTAGCAGGGTCAGTCGCTGTGTCAGATGCCTTTCTAGGACGAATCGGAGACGTCGCCCGCTTTCTGGTCGCCTTTCTCGTGCCGGCTGCCGTCATCTTCATCTATCGAGAGCTCCTTATCCGTCAGCAACGGCAGAGGGAGCTGGAGGGCCGGCTCGACTCGGAACGGCACCTGAGCAGAGCACGGGAAGAGTTCATCGCCAACGCGTCCCACGAGCTACGGACCCCGTTGACAGGCATCACAGGCCTGGCCATGCTGCTGGCCGAAGATCCCGTCTTGTCGGAATCGGAGCCCGCCTCCGAGCTCCTGGATCTGATCATCTCAGAGTCTGGTGACCTCGCCAGGATGATCGAGGATCTGCTCACTACCGCTCGACTCGATGCTGGTGCTCTCCACTACAACTTCGAAGATGTCGAAGTTTGCGAGGAGGTCTCCGAAGTCGTCGAGCCGATGACCCGGTCCGGCGCCGAAATCAGCATCCAGTGCGATCCGGGATTGGTCCGGGCCGACCAGCTGCGATTGCGCCAGGTCCTCAGGAACCTGCTGTCTAACGCTCTGAAGTACGGTGGATCGGGCATCGAGGTTCGAGGCCTAGTCGAGGGACGAACCTATGTGTGCTCAGTCTCAGACGACGGGCCAGGCATGCCTAGCGAAGTGGCCGACCGGCTGTTCCAGCGTTTTGTCCACCAGGGCAGTGCCACATCGTTGACCGGGAGCGTGGGGCTCGGCTTGTCGATCGTGCAGGCGCTTCTTCGAGGGATGGGTGGCAGCATTGCACACGCTCGGACGGAGGGGAAGACCATCTTTACCGTGAGGCTCCCACTGGCCCTCGACCTGAAGACGCACCACCCCTTCGAGCGTCCCTCCCTAACCCATCCGTCCGAGGAGCAGAGCGCCGCCATGGCATCACTCTCGTCCAACGAAGAGCTCCCCACCGAGTCCCCCGCTCAAAAAAGAGGTTGAGTTCGGTGCGGGGGTCAGTTGGCAGAAGGATACGCAGGCAAGCGGCGGCGGATCACCTTCGACACCGATTCGATCGAATCACTGAGCGTCTTCACCGCGCCCTCAGCATTCTTCTTGCGGTCGTCTTGCTCGGCGCCCAGGTCACATTGATAGCTCTGGCCGCTTTGGCGGCGACGCCCCCGTCGTTTCGCTCCGTTGGAACTGGTATCGCAGCCGGCACCGCCTCAGTCATTATCAACACTCCGCCGGGTGTGGTGGCCGGAGACATCATGATCGCCCAAGTCGCGGTCAACGAAAATATAGGAGGCGCCACCCCGCCGCCCGGATGGAGCCTCATCCGTCTTGATCAAAGTGGTGCCGAGTCTCTCAACCAGGGCTTGTGGTGGAAGGAGGCTTCGAATAGTGAGCCCCCTAGCTACACGTGGACGGTTCCCTCCCAGGCCGAAATGTCTGGCGCCATCGCCGCCTACACCGGTGTTGACACCATCTCTCCCATCAACGCCCACAGCGGGGCAGTGAGGTCCAATACGGCTGATGTGGTGGCCCCGTCGATAACGACGACCGTCAGCGACACTCTGCTTGTCGGATTCTGGCTGGTCCGGGATGAAACGAACGTCACACCCACGGGTCTCATGATAGAGCGCTGGGATTTCGACAACGCGGCTAGTGGAGCCAACAACCCCATTACGACTGCGGCCTCCGACGAGATTCGGGGCGCGGCCGGGCCTACCGGGACACGCACCGCAACCACACACGGCCCCACCTCCAATATTGGTCAACTGGTGGCCCTCACCCCGACCGGGTCTTCGAACAGTCCGCCGGTGGCGGTTCCGGATGCCGACACGGTGGCCGAAGGAGGGTCGGTCGGTGTGCCTGTCCTTGCCAATGATTTCGATCCGGAGGGTGCTTCGTTGGCGATTACGTCGGTGACAGTCCCGGCCAACGGCACCGCGGTGATTGACGACAACGGTACCCCCGGTGACTCCACCGACGATTTCATCCTTTACACCCATGACGGGTCAGAAACCGTGTCTGACTCGTTCACCTACACCGTGTCGGATGGTTCGTTGACGGACACCGCTCTGGTATCGATCACAGTCACCCCGGTCGACAGTCCGCCGGTGGCGGTTCCGGATGCGGACACGGTGGCCGAAGGAGGGTCGGTCGGCGTGACTGTCCTTGCCAATGATTCCGATCCGGAGGGTGCTCCGTTGGCGATTACGTCGGTGACAGTCCCGGCCAACGGCACCGCGGTGATTGACGACAACGGTACCCCCGGTGACTCCACAGACGATTTCATCCTTTACACCCATGACGGGTCAGAAACCGTGTCTGACTCGTTCACCTACACCGTGTCGGATGGTTCGTTGACGGACACCGCTCTGGTATCGATCACAGTCACCCCGGTCGACAGTCCG
>SMXW01000011.1 GCA_004356805.1 Acidobacteriota bacterium | reverse complement strand
CGGTCCGGTGGCAGCGAGATGACCGCAGTGGATATCACCCCATCCAAGGCCGGGTGGCAGTACTCGGGCCTGCGTGTCTTGCGCCTGGCAGCCGACGCTGCCCATGAGTTCACCACCGGGACCACCGAGATGGCGATACTGCCGTTCTCCGGCGGCATGACGGTCGAGGTGGAATCACAGGCGTTCCACCTCGTGGGAAGGACAGGTGTTTTCAACGCAGTCACCGACTTCGCCTATGTGCCCATCGACGCGGACATCCGAATAACAACCCGAGGGCCGTGTGAGATCGCCCTGTGCACGGCCGAAGCCACTCGGCGCATCGACCCGTACCGGGTCGATGCTCAGGACGTCCGGGTCGAAGTCAGGGGAGGAGGTGCCGGGACCCGCCAAATCAACAACTTTCTCAGCGCAGACGCGGCTGAAGCCGACAAGCTCATCGCCGTGGAAGTGCTGACGCCCGAAGGTAGTTGGTCGTCCTATCCACCGCACAAGCATGACGAGACGACCGAGGCTGAGATCGAACTCGAGGAGATCTACTACTTCCGCATCGATGGCGAAGATGGTTTCGGGTTCTTCAGTTGCTACACGAGCGACGGCGAGATCGACGACACGCTGACGGTGCGCGACGGCGATGTGTATTTGGTCCCGCGGGGTTTTCACGGTCCGGCTGCCGCTGCACCGCAACACCACATGTACTACCTCAACGTCATGGCGGGCCCATCTCCCGAACGGGCATGGCGGTTCAGCGACGACCCCCGGCACGCCTGGGTCCGCGACACCCTGGAGCAACTACCGGGAGATCCACGCCTCCCCATGACCAGCGCGTGACATGACCGACCGTGATTGGGATAGCCCCATTACCGAAGACGAAATCGCCAGCTTCTGGCGACGCGTCCTTGGGTTCCTTGCCGACCAGGCCATTCTCGTCATCATCACTCTCATACTTGCCCGATTGCTGGATATCGAGATCGAGGAGGACGACGCCCTGCGGCTGCCGGCCGGCCTGGTCATCACCAGAGCCATCGCAAGCGCCGTCTATTACATCGCATTCACCACGACCCGCGGCCAGACGCCCGGCAAGATGCTCGCCGGCACCAGGGTCGTGATGGAACGCACCGGCCTGATTCCCGGCATCGGCCCATCGGTGTTGCGATGGGCCGTGCCCGGAATCCCGGAGATTCCGCCAGGAATCAGCGTCATCGCTTTGTTCGTTCGCGTCTGGGGGCTCGTCGACCTTCGGAATCGCGGGTTACACGATAAGGTTGCCAAGACCGTGGTCATCAAGTTGGACCGACCCACAAAAGAGCCTTACCCGGAGCTGGCGGAGGAGGAGGGTCGAGGCGATCCATCAGCATGATGTCGGCGCGAACATCGATGACAGCGAAACAAACCTGGTTGCGCCCCTCGGGGGCAGTGGCCATCGTCATGGCGGTGTTCGCGACGCTCGCTGCCTGCACGACGTCGCGCTCCTCGGATCCACCGGACACGGTCACGGTCGAGGTGATCCTCACAGGTCTCCAGAATCCGCGTGGCGTCGCCTTCGACGCAGAAGGCGGTCTCTTGGTGGCCGAGGCGGGGTTAGGCGACGATGCCGTCGATGTCAGGCAGCGATCGGGAAGGCTCACCAGGTTTATCGACCGCAACGGCGACGGCGACTTCAAAGATCCGGGCGAAGCCGAGCCGTGGTTCGAGCATCTCGCCAGCTACAACGCCAGGAGCCACCTCGAGCAGCGGAACGACGAGGTGAGCGGTCCCAGCGACGTCACGGTTCATGGCGATGGTCGGGTATTTCTCTCGGTGGACGGGGGGTTCGAAGAGTTTTCTCTCTGGGAGATCAGCCCCACCCGATCGATCGGTCGCAATCTCTCCGCCCGCAGCAACATGACGGGCGTCGGTCTGGCTCCGGACGAGGACATCATCTTCGCAACCGAGAGCATGCTCAACCAGCTCATCGAGGTGACACTGAAGACTGGTGATCGCCGCGACATCGTTGCATTCTCCACCCTCGACAGTGGGCAGGAAGCGGTGCCTGCGGGTCTCGCCGTCGATCCCCGCAACGGCGATGTTCTGGTGGCGCTCTTCTCTGGTGGGGTGTCTACCGAAGATGGTGGTTTCATCATATTTGTCCCCGGCGACGCCAAGGTGGTGCGAGTTGACCCGCTTACCGGTCGGGTCGTCGATGAGATCGTCGGCCTCACCACCGCCGTCGACGTTGCCATCGACGGGCTCGGCAACGTCTTCGTGGTCGAATTGGCGGCCGGTCAAGGAGAGCCCTTCGCGAGTGAGGCCGACCTGGCAGACCCGGATGCCATTCCCCAGCACGGCGGCTACTTGAGATTCAGCGGCAGAGTCATCATGTATCCGGCAGACGGTGGACCGCCACGTGTTCTCGCCGAGGGCCTGGATGCTCCAACCAACATCACGGTCGGCGACGACGGCGCCCTCTACGTGTCGACGGGCCAGGGCACCCCGGGCAGGCCGATCCCCGGCCCGGATGGGCCGACGGTGATCGTCGGTGAAGTCATCCGCATCACCGGCTTCTGATCTACGCTCGCCTGATTGCCGTCGTCACTTCTCCTGCAGCGACGCCACCCGCCGGATCCCGTTGCGACTCACCACGATACGGGCCACCTGCCAATCCGCGTCCGGCGCGCTCGTGTTGACGAGCCGATATACCACCGTGACGTCGTAGGCGCGCGGCAGCTTCGACTCAAACAACTCTCCCGCTTCTGGGTCGGCGAGGGTCACCAACCTCTTGGCATCATCGGTGTGGGCCAGCCACCGAGATATGTCGACACGCATCACATCTGTCAGCGACACGAACTCAGGCGCGGTCGTGCGCATGGCATCGTTCCTGAAGTGAAAGGTCTTGTGATGGCGCAGGATCGATTCGGGGCCGGCGAGCTCCTGGAGACGGTCCCGGTAGGCAACTCTGCGCATGAGGTCGACGTCGTCGGGTACCGAATCCCGATCGACGAATGCCGCCCGCTCTTCGACTTCGGCCAGCACGAGAGAGGTGCCGGGCATGGTCACCGTCCAGCGCCGGTCCGGAAGTCGGGTAGCCACGAGAGAGTCGAATGCGGTTTGGAGGATCGCTTTCAGCCGGTCCTTACCCATGTACGCCACCACCACGACCGCCGCCCACACACCGAGTTGACTCGATACGTTCGGCTGACCGAAGAGAACGGCGATGATTACGACGAAAGCCATGGCGATCCCCGCGGCCAGGGCACGGAAGACGTGCTGGGCCATGGTGTATCCGTCGCGGATCTGGACGTCCAACCACAACACTGACGAAGTGAAGCGCTTGAGCGCGTGTTGCCTCCGCTCGATCTGCTCCAGATCGTTGATCGAACTGTCTGAAGAGCTCACCGGCCCTTCGTTGCGCGACCGCCGGTAGCGCGCCTCGTCGACGGCTGCCGCGGTAGCCCTCCGCAGCGCGTCTTCCTGCCCTTCGCCGGCTTCGAACACATTCGCCAGACCGACCAGTGCCGTCTCCAGGACGCGGGACAGATACTCGTCGACCCACGCCAAGGTTTTCGCCACCTCGGGATCAGGCTTTTCGAACGAGACTGTCCTCAGCTTCTGAGGTCCCAGGACTTCCCGGATGGCGCCGAGTGCCCCACTGCTGACGGTCACAAACTCACTGAGGAGTGCGGACACGCCGTCTCTATCCTCGGGGGTCGCCTCGTCAATCAACACCTGTGCTTCTTCTGTGATCGCGGTCCGCACCCGGCTGGCGAAGAGCTTGAGCTCTCGCACCACTTCGTCGGAAGATCTCGACGTCAGCCGCCGGGCGAGTTCCCCAGCTTCCTCCGGCACGCGCCCCAGCTCGATCCGGGGGATAGTGAAGCGGATGTAGGACCTGAAGTCAGCAAACAGATCTCGCTTCGAATAAGTGGTGGCATCCAGCCGAAAAGACTCAGGGAGGAAATAGAACGCCTCCCAGGATTGGTCCACGACGAGTCCGTCATCAGGAACCGGGTACCGCAACGCGATCTCCAGATGTGTCCGATCGTGGCGCTCCCAGATCGCATCTCGAGCCAGGGCAGTCCCCGCGAACGAGGTTGTCTCGGCTGCGGGGGTAGTGGTCGGCCGACTGGTGTAGCTCGGACGCTGTGCCATCTCTCTATTCACGCTTTCTGGAGTTGTTGGCCGTCCTGAAGCGGGTCAACGCCAATGAGCCAACACTGGTTTCTCCTGGCATCCCACCGGGCGGCCGACAAAACTCATTCGCTTCCTCAATCACAACCGGTTGCAACATGAGGATATTCACTCTAGGGTCAGTTTCGGTCGTGGAGGCCGGCATGCGCCTGCGCGTCCTCAAACAGCTAAGGAGTGAAGAGTGAAGCGTAGAAATATGTTCTCCCGAATTATCCTTCTGACGATGGCGTTGGCTCTTGTCGCGGCCGCCTGCGGTGATGCCGAGGTGGTAACAGAAACGGTCATCGTGGAAGTGCCCGGCGACACGGTCGTCGTGGAAGTGGAGGTGCCCGCAGAGGGTGAGCTCGTGACCATCGTTGCCCGATGCAAGTCAGCCCCACCCGTTGAGGACGGACGCTGCAACAACCTCTTGAAGGGCGTCGTCGCTGCCAACGCTCAGCTGGAAGCGGACGGCGACCCTCGTCGCGTTGAGGTCCAGACAATCCAGGACAACGCCGATTGGGGCGACTACAGAGTCGAGTTCGAGCTGGCCTCGGACGCCGGCCAAGCGCCCGACATCATCGTGTCCGGCCATGAGGACATCGGCACCTGGGCGACGTCGGGGATCATCACCGACGTGACCGACCTGCTAGGCAACTATCCGGAGTTTGATGACATTATCCCCTCGCTGTGGGCGTCTACCGAGCTCAACGGTCAACGCTGGGGCGTCCCCCAGGATGCTGAGGCACGACCGCTGTACTATCGGATGGACCTCCTTCTCGAGCTGGGCTGGACCCAGGACGAGGTCGACAGTCTGCCCGCGAGACTCGCCAGTGGCGAGTACACGTGGGAAGACATGTTCGACACCGCAGAGGAGGCCGTAGCGGCCGGCATCGTGGATGCGGGTAACGGCTGGTGGCATCGCCCCTCGAACGGGCCCGACTTCCTGTACTACTACTTTGCGGTGGGCGGCGAGCTCTTGGACCCGAGCGGTGCTCTGATCTACGACACCGCGGCCGCACAGCAGGTCTACGAGCTTGTGGGTGACGCTGTCGCCCGTGACATCCTGGTCAGCACCCGTCTCGACGGTGACTGGTCGAGCTGGAACCCCGCTGTTGCCAACGGCGATGTTCTCTTCTGGTTCGGTGGCTCATGGCAATGGGCCGACTGGGCTGTCAACTATGTCCTAGAGGGTGGTGAAGAGACTCTCTTTGCGACTACCGGTTTCGGTCCCATCCCGGCTCTTGCTGCGGGAACCAACACGCCGATCAGCCTGACCCATCCCCTGCTCTACATGGTGAGTTCTGCAACAGAACACACCGATCTCGCCCTCTTGGTCATCGCCAAGGCGACGACCAAGGAACTGAACACCGAGTACGCAGTGGCAAGTGGACACCTGGCGATCCTGACAACACAGGCGGATTACGAGCCGTACACGAGTGCGGTGTTCCTGAGTCAGGTGGGTTCGATCCTGGAATTCACCACCTTCCTGCCCAATAGCCCGTTCTACAGCGCATGGTCCGAGGGGTACTACCTCGGGATCACGGCGGTTGAGTCCGGCGAACTGGACGCGGCAGCTGCAGTGGATGTAGTCGTGGCTCAGCTCGAGAACGAGCTCGGCGAAAACGTGATCATCAAATAGCACCAATGACAATTGGAGGTGGGAGAGGGCACCGTCCCTCTCCCACCTCCCCATTTCAATCCACCCGATAGGTCATACCGTATGGCACAGTCGTTGGACAAAGACACCCTCGCCAGGGCCGCAATTGGCGCACCCGGGCCGCAGCGGGGGACACTTGGCCGACGCGTCCGCAACACGTTCACCGCCTACGGTTTCCTGGGGCCGGCCATGGGGCTGGTACTCTTTTTCTTCGTCATCCCCGGCATCTTGCTCGTGGTCCTCAGCCTCACCGACCTCTCCAGCGCCAACTTCAGCGACCCCTGGACCTTCATCGGCCTAGACAACTTCGAACGACTCTTCGCCGACCCGTTTTTCCCCAAGATCCTGCGTAACACCGTCTTCTACGTCTTCACGACGTTGATCTTCTTCAACCTTGGTCTCGCTCTGGTGCTGGCGCTGGTGACGACCAATATCCCCCGCCGTTCGGGTTTCTTCTTTCGACTCATTTGGCTGCTGCCCCGGCTCACACCGTCGGTGGTCTATATCCTGATGTGGAAGCGCATCGGCCAGGCGGACCCGTTCGGGATCTACAACCAGCTCTTCCCGGAGTTTCTCGGTGCATCGGGGGGAAACCTCTTTCTGGGAGGGAGCCCCTGGACGTTTGTTATCCTCACCAACGGGTTCGTCGGTGCCTCTTTTGGGATGATCATCTTCACGTCGGCGCTGGAGTCCATCCCCAAGGATCTCATCACGGCAGCCAAGGTCGACGGGGCCAACGTGTGGAGGATCATCCGTGACATCAAACTTCCTATGATCAAGTGGCCGCTGCTTTTCATCGCCACCTATCAAACCCTTTCGCTGCTCACCTCATTCGAATACATCCTGCTGTTGACCGAGGGTGGCCCCGGCCTGTTCACGACTGAAGTGTGGGCGCTGACGGCGTACAAACGCGCTTTCGCTAGCTATTTCGGGAATAGTCAGTGGGCCTTCGGCGCGACCTGGGCGATCGTGCTCGTCACAGTGGCGCTCTTGCTGGCTGTCATTTATGTGAAACTGTTCAAGTTCAACGAACTCATCGAAGAACCCCGGATCGAGAATCTGTGAGCCATGACCACCACTGAGATCGAACCACAGCTCCAGCCAGCCGGCCCCCTCCACAAGACCCGGGAGAAGATGGGTCGACGCTTCGCGTACGGCTTCCTCATCCTCTCGATCACGCCGATTCTCATCGGCTACACATGGTTGGTAATCGCCACTATCTCGACGCGCACGGAAGGGCTCCTACCTCGCAACGCCCAAGGGGGGATCGGCGGCTTCACACTCCGCAACTGGGATTTTGTCACCGACTCCGCCATCTGGAATGCCATGCTCAACTCGTTGCTCATAGCCGTGGCGATGGTGATCGGCGTCGGCATCGCCTCGACGGCCGGTGGCTACGCCCTATCGCGCATGAAATTCGCCGGTCGCAAGACCTTTCTGTCGATGACGCTGGTGCTTCACGCCTTCAAGGCCGAGATGCTGCTGATCGCCATATTCTTCGTGCTGCGCTTTCTGGGGGACATCCCGGTCATCGGGAACTACATCGGCTTCAACACGGTGGGTGGGGTGGCACTGGTGATGATCGCTCTCGAACTCCCGCTTGGCATCTGGCTGATGAAGGGTTTCTTCGACAACCTCCCCTGGGACATGGAACGGGCTGCGCTGATCGACGGCGCGTCCCGATTCCGGGTGTGGTGGCAGATCATGCTGCCTCAGGTGCGGCCCGGTCTCGCCGCGCTCTCCCTTTTCACCTTCATCGCGGGCTGGAACGCCTACCTCGTGCCTTTCACCTTCACCGTCGGCACCAAGGTCGCCAACATGCCGGTGTTTCTGAACCAGCTGATCAGTGATACCGCACCAACGAATTGGAATGCGGTGGCCGCCGTGGGGCTGTTCCAAATGATCCCACTGCTCATCTTCTTCATTTTCACACAGGAGTTGCTCCTGAATATCTACGCCGGCGGTTCGAAAGGCACGTGATTCTCACTATGAACAGGAGCCCACTGACATGAGAGTCGAAATCGAAAACCTGAGCAAGAGTTGGGATGGCGTGATCGGCGCCGACAACATCACTATTGACATCCCCGACGGTGATATGGTGGCTTTCCTCGGCCCTTCCGGGTGTGGGAAGACGACGACGCTGCTAATGGTGGCCGGGATCTACAAGCCCACAGGAGGGACCATCTCCTTCGATGGGCGGGTTGTCAACGAGGTCGCCCCCAAAGATCGTGGCATCGGCATGGTGTTCCAGAGTTACGCCCTCTACCCCCACATGTCGGTGTTTGGGAACATCAGCTATCCGCTCAGACTACAGAAACTGGACAAAGGCGATATCAAGCAAAAGGTGCAGAAAGTTGCCGACATGATGGGTATCGGGGATCTGTTGGATCGCAAGATCGCTCAGCTCTCGGGTGGGCAGCAACAGCGTGTTTCCCTGGGCCGCGCCTTGGTGAAGGAGCCGCAGCTTCTCCTCTTCGACGAGCCACTCTCGAATCTCGACGCCCGTCTCCGGCTGACGATGCGTGGAGAGATCAAACGACTCCAGAAGGATCTGGGCATCACCTCCATCTATGTGACCCATGACCAGATCGAGGCCATGACAATGGCCGACAGGATCGCGGTGATGTCGAAAGGGGTTCTCCAGGCGTACGACGTCCCCGAAGCTCTCTACGACCGCCCGAAGACGTTGTTCGTCGCGGGGTTCGTGGGCAACCCACCCATGAACTTCTTTGACGTAGAGATCATGTCCACCAACGGAGAATTCCGGGCGAGGAGCGAGGCGATCGACCTGGTTATACCACGTGATCGAGCAGAGAAGGCGGCAGCCGTCAAGGGCAAAATCACCATGGGACTACGGCCAGAGGACGTGACCTTTGCCGACGAATCGTCTTCGGCTGGGGCAGGCCTCACGCTCACGGGGGTGGCCGAGGTCGTCGAGCCACTGGGACGGGAAGACCTCGTGGGGGTGAGCATCAACGGCGTCGAGATGCGTGTGCTGGTCGACAAGACCAAGGGGGTCAGGGTCGGGAACAACATCACACTCGTCGTGAATACGAGCAAGCTCCAGCTCTTTGATCCGGAGACCGAGCAGTCCCTTCTCTGGGCCTGAAGGCAGGCACAGGAAAGACCAAACCCCTCCACTTCCAACGCGTCGCTGACCCATGTCTTACCAGCCATCTAAGTGGCCGCAGATAATTGCCCACCGCGGCGATTCCGGCCTGGCTCCTGAGAACACCTGGCCCGCCATAGAAAGGGCGATCGAGATCGGCGTCGACATGGTCGAGGTCGATGTGCGAATGACGAAAGATGGCGTGCCGGTCCTCTTACACTTTGAGCGGCTCGAGCACACGACGACGGGTAGCGGCCTTTTGGCGGATCACACCTGGGAGGAGATACAGCAGCTTGACGCCGGCGGATGGAAGGGCGCCGAGTTCGCAGGCGAGCGGGTTCTGTCGCTCGAGAATGTGCTCGACCTGACCAGAGGACGAATGCCCTTGAATCTCGATTTCCGGGCCGCTGATGCGGTTGCTCCGGGTGTCGCGGCGGTACGCGACGCCGGGCTGAGCGGTGACGTCGTGGTTAGCGGATGCCAGGTGGAGTGTTTTGGGCTCATGGGGGCTGCGACGAACGAGATCACCACACTCCTCAACCTCGATCACCTGCCCGCGGGGATCGACCCTGCCGAGGCCCGGGCAGTTGCGCACCGCACCGTCTCCAAAGCGAGCGCCTTGGGAGCCGCCGGCATCAACCTGCGCCATACCCTGGTAGACGCTGCGTTGGTCGCCCGTGCCCGAGAAGCAGGCTTGGGCGTGTGGGTATTCGTCGTCGATGACGAGGAGCGATTCGGGGAATTGGTCGACATGGGCGTCACCGCGGTGACCACCAATTGGCCGACGCGCATGCTCGCGCTGGCGGGGAACCAGACCTCGCGGGGGACCGAATCATGAACTGGATGAAGGCCCTTGCGGACTGCTACCTCCAGATTGGCACCCAATACCCCGGCGAACCCCGCATGCTGGTGACCGACATCGATGGCACCATCATCGACATGAGGTATCTGGTGCTCTCCGTACTCCAGTCCTACGACGAGGCGCAGGGATCGGCATATTTCACGCGGTTGCGACTCTCGGATGTGACGGTGCACGAGAATAAGGTCGAGCTGCTTCTCGAACGGGTCGCGGTACCGGCCTCGGAGCGCAAGGCGGTGGTGGATTGGTACCTCGAACGCCGCTGGCAGGACGACACAATCCTCTCCAAACACCGGCCCTTTCCCGGGGTATTTCCCATGATCCGATGGTTCCAACTTCAGCCCGACACCTCGGTGGGACTCCTCACCGGTAGGCCGGAGAAGCTGAGAGACGTGACGTTGCGATCCCTGAACCGGCTAGGCCATCCCCATCGAGTGCACTTCAGCGACGAGCTCCTCATGATGAATCCCGGCGATTGGGGACAGGACGTCGAGGCAACCAAGATCGACGGGCTGAAGCGTTTCCAGGCCCAGGGGTATCACGTGTTCGCGGTGATCGACAACGAGCCCTCCGTGCTCGAGGCGTTAGCACCAATTGCCGAGAAAACCGGGATGCTCCTGCTACACGCCAACACGATGTTCGAGTCGCTGCCAATCTCCATCCCCCAGGGCACGGCCCGAGGAAACGACTTTGGCCTGACCGACCTGGTAGCCAGTGAGGAGGCGCTGCCGCCAAAGGTGCAACTCGTGTGGCACGGGGTAAACGACGCAGACAATCTGCGCCAGTTCATCACCTCCGACGTGTTCTGGGCCGAAGTTGACGTGCGTCACAACTCCGCCGGCGAGCTCATCTGCCGGCACGACTCCTTTGAGACTACGCCGCCTCTCCACGACGAAGATTGGCTGAACTTCGCCGGGATGGTGAGCGAGGTGGCCAAGCACGACAGAGGAATCAAAATCGACCTCAAAGGGGGGCGCGAAGTGCTGGAAGAGGTGCTGCAGATCGTTGCCGATGAAGGATTCACCGAAGACCGGCTCTGGTTCAATGGTGAGATCGAAATCGCCCGCGAGGAGGGTTTTCGGCGCATCCGGACCGTGCACCCGGATGCCATCGTGCAGTGCCCGGTTGGCTGGCTTTCTCCCCTGATCATCGGCATGCCTTCGGAGGCGCACCGGACCCTGGAGATGTTGACCTCATGGGGCATAAGCCGGTTTTCGGTGAACTGGGACCATTACCTGGCGCGCGAGTCGTTCGACGAGTTGGTGGGCTGGGGTTATGAAGTCAATTTCTACGGTGTGCCGGACCTCGAAGCATTTCTCGAAGCAGTGCTGCTCCTGCCCCACTCCGTCACATCTGACTTCAACTTCCCAAAATGGCATCGCTACGGTCGCGGCTCCGGGAGCCACGGTCGCCGTTTCACGTATGTGATCGACAGTGAAGGGAGCCAATAGCCGCCGCCGGGCTATGGTGCGCCGACACTGTGACCAGGGTTCTCACCACCACCATCGGGTCTTTCCCCAAGCCGGACTATGTGTCGGTTCGCGATTGGTTCCACAGGCCTCATTCGGTCACGTTCGACGCTTTCTATTTCGACAACCGGGACCTCGAGACGCGGTTCGCGCTGGCGACACAGGCAGCGGTGACGGCCCAGATCGACGCCGGGGTCGACATTCCCACCGATGGGGAGATGCGCAGAGAGCACTACATCTTCTACCACCTACGTCACTTGAGCGGAGTGGATTTCGAACATCTTCAGAAACGTGAGATCCGCACCGGAGCGTGGGAGCTCGAGGTGCCGACGATCGTCGGCCGGGTCCGGCCCAAAGACAGGTTTCTTCTCTACGACTACCAGATCGCGCAGTCGTACTCGTCGCAGCCGATCAAGATCACCGTCCCCGGGCCGATGACCATCGCCGACACGGTGGCCGACGAGTATTACGGCGACCCGCGGGATCTCAATCGCGATCTGGCCAATGCTCTCAACGTTGAGATCCTGGCGTTGGCGGCGGCGGGATGCGCCCACATCCAGGTGGACGAACCGTTATTCGCCCGCAAGACCGAGGAGGCTCTGGAATACGGGATCGAGGACCTGGAACGTTGCTTTGCGGGCGTACCCGCTGAGGTGCAACGGGTTGTCCATCTCTGCTGTGGGTATCCGCGTCACATCGATCAACCGGACGAGGACGTTTTCAAGGCCGACCCCGCCGCTTACTTCGAACTCGCCGAGACGCTCGACGAGGCAGCGGTTGATGTCATTTCGATAGAAGATGCTCACCGCCCAACCGATCTTCGTCTGTTGGAGTTGTTTGAGCGGAAAACCATCATCCTTGGGCTGATCGCCATAGCCAAGACTCGTCTCGAACCGGTGGAAGAGATACGTACCCGTCTCCATGAAGCCCTCTCCCACATCGATCGCCAGCGCCTCATGGCCGGGCCTGATTGCGGGCTCGGGATGTTGGACCTGGCAACCGCGACGTCGAAGCTCGCCAACCTGACTGCCGCCGCCAGCGCCCTCGATTGATCGGGTTTCCGTTCCGGCCGACGTAGCCGTGTCGCCAGCCGTACAGGGAGTCAGGCCTGAGGTTCACGCCAGACGAGTCGTCGCGGCCCCGGGGGTCAGGGGGAGTTCTCCTCGAACTGGATCGGCGGGTCATTCGACTTTCGTTGCACCAGATCATCGAACCGCACCACCAGACCGCTGCTCGGTGAACTGAAGGCACCATGGACCGAAATGTAGATTCGATCATCGCCGTCGATGAGCAGCGCAGTTGGAAACGGCAAACCCTGTATCAACACCTGGCCTACGATCCAGCCATCGCCCTCCGGTTCGAGACGGATCAACCGCCCTGTCGTGCCCCCATATGGATCACCCGTTTCTGAGGTTTCGAGAAATTCGATCACGTACAACCGCCCCGACGTGTCAAACGCCAGGTCGATGGGAGTCGTCAGGTTGGCGGCCACCACGGCGGAGGAGCCGTCGGGGTAGAGCCGCAGAACCGCGCCATCTCCCGCTGCGTGAGGCAGTTCGCTGAATGAGGTGACATAGGCCAGGTCGTCCGGTCCCCGGGCGATACCGGTCAGAACCTCGTGCCCCGTCACATCGGAGAACACCTGAATGTCACCATCAAGCTCCACCGCCAATACGTGACCGGTTGCTCCGTCTGTGACGAGAACGCGCTCGTTTCGAGGATCCGGGATCATGGCGTATGGATTGGAAAAGATGTCGATCTCCCCGAAGAAGTCTGGCTGCGCCGTCTCGATCGCAAAGGCCAGCAGGTCGGCCATGATTTCTGGCGCGGTGGTGGGGTCCGTGATTCTCAGGAGTTTTCGGGCCAGGTCACCCTCGCTCTCGCCGGTGAGTAGATAAAGCTCTCCGTCCATCTCCACCACATCGGCAGGGCCGGTTGTAACGCCGGTGACGTTGTAGAAGACGTAGGGAAGCTGTTCGATGACTCGCTCGCGGACTCCCTCTGTATCCACACAAGTGACAGATCCGGTATCGGCCAGATTCGCCGTCGGGCCTTCCCTAACCTCCTGACCCTCGGCCAGCCGGCCCGCCTCGGCCACGCACAGAGTGCCGTCAGCCAGGACCCATAGACCCCGAGGCTCATTCAGCCCATCCAGAACAACCTCGAACTCAGAATCACCGGACCCGCAAGCGCCTAAAACCAGCAGCGTGGCGAGGACCCAGCCCACACTCCGGGTTCGCGTGGCAGTCGGCCGCCAGAGAACGTCAGGGATCACTACATCCCTTCCAACAACCACCACGAGTAACCCTCCGGCGCATCAATACGGTCACAGGCTCACGTCGCTGTCTCTAGAGCGGGCGAAGAAAGTCCGCCTGGAGACCGGCCAGAAATGCCGCCTTGCTCACGCTGAACGAGAAACTCCGTCGGGCCACCTCACTCGAGTTCGCCATGCGGTCGCCCGGTTCCTCGAAAGAGTCCGGGTGAGCCACGACCTGGGCGTCGCCCATATCGACGATCACCAAGCGCTCAGTCGGGACTTCGGCTGCCATATGCCAAATTCTAGGCACTGGCTCCGACCTATTTCCCGGGCGCAACAGCGATGATGCCGTGAAATCGGGTTGCTAATGCATGGGCGATCACATATGAGCTTTTTGCTGATATGGCCGACTGGATCGCCAAGACGGTGGCTCGCCGTGCTCCCAACGCCATCCGGTGCGCCGACCCGTTCCATGTTGTTGCCTGGGCGATCGAAGCACTCGACATTGAACGACGTTGGGCATCGGCTTCGATAAACACTCTGGTCGTGCCCGCATCAAGACCACGCCAACGTCGCCGACCGTTGCCGTGGTCATAACCCGGTGCTCGACGGCCGCACCGTCCGCAACGACCCCTTGCCCTCGCATTAGGCCGGACCGACACGATGATCGCGTCCGCCGTATCGTCGAAACGAACGCCCTCAACAACGGTGCGCATCAATCCACACCCACGTTGCCATACCCTGTTGTTCTGCACCCTGTTCTGCTCCTCCAGGTTTCGAGCCTTTACACAGCGCGAAAACCTAGAAGCAGACAGGCTGCAACCCGCGTCAACCCTCCCGAAACCACCCACGGATAGAGCAGAAGAGCGCCCTATGTGCGGGCGAATTGGAGGGTCAGCCCCCCTGGTTAGGTGACATGGCCCGTCTGACATCCAGGCAAGCACGGACACCTCGGCTCGCGGAATTGACGCCTGGCTCAATGATGCACAGTTGCGTATGTGGTCGGATTTCGACTCCTGCTCTTACAGAGTCATCTCCAGCACCGTTGTCACTGTCGTCTGCCCGAGGTCGTGGGTGGGATCGAAGGTGTCCTGATGGCTTCCGGGCGCCGTGAGAAGGTTGGCGTCGTAGCCTGCCTCCGAGAGTCCGTGAACGGTTGCCTGGGCGGCAGTCAAAGGCGCTGACTCATCGTCCTCACCGTGGACCAGTCGAATGACTAGGGAGGCGTTGCCTCCGATCAACGGCCAAATGAGTGCGCCATAGAGGCCGCCTGCGCCCACATATCCGCGGACTCGAATGAGCGCGTCGTCATCGAACGCCCAGACAGCACCAAGGGGTGCGCCACTCGACACGCCGAGGATGACGATCTTCGAGAGATCTATTCCCAACCCTGTGGCATCAGCGGTGAGGTGGTTCTGTAGTCGGCCGAAACCTGCAGCCAGGCTCGCCAATTGGAATTCTGGGATGAGCGCAGCTACACCGCGTGAACACAAGGCACGGGCAAGACGAACGTTGGCCTCAAACCTGTGGAAGCCCGGCGCTCCGACTAGCACTACAACGGGCAAGGCCTCCGAGCTATCGGTCCGGTATACGTCTACTGCGTGAGTTCCGTCATAGACGACGTTGAACCTCTCGGTTGCCATGCGACCAATCTAAACCAAGCGTTTCTTGCCTTCAGCAAGCTTCTTCTTTTTGTAGGCCCCAAAGTCGGGTTGGTGGCTGGCTAACCCTCTGCCCAGTTCGATGATCGCTTCGCGTAGTTCGGTCGAAACCTCCCGTGAAATGTGTTGACCGGGACGGCGAAGTCCCGCCGACTCGTAGTCAGTGGGCACCAGACCCGAGAAACGGTAGGCGGCGGCTGCGTTGACGAAACGATGCGGATCTCCTAACGCTGCCCCGTAATTCGAGGCTCGCACCACACCAACACCGGGAAGCGAGTCCAGCACCCCGGTTGGGGTTTGCCCCAGTATTTCACCGAGAGTCTCTTCAGGGTTCACTGGGACCCACCGGCAAGGCCGGTCGCAACCCTCAGGAAGACCGCCTAACAGGTCTCCCAGCAGGATATTCGTCCTCGGTGAAGCAGTTGATCAGCCAATCACCAGCAACGTCCATTAGGACAGTGACCGTCGCCGACTCGCCGGCAGGCGCTTCAACCATTCCTCTCATATCAGCGTCGAAATCGGCAACCTCGACAACGCCACCCACGGCGAGAGCCTCGAGGGTCGTGCCATCGGGAACCTTCCAGACCGCCATTGCACGAGGTCCGAGGGTCCGGCGAACCTGCATGTTGACCCATCAAAAGTCGCCGTTGGTTCACTCGGATCAGATCATCCCGCCGCCACAAGACCGCTAAGAACGATGAACTCATAACCCGAAGGTCGCGGGTTCAAATCCCGCCCCCGCTACTCAAGAAAACCTGACCCTCCAATTCGCTGGAAGGTCAAGCCGGACTTT
>SMXW01000120.1 GCA_004356805.1 Acidobacteriota bacterium | reverse complement strand
GTGTCCTCGAGGCCATGAAGATGGAGAATGAAGTCACCACTCCGAACGGAGGCGACGTGGTCGACCTCCGCGTCGAGCCAGGTGACACTGTCGCCGCCGGCGAGGTAATCGCCATCGTTAGGTAGTTGCTGGTCGTGCTGTCGATGGTCCGTAGGTGGGGGCGGCTGCCCCTATATAGGTCGGGTGTCGACGAGGGCGGCGAGTCCGGGATGTAAGTCTGGTTTGGGTGGCGGATAGGGAGTCCAGTCGGGTTTACGGAACTGCAAGGCTCCATCGTCGCTGGTGGTGATATGCCAGCCGTGTTCGTGGACAAAACGGTGATGAAAACCACAGAGAAGGATCAGATTGTCCAGATCAGTGGCCCCTCCTTGGGACCAGTGTCGAATGTGATGAACCTGAAGCCAGCCCTTGTTTCCACATCCGTGGAACTGGCACCTCCCGCCGTCACGATGATGAATCAGGCGACGTAGCCATCCGGGAATGGTGCGACTGTTTCTACCCACACCGACCACTTGGGAACCGTCGGTGATCACGGTTTCGAGGACACAGTCACAGGAGAGTCTTCGGGCCGTCTCGTTGGGGATGAGAGTCCCGGAACCAAGTTCGGTGACACCAGAGTCGATGGTGGTCAAAGCCTCTAGATCGGCGAAGACGGTGATCTGAGGAGGAGAAGTAGTGGTCTGATCACCAGTGGTGGCACAGACTTCGACCAGTCCGTCGGCCATACGTTGTGAATACGGGTCGAACAAGCCGGTTTCGGGATCGGGACCCATCTTGTCGGCCTTGTCACGGATAGCGGTTTCGACGATTTCAAGGTCGAGGTGAGGGAGATGAGCAGTCAGTTTCCCCGACGCACCGTCAAGAGTTCGTTGTATCCACAACGCCCGCACCCGGTGAGCCTCTCTCTCATCCTCCCTGGAAGGCGGATTCGCCCTTCTTGCTTTCCGGTCCAACACAGCATTCGACAACCCGAGAGCCTCATCTATCAACCCCTGCTCGGTGTCAGCAGTCGCCATCCTGGAGATAGCGTCGACCTGGTCCAAAGAAAGGTCACCAACCCCAAACCGGGCAGACAACACAGGAAGATCCTCGAGCCGACGAGCCACACGAACCAGTTGCCGTGCCGTGTCATCACGGACCCGTAGTCTCGCTGCCACCCAGTCGACCAGACTTCTCGCCCCATCCGTCATCCACGACTGACGGGCGTCGACCTCGAGTATCAACTCACAAACATGGGCCAACCCCGCAGACGACAACCCATAGAAATGGGCCAACGCCTCATCGACCTGATCGTTTGAAGACTCTCCCCAACTCATAATGCCATCCAACAAGCCAGGTGTGACAGAAACGATCGAAAACGACCCGATCCAAGAAAAACTTGAAAAAATCCGAAAAAAATCTCGCTGAACCCGCTACTCGGCAGCGTCGCTGATCGCCTCGGTCATCGAGGGATGAACCATCAGAGTCTCCAGCAAAGTTTGCGCCGAGACCTGCGCCTGCACGGCAAGTGCAAGGACTCCGATCAACTCCGATGCCCGATGACCGACGATCGTCCCGCCGAGAACCACCCCGGTGGCCGGATCGGATGTCACTTTCACGAAGCCCCGGGTGAAGTGCTGCAACACGGACCTCGCGTTCGAGGCGAACGGCACCTTGGTGGTACGGACCTTTCGGCCTTCGGCTGCGGCCGCGACATCAACCAGGCCAACCGAGGCAATCTCGGGCTCGGTGAAGATTGCTTCGGCGACCTTGCTGTAGTCAAGGGGCTCGACCGGAAGGTTGAGGGCATGGTGCGCGATCTTGCGTCCTTGCATCGATGCCACCGAACTCAGGGGCATCTGGCCTGTTACATCACCGGCGGCGTAGATGTGGGGGACCGACGTTCGCTGGTATTCATCCACAGGGATATATCCGTGATCGGTCTCGATACCGGCAGCATCCAGCCCTAGGCCATCGGTCAGGGGAACGGATCCGACAGCAAGCAACGCATGCGATCCGCTGATGACCCTTCCGTCGTTGCAAACCACTGAGACTCCATCCGCGGTCAAGTCGATCGACCCGGCGCGAGCCCCGATGACCAGTCTCACTCCTCTCTCCAGGAAGTCCTCCTCGAGCACAGCAGCGACCTCGGGATCCCTATGAGGAAGAATCTGCCGACGGGAGACAACCAAACTGACATCTGCCCCCATGCTCTCGAAGATGTGGGCGAACTCGACCCCGGTAACCCCCGAGCCAATCACAACAAGGTGTTCGGGAACCTCGGGAAGGTCGTAACAATCTCTCGAGGTCAACACCCGCTCGCGGTCCACCTCTGCCCAATCAGGGACACGAGGAGCTGACCCGGTGGAAATCAGCGCTTTGTCGAAACTGATCCTCTTGTCACCATCGGCGGTCTCGACAATCGCCTCGTTTGGACCGACAAACCGACCCGTCCCCCTGATGATGTCTACCTGTTGAGAGTCGAGCAGATTGATCCACTTGGCGTTGATGTCGGCTGTGATCTCGGTGATCCGCTCAGAGAGTACGTGTACGTCGACCCGACCGGGATCGTTGATCAAACCGAGCTGCACGGCGTTGCGAACTGATGTGTGGCGCAAGGCGCTGGCGGCCATCGTCTTGGATGGAATGCAGTCCCAGAGGTGGGCTGCACCACCGACGATGTCTTTTTCGATAACCGTCACCCGGCCACCCTTCATTGCCGCGGTGGTGGCCGCCTGCGTGCCCGCAGGGCCTCCACCGATGATCAGCAGATGAGTTCGGGTGTCGCTCATGATGTCCCGGGAAGCTACCCCGTGGGCCGATAGACCCCGAAAACGTCTCGAAGGGAATCGGAGATCTCACCGACGGTCGCCCCAACTCCCAATGCGTCCTTGATCGCGACCATCAGGTTCTCCTCGGTGGCCGCCACCGTGCCGACCCGGGAAAGGGCCGACGCGACGCCGCCTTGATCACGCCCGGCCCGCCAGGCCTTCACCGAGTCCTTCTGTGACTCCTCGAGGGCCGGGTCGATGTCGAGCACCGGAATGGGTTCTGACTCGTCGGATGTGAAGCGGTTGACCCCGATGACGACGGACTCCCCACTCCCCTGCCGTCGGGCCTCCCGATAGGCGGAGTCTTCGATCTGGCCCTGCATCCACCCTTCCTCGATAGCGGCGACGGAACCGCCCATGGAGGCGATCTGGGCGAGCAAGTCTTCGGCTTTAGTCTCGAGATCGTTGGTGAGTTTCTCGACAAAGTAGGAACCGGCAAGGGGGTCGACCGTGGCGGCAACGCCAGACTCATACGCAATCACCTGCTGGGTGCGCAATGCAATGAGAGCACTCTCGTCGGTTGGCAGACCGACGGCTTCGTCATATGAATTCGTGTGCAGCGACTGGGTGCCTCCAAGAACGGCCGCAAGAGCCTGAATGGTGGTCCGCACGATGTTGTTGAGCGGCTGCTGGGCTGTCAGGGTCGAACCGGCGGTTTGGGTGTGAAATCGCATAGCCCACGACTGGGGATTCTTCGCCCCTACCTCGTCCCGGATATGCCGGGCCCAGATACGTCGCGCCGCCCGAAACTTGGCGACTTCCTCGAAGAAGTCGTTGTGGCTGTTCCAGAAGAAGGAGAGTCTTGGAGCAAAGACGTCGACGTCGAGACCTGCTTCTGTCGCTGCTTTCACATAGGCGAGACCGTTGGCGATCGTGAAGGCAAGCTCCTGTGCCGCGGTGGCTCCGGCCTCCCTGATGTGATATCCGCTGATCGAGATCGTGTTCCATTGGGGCAGGTGCTCGTCGGCGTAATCAAAGACATCCGTGACGAGACGCATCGACGGTCGGGGTGGGTAGATGTAGGTACCCCGGGCCACGTACTCCTTGAGAATGTCGTTCTGGATCGTCCCACGGAGTTGGGCGGCGGCGATCCCGCGTTCCTCGGCAACGAGTTGATAGAGCAGCAACAGAATCGGCGCCGTCGAGTTGATCGTCATCGAGGTCGACACTTCATCGAGGGGGATTCCGTCGAAGAGACGGCGCATGTCGTCGAGGGAGTCGATGGCGACACCGACCTTGCCTACCTCGCCCGCAGCAGTGGGGTTATCCGAGTCCAGCCCCATCTGAGTGGGGAGGTCGAAGGCGACACTGAGACCGGTCTGCCCTGCCTCGAGAAGATCCTTGAAACGCCCGTTGGTCTCCTCAGGCGTGCCAAACCCTGCGTATTGACGCATCGTCCACAACCGCCCCCGGTACATGCTCGGATACGGACCACGGGTGAACGGGTACTCCCCCGGATTGCCGATCAGATCCGGATCGGCAGGATCGGAATAGACAGTGTCTATCTCAATGTCACTCGATGTGCGACGAGATTGGGCCATACCCTTTGTATCCTTACAGTCCCGGGGATCGTAGGTCGGGAACTCGCCGACTCCCCGTGACGTCGAATACCTCAAGGGGTCCGCTTCATGAAGACGCTGACGTTTCAACAGACAGGGATATCGCTCGCGTTGTCCTCGTCCTCGACGCACCACACGGTGCGCCTTCGTCCTGCGTCCTTGCGAGTGGCGCCCCTGTCAAGCTGAAACGCAATACCGGATTCACGAAACAGACCCCTAGATGGCTAAGAAAGCCCTGATTCACCAGATCGAGGCGCGGGAACGGCGAGGTCGCTGGTTTGGCGCCTTGGCCACCCTCATCTCCATGTCCCTTCTCCTTTCGGGTTGGGTCGGTCTTTTCGCGTTTCTGGGGGCAAATTCTGCCTACGGCACATTCGAGGAGCTTCAGGACGAATGGGTGCCTGACACCAGGGCCATGGAACTAACACTCCCCGACCTGAGTCGTGTGAGCCGGATCTACGCGGACTCGGGAGAGGTGCTCGACGAGTTGCACGACGGCCGCAACTCGGAGCCGATCCCCTTCGAAGCGGTGCCCGAGATAGTGGTCTATGCCATCCTCGCCGCCGAGGATGCCGACTTCTTCAAGCATGAGGGTGTCGACTTCTCTGCTATTGCCTCCGCTGCTCTTGACAACCTGATCTACGACAGCACCCGAGGTGGATCGACGATCACACAGCAAGTGGTGAAGAACGCTTTCGTCGGCAGTGAGCTCACCGTGCGTCGCAAGGTCAACGAGGCATTTGTGTCGGCCGAGCTCGAGCGTCGCTTCCCCAAGGAGCGCATCCTCGAGTTCTACATGAACTCGGTCTATTTCGGGTCGGGCGCCTACGGCGTGCAGACTGCTGCCCGGGAATTCTTCAGCAAGGATCTCGACAATCTCAGAATCCACGAGGCCGCCGCACTGGCAGTACTCGTCCGCAACCCGTCTCTATACAACCCGCGCCGTCGTCCCGAGATCACACTGGCGCGTCGCAACGACGTGATAGCCCAAATGGAAGAAGAGGGCTGGATCTCGGAGAGCGAGGCCCTCAGGGCAACCCGTGAGCCCCTCGACGTCATCGACTCCCCTCTTCGTCGCGGCGAGGCCGACCATGTGGTTGCCGAAGTGAAGCGCCAATTGCTCAACAACGACCAGTTCTCTTTTCTCGGGAACACCAACGAGGAGCGCAAGAAGGCGATCTTCGGTTGTCCTGCCGATGATGTCGCCTGCGAGGGTGGTGGTGGTCTTCAGATATTCACCACCATCGACCTGGGT
>SMXW01000119.1 GCA_004356805.1 Acidobacteriota bacterium | reverse complement strand
TGTCCTTCGCGAGACAGCTGAACATGGTTCCCGTCGGCGTCATCGCACAGGCCGCCGGAGTGGCTGCCTACCCGTTCCTGGCCCGGCTGGCCGCCAAGGAGGATTACGACGGGCTGGTCGCGACAACGGGTCGGGCCGCCCGCAACACCATCTTCGTCGCAGCTGCCGCCACGGCTGCTCTCATCGTTCTCGCACGACCGCTGGTGCGTCTCCTGTATGAGTATGGAGCTTTCTCAACCGAGGATTCGGTCCTTGTCTCCAGTCTGCTGACGATCTACGCGTTCTCGATACCGGCGTGGGCACTCCACCAGATCCTGGCCAGATACTTCTACGCAAAACGGAAGATGTGGACGCCTGTCCTGATCGGAACCGTCTTCTCACTGATAGCAATTCCTTCCTGGCTGGGTCTCTATTCGGTATTCGGAGTCAAGGGTTTCGCGCTCGCCTCGACGTTGGTGGTGACGGGTTACGCCATCGGCATGCTCGTCGCGTGGGGCTATGACGCCGGTTGGAGCGCGGTTCGCCAGCTTGTCCCATCAATGATTCGAGGACTTGTCGCGGCGGGCGCCGCCTCACTCATATCGCTCCCCCTGGTGAATGCACTTTTCGCGGCTGAATTGACATTCTGGATGGGGTTGGGAGCAGCGTTGGTTGGTGGGCTCACCACACTCGCGGTCTTCCTCGGTGTGGCCCTGCTCCTCCGCTCTCCGGAGTTGCGAGAGATCAGGCGGCGCGGTTGAAGCGTGCTCCGCTAGTGATTGTCGGGTGTGACCACTTCGCGTGGCATGTTGGGCTCCTCGGGGCTCAAGACCCTCACCCACGCGGGCAGACCGGGAAGCCGGTCGGGTCTTCCCTGACGGACCGCCTTCTCCTCGAGGGCGATCTGGTCGAGAACAACCGCGATCACGGCCGCCTCAAATTCGTGGGCGCCGCCCTTGATCTCGAATCCTTCAGCCATCAGCCAACTCCACCAACTCGATCAACGTCCCACCGAGGTCGCCCGGGTGAACGAAGGCGATCCGAGTCCCCCGGCCACCAGACCGCGGCTCACGGTCGATGAGACGGGCGCCATCAGCTTCGAGGTGCCCCAGTGCCTTCTCGATCGAGGCAACTGCGTAAGCGACATGGTGAAGACCCTCACCGTTCTTAGACAAGAACTTGCCCACAGAGGTTTCAGGGCCGAGAGGCTGCAGCAGCTGCACAAACGATCCGCCGACAGGAATCATCGCCTCCTCGACGCCTTGCTCCTCAATGGTCTCGCGGTACAGAGGGTCGACGTTGTATCGCGATCGATAGCCGGCAAGAGCGGCGTCGAGGTCATGAACGGCGATCGCCACATGATCGAGGTTGAGCAACTTCACCGAACTGAGGCTATTGGCAGCGAATGAACCTGTCATCCCCCGGCCGGTAGCATCGACCCAGGAGGTCTCGTGAGGAATTCAGTGATCACCGGAATCGCCCGGACACCGATAGGAAAATACAACGGCGCGCTGAAACCGCTGCGTGCTGTCGAACTCGGAGGCGTCGCCATCGCCGCCGCCGCTCAACGAGCACATGTCGATCCCGCCGCGATCGACGAAGTCCTCTTCGGGCACGTGCTTCAGGCAGGTGAAGGTCAGATCACGGCACGTCAGGCCGCAGTCAACGGGGGATTGCCCATGACAGTGCCATCCGTGACGATCAACAAGGTCTGCCTTTCCGGGATGTCCGCAATTGGACTCGCCGACCGGGCAATCCGTCTTGGAGAGTCGACATTCGTCATGACCGGCGGCATGGAAAGCATGACCAACAGCCCTCATGTGGTTCGGGAACTGCGATGGGGAACACGCATCGGTAATGCTGAGTTGGTCGATGTCATGGAACACGACGGCCTCTACTGCGCCTTCGACCATTGCACCATGGGTGAGTCGTCCGATCACAAGAACGACCGGCTCGGGATCAGCCGCCAAGAGCAGGACGAGTGGGCCGTCCGAAGTCACGAAAGAGCAGCCGAAGCGACTCGCAACGGTCAATTCAGTGCCGAAATCGCACCGGTCACCGTGCCGCAGCGAAGGGGCGAACCGCTGACCGTGGATGTTGACGAGGGAATTCGCGAGGACTCGACAGTCCAGTCGTTGGGGAGCCTGCGCCCCGCCTTCATCTCAACCGGCACGATCACCGCCGGCAACGCCTCCCAGATTTCGGATGGTGCCGCCGCCGTGGTGGTCTCCGATCACGACGCAGCTGAGGCGTCCGGTGCACCGATCGTTGCCGAAATCCTCGCCTACGGACAAATTGGAGGCGTCGACGCCACGCTCCACGAACGCCCGGCCGAGGCATTGATGGTCGCTCTCAAGAAAGCCGGAATGGAGCCTTCCGATTTGGACCTGATCGAGATCAATGAGGCGTATGCCGCTGTCTCGCTCTGGTCGGCACGAATGCTCGACGTCTCCGAGGACAAGGTGAATGTCAACGGCGGAGCCGTCGCCCTCGGACATCCGCTGGGGGCCACCGGAGCTCGCCTGGTGGTGACCCTCATCAACGCCCTTCGCCACCGAGGCGGAGGAGTCGGGGCAGCGACGTTATGTGGCGGCGGTGGCCAGGGCGATGCGATCATCGTGAGAGTCGACACCTGATGGCCGAGCCGATTGAGGTGAAATCTCGGCCTCGACCTGGTGCGGGTCACTGAGGAGATGCTTTCGGCGCCGGATGTTAGATCACGGCGAGAAGGTGGGCTCGGGGAGCGGGATGATTATCGATGTCACCGTAGACCCGGTCAATGGCACCACCCTGACGGCGCCTCGACGTCTTGACGCTCAGAAACTCGCCGCGATCTCCACCGCCTCCAGCAACGAATGGGCCACCGGAGCGCCAGTCACCTCGAGATGGGAAAGATGATGGCTCCCCCCGTCGTAGAGCACCACGTGGGCATCCACATGCCGGGCCGCCACAGCATCGTCTGGGGTATCCCCTACCACGACAGTTCTCGCCGGGTCAACGCCGAGAGTCTGAAGATGCTCCTCCATATGCTGCGCCTTCAGACCTCCTGTTTCCCCGCGCAGCCCGTCTACCAGGGTGAATCTCCCGGCAACACCGAGCGCCCCAACGATCTGCTCCAGCCAGCCTTGCGGTGACATCGACAGAAGAGACTGCCCCCAGCCGTTGTCCTCGACAGCCGACAAGGCATCAAGAGCGTCAGACATGAGGCTTACAGTGTCGGCAAGCGCGAAGTACTCGTCGTGGAACCGGTCGTTCAGATCCTCCCACTCAACGTCGCTGACGAGTCGCCCAAACAGTGAGTCGTAGAAAGCTCGGACCGGCCGGGTGAAATGGTCGCGATAGCCGTCCTCGTCGATGGGACCCACTCCGAACCTGGCCATCGAGGCGTTGGCAGCCAGGATGACCACGGGAAGATCGTCAAAAAGTGTGCCGTTCCAATCCCAAACAATGTGCACCTGACCCATGGGCGCAGATTACGGGTGCTTGTTGTGGCTATCCGCTTTCTATGCGGCCCAATGATCAAATACGACGCGCCATGCATTTTGAACACGGTTTTAAAGCTCGGAGCGGCCGATCAGGGCGCGGCCAAGCGTGAGCTCGTCGGCGTAGTCGAGGTCGCCGCCGACAGGTAGGCCCGATGCCAGCCTGGTGACCTTCACCCCCTGCGGTTTGAACTCCCGGGCGATGTACATCGCCGTGGCATCGCCCTCGATCGTCGGGTTGGTCGCCACGATCAGTTCCTCGATCCCCTCGGGCTCGAGTCGATCCATCAGCTCGTCGAATCGAAGCTGACCGGGTCCAATGCCGTTGATCGGCGACAGGGAGCCGCCCAGGACGTGATATCGACCTCGATACTCCTGGGTGCGCTCCAAAACAATGATGTCTTGTGGCCGCTCCACCACGCACACCATGCTGATATCGCGCCGTTGGTCTCGACAGATCGAGCAGAATTCCTCAGCCGCAACGTTGAAACACCGCCCACACGTCTTGATCTGGTCACGCATATCGGTGATGGCCACGGCAAGTCGATGGGCATCGGCCTCTTCAACAGAAAGCAAATGGAAGGCGAGGCGCTGCGCCGACTTGGCCCCAATTCCGGGGAGACGGCTCAACTCATCGATGAGACGCTGGACTGGTCCTTCAAACATCAACCAAGCAGAGCATCCAGATCAAGACCGTCCGCCAAGCCACCTAGCTGATTGTTGGCGGCCTCGACAGCTGCCTCCATTGCCTGTCGCACCGCGACCATGACGAGATCCTCGAGCATCTCCACATCATCGGCATCTACGACTTCGGGAGAAATCTTGATCTCGACCAGCTCGGGGCCACCGGTCACAATGGCGGTGACCATTCCACCGCCGGCGGAACCCTCGAAACGTCGCTCTGCCAGCTCCGCCTGGGTCTTGGCCAACCGCTCTTGCATCTGTTGCGCCTGCTGCATGATTTGGCGCATGTCGGGCTGTTGATTCATGGTCACCAGAGTACTCCCGGCTGGTGACATGTCTTAGCGAAGTGTCACTACTCGTCGACCACCTCGGCACCCAGCTCCGCCGCCAGGAGGGCCGCGGGATCGGTCTCGGCATTGGGTCGCTCTTCGAGCTGGCTCATGTCGATCTTGGCTTCGCGGTCGACACCGGCCGGCTGACCTTTCTTCGACCTGAACTTGACTCGGACCGGCGACCCGAACAGGTCACTGGCCTTGGTGGCGACGATTTTCGAAACCGCGTCGTCTTGCTCGAGGGCCGATAAGTGGAATTCGTGGGCAACCTCGAGCACGATGATGTTGCCCTCAACATCGGCAGGGACAGCTTCCCGGAAAAATGCCCAGCGTCTTGCCCCGAGCACATCCCGAAGACCGCCAAACAATCCGGGCCATATCTTCTGGAGCTGTTCGAAGGTGATGTCGATGGCTGGTGCTTCTGGCTCCTCGACCGGCCCGTCATCGGAAACCAAAGGGGCTGCTGCCTCAGCGAGTTCTTCCTTGCCGAGGGTCTCATCTTTGACAGTGGTGGCGGATCGACCTGGCTCGTCGACCGGGACCGCTCTCGGTGGCTCAGCTGGAGTCGATGCCTCACCAACCTTGGGTACCTCGGCCGGTTTACCCATCCTTCGCTCCAGCCTGTCCATCCTGGCGATGAGGGATTCGGGATCGCTTGCGGTTTCGGGACGGGTCAGCTTGATCAGAGCCAATTCCGTCATGAGCCGCTCCTCCCGACCTTCACGGATTCTCACCAGAGCCTCACCGAGAAGATCGACGCCTCGGAGAACATCACCTGCTGGAATCAGTTCCGCAGCCTTCTGCCACGACTCATGAACCTCGGGAGGCTCATCGGATATCTCGGCGAGATTCGGCGCGTAGTGGGCAAGGAAGACCCCTCTGAAGAAGCCGACGCACTCGGCGATGAACCGCCGCAGATCCACACCGTCGGCAGATAGCTCGGCGACCAGCTCCAGCGCTGCTTTGGCGTCCTGACCGGCCACTGCATTGGCCAGACGCAGGAAGACTTCCGAATCTGCCAGGCCGAGGGCTCTACGCACTCCAGTCATATCGACCGTCCCGGCGCCGAGGACGGATACCTGTTCGAGAAGGGAAAGGGAGTCGCGAACCGACCCTTTCGCATGCCTGGCGATGCCAACGAGGGCAGACGGGTCGGTCTTGTAGCCCTCACGGTCAGCGGTGGTTGAGAGATACCCGGCCAGTTCCTCGACCGGGACCGGATGGAAGTCGAATCGTTGGGTGCGGGACCGGATGGTGTCAAGCAGTTTGTAAGGCTCAGTCGTGGCCAGGACGAAGTAGACGTGGTCTGGCGGTTCCTCCAACGTCTTGAGGAGGGCGTTCCCCGCGGCCTTGGAGAGCATGTGTGCCTCATCCAGAATGAACACGCGCTTGGAGGTTGCTGCCGAGGCAACCGTGGCAACACTCACCTTGATATCGCGAATGTCGTCGACCGAGTTGTGAGAGGCTGCGTCAAGTTCGAGGACATCGAGCGAAGTTCCCTGGGTTATTGCTTCGCAACTCCCGCATTCGTTGCAGGGCGACCCGTCGGCATGCCGGTTCTCACAGTTGAGAGACTTGGCCAGAATCCGCGCCGTGGAAGTCTTCCCGGTGCCGCGTGGACCGGTGAATAGATAGGCGTGGGCGACACGCCCTTCTGCAATCTCGCGCGCCAGAGTGGTGGTGACGTGGGCCTGACCGATCACCTCGTCGAAGGTCTGCGGCCGATACTTCCGGTAGAGAACCTGGTACTCCAAGACATCGCCACCGTACATCCCTCGAGAGACCGATTCACCACCAAGATTCTCTTTTGTGAACCGAAACGAGTGGTGAAGCCACAAAACGGTTCACAAAACGATCGAAACGTTCACTTAGAGACGTTTGCGGTCGATACTTCCACCCGTGACCCAGCCACTCACCGAGGACACTGCCGTCGAGAACGTCCAATCTCCACCTGCCGTCTGGGCTCGCGGCCTTGTGAGAAAGTTTGGGAAGACGGTGGCTGTCGACAACGTCGACCTCTCCATTCAGCCCGGAGAGTTCTACGGCTTGCTCGGCCAGAACGGCGCTGGGAAGACGACAACCATAAAGGTCATGGTTGGCCTCCTCCGCCCCGATGCAGGGACCGTTGGGGTCGGAGAGTTCGACACGTGGAAAAGTCCGACCGAGGTCAAGTCGAGAATCGGCGTTCTTCCAGAGGAGTTCAATCTCTACGAGCGTCTGACCGGTGCCGAGCTTCTCGACTTCACAGCAGCCATGCACGGTCTGACCAAAGAGGAAGCAATCAGCCGAAGGACCGAACTCCTTTCGTTGCTCGACCTCACGTCGGCAGGTTCGAAGCTCGTCGGTGACTACTCGAGAGGCATGAGAAAGAAAGTCGCCCTCGGAGCGGCCATCATCCATCGACCTCCCGTCCTCTTCCTCGACGAGCCTTTCGAGGGTGTCGACGCCGTCTCCGCCAGACTGATTCGCAACCTGTTGCGTCAGGCCGCCGCGGGTGGCACGACAATCATTTTCTCAACCCACGAGATGCACCTGGTGGAGAAGCTGTGTACCCGCATAGGGATCATGGTTGAGGGTCGGCTCACTATCGAGGAGACACCCGAGGGTCTCTGCCGGATCACCGGCAAAGACAACATGGAAGACGCCTTTATCGCGGCGGTGGGCGGCGACGAATCGGATGAACCCACGTGGTACGCCAGTTCGTAGCACTGAAGGCCCGCCTCACCTGGAACGGGGTTCGCCACGATGTTCAACGGCGCTTCGGATTTCCAGTCGCAACCATCCTTCTCGGCTGGCTGTCGTTCTGGTTGGCGGGGGGTCACATCGATGCTGCCAACAGCCTGGCCGACTCCAACCCGGCAGCGCTCGAACAATACCTGGGGTGGTCAGCCCTCTTCTTCTTCCTGGCATGGATCACGCTGCCGGTGATCATTTTTCCCCTCGACGAGAACCTCGACCCCCAGCAGTTGGCCGTGTTGCCCATAAATGGGACACAGATGGTCAAAGGACTGACAGCCGCCTCGTTGGTCGCTCCGGCCACGATCGTCCCCGTTGTCCTTCTGATCGCAAACGGCATGACTCAACTTGGCGGATGGTGGATGATCATCCCCGCGTCTCTGGTCTTTCTTGGATTGATCTCGATCGGCTCCCAATTGTTCTCGGCGACCATCTCCGCAATCCTCCGAACCCGCAGGGGACGCGACATCGCCACCTTTCTGGTGCTGGGTCTCGCCGCGTCTTCCTTCATCATCTACAGGGCCGTTTCGATCAACATTTCGGACCTGGGACTCGAAGAGGCCGCGATAACGCACCCGATTCTCGATTGGGCCTTTCTAATCCCACCTGTTGCGGCTCAGCGCGCCATAACCGAGGCAGCACTGGGAAATCCGCTTCTCGCCACAACCTTCCTGGCGGCCGCCGTGACCGGTGTTCTCCTCTTGGGCGTGGCGTGGCGACGACTTCTCGGATGGATGCTGACCACGCCCCCGGAAGGGAGCAAGCCGGCGGCTCGGTCCCGACGCCGAGGAATGGCATCCGGGGCGTGGGGGGTAATCCCAACAATGGCGCGCAAGGAACTCCGTTTCTATATCCGGGATCCGCGGCAGAGGCTGGTCTGGACCGGAACGCTCATCTTCGTCGGGATCGCCGTGGTCGGAACGATCACGGGCACAACCGGCTTCTTTGACCTTCGGGACAACGAATGGGCACCACTGATCGCCCCGATTCTCGTGCTCTTCGTCGGCCTGCCTATCGCCCTCAACCTCTTCGGGTGGGAGCGAAACGCCGCCAGCTATCTCTTCGTCCTGCCGGTAAAACCCCGCCAACTGCTCTTGGGAAAGAACGCCGCAGTGGCCATGGGTCTAACCGCTGAGACGATCATCCTCGCCATCGGACTCTCCTGGTTCACCGGATTCTGGCAATGGACCTGGATGGTTTTGCCCCTGATGGTGGCCGCCATCGGGTGTCAGATGGCGGTTGGCAACATGGTCTCCGTTCTCACCCCCCTCCGTCTCCCCCGGGAGGGGACCGACATCTTCGCTCAGTCGACGGAGCAGGGCTGTCTCGCCATCGTGAGCCAGGTGGTGTCGTTCTTTGCTATCGGCATGCTTCTCGTTCCGCCTGCCTCGGTTGTGGTTCTTGCGGTCGATTTCGGTCAGACCATCGCTCCCTGGTTCGCTTCACTTTTCGCCATTGCATACGGCGTCATCCTCTACTCGCTCTCACTTTTCCTTTCTTCGCGGATACTGGAGCGACGCTTGCCCGAGGTGATGGCTTGGGTTCGGATCGTCTGACCTTTCATTTTCAAGTCGCCACCGAAGGAGCACCTTGACGACCCTTACACCGCTCCAGAAGGAATTGGCGCGGGTCGTGAAGGGAAGAATGCGGCACATAGCAACCAGCGGTGGACATGGGACGACTGGCGGTCGATTCGACCTCCCCATTCCCCAATACCAATAGGGCATTGGAGATGACCCTTGTCTAGCCTGCCGCACGTCCATGGGAGATATTGGCGCGCAACCTGAAGGTTCTTCGCGCAAGCCATTCTTGGCATGGAACGAGACGGCCGTGCGTCTCGGCCTCACCCTCTTCTTCCTCTACCTCTTTCTGATCGGCGTCAAGTCGCTCGAGAAAGGAATCAGCTCTTTCGGCAGTGACTTCGTCGATCAAGTTTTCTCCTCCGTTGCCAACCCGATCGCCGGTCTTGCCGCGGGGGTTTTGGCGACGGTTCTGGTCCAATCATCATCGGTCACCACCGCCACCATCGTCGGGCTGGTCGGAGCAGGGGTTCTGTCCATCGAAACGGCAGTACCAATGGTGATGGGCGCAAACATCGGAACCACCGTCACCAACACGCTGGCCTCGCTCGGCCATGTCAGGCAGAGCGCCTATTTCCAACGAGCGTTCGCCGCCGCAACCGTCCATGACTACTTCAATCTCCTGAGCGTCGCCATCCTGCTCCCGCTCGAAGTGGCATTTGGTCTCATCTCGAGAATCGCAAACAGCTTTGCCAACCTCGTTGGAGACATCCTTCCGGAAGTCGGTTCGGGCTCCAGCCTGATCAAATCCGCCATCAACGCTCCGGTCTCGTGGATGGCTGACACAATCGAAACTCTCGGCTGGTCCGGTGCCGAGGGAGCCATTCTCCTCGGGGTGGGAATCGGGCTGATCTTCTTGGCTCTATGGATGATCACCAGACAGATGAGGGCCGTGATGTCCGGGCGGATCGAGAACGCCATCAATGGAGTCCTCAGCAAGGGTGCCGGCGCGGGGGCACTTCTCGTCGGGCTTGTGATGACCGTTGCCGTTCAAAGCTCTTCGATCACAACCTCCATCCTCGTTCCGCTGGTCGCAGCAGGTGTGTTGACCCTTCGAAACGCATTCCCTGTGACGTTGGGCGCCAACCTCGGGACGACGGTCACGGCTCTTTTGGCGTCGATAGCCGCCGATTCCTCCGACGCCCTGGTCATTGCGCTCGCTCACGTGACATTCAACATCTTGGGAATCCTCATCTTCTACCCCTGGCCGAGGATGAGACGCATCCCCATCATGCTCGCCGAACGCACCGGTGAGGCGGCTGTCAAGCGAAAGTCCGTCGTCGCCGTGTACGTTATAGGTCTATTCATTGTCGCCCCAGTAGCCATACTCTTGATCACGTAGGTAGGCGGGAAGCGATGTTCTCCATATTCAGAGATTCCGATCAGTTGGAAGCCGTTGAGCAGCAACTCGTCCAGATGCTGGCCAACTGCGAGAACGCCTTCCGACTCGCCATTGCGGCCGTTTTCGACGAGATGGACGTGATCGAAGCCGGTCAGCTTTTGGGCGCTGTCGACAGGGAACTCAACAAAACCGAGCGGGCCATCAGGAGAGAGCTCCTCGTTCACGGAACGGTCAAGGGCGCCGAGATCGACCAGGGTCTCATGCTCACCTACATGTCTCTCGCCAAGGACATCGAGCGCATCGGCGATTACTGCAAGAACATCTGGAATCTGGCTCAGATGGGAGTGAATCTCTCGGGAGGATCCGACCACGACGAGCTGACAAAACACTGCGACAGGGTCGCCGGGCTGATCGAGACGGCTCTCGAGGCTTTTGCCGAACAAGACGCCGAGAAGGTTCACGAGTTGATTCCCGGCATCAGGGAAGATACCCACCACTATGACGTCCATGTCATCGAGTTCGTCAACTCCGACCTACCGGGTCGCGAGGCGGCGCCCAGAGCCCTTTTCTACCGGTACATAAAGAGAATCAGCGCCCATCTCTCCAACGTGCTGTCCTCGGTGGTGATGCCGGTCGACCGTCTCGACTTCTATAAGAAGTCAAAGGCGATCGACGCCGATTGAAGGGGTTGGGTGTGCAGATACGTGGCGGCCGCCCACGTCTGTGGACACGCTTGTATAGGTTGACCCGATGCGGTTGGGGATTGACCTCGATGGTGTCGTTGCCAATTTCACCCAGGGTTGGATGAACTTCTACAACCGGGATTTCGGCACCAACTTCGTATTTGAAGACTCGAAAAACTGGGGCGACCCGGTCGGCCTCACCCACTTCAACCACATTGACGAGTTCTGGGAATGGTCATCCGACCTAGACGGTCACTCCGTCTTCTGGCACCTCGACCCCTTCCCCGGCGCGGTAGATGCGATACGCAGCCTTGTCGACGGAGGACATCAGATCATCGTCATCACCACGAAACCCGACTTCGCCGTCGCCGACACCTACGACTGGCTCGAACGACACCAACTCCCCGCCGCTGAGGTCCACATACTCGAGGACAAGTGGCTGATCGACTGCGACGTCTATATAGATGATGGGCCCTACGTGCTGCCCGGTCTGGTGAAACACCGGGCCGATCGAACTATTTGTCGATACGTCCGCCCCTGGAACAAGCCCATCGACGGTGCAGTCGATGTGCATGATTTTGATGAGTTTCGCGATGTGGTGAATCGGCTGACAGAAGTCTCATAGATTTGGCTACGCTCGCCTCGGCGTTCAGTGGACCCTCATGTGACTCAGGAGGAAACGAGAAATGAAACCAAGAAGCCTTTGGGCTTTCGTCGCAGTGTTTGCCCTCGTCGTGGCGGCCTGCGGCGATGGGGATGTGGTCGACACGACTGAGCCGGCACCGGACACAACGGAGGCCCCGGTCACCACGGAGGCGACCACCACCACAGAAGAAGCCATGGCCGAGCTGGGGACACCTGAGCGACCGATCCAGGTGCTCTTTGTCCCGTCGGTGGACGCCCAGGTCATCGTGTCGGGTGGCGAAATCATGAGAGAAGCCCTCGAGGAGGCAACAGGTCTCAGCTTCGAGGTGAAGGTCCCGACTTCATATGCAGCCACCATCGAAGAGATGTGCGCCGCGCCCGAGGACACCATGGGATTCATCCCAGGCTTCGGATATGTCCTGGCCTCGCAGCTTTGTGGCGTTGATGTCTCGTTCTCGGCCGTGCGCTTCGGTTGGGGCGTCTACTGGTCGCAGATCCTTGTGGCACGCGACAGTGACATCGAGTCAGTAGCCGATCTTGACGGACTTACTTGGGCCGTTCCGGACCTTGGGTCCACCTCGGGCTACCTGGTGCCATTCGTTGACATCACCGATGCCGGTGTCACTGCTGGAGAAATCGTTGAAGCAGGTGGACACGGCGCCGCGGCACTCGCCGTCTATAACGGTGAGGCCGATTTCGCCACGACCTTCTTCAGCCCGCCATTACGGGAAGGGGGCTGGGCGCCCGGCGACGATCCGTCCGTCCCGGTAGACCTGGTCGAGTCCTGTGCGCCGACGGACGAAGGACGGCTGTTCTGCGGTGCGGATCAGGAGTACCGAGTTCTCGACGCCCGGGCCAGCACGGTCACCGATGCGCCAGACATAATCCAAGTGGTCCGTATCCTTGCTATCTCGTCGCCAATCCCGAACGACACCCTCTCGTTTGGACCGGACTTCCCGGCCGACCTCCGCACTCAGATCGAAGAAGCGCTTATTGCGTTCGCTGCGGAGTGCGATGACAACGAGGATTGTGCCTGGAACCAGTCGATTGGACACCAGGACTTCTACGCCTGGACCAGCATCGCTCCGGCCGTAGATAGCGACTTCGACGATCTGCGCAAGGTTGTCGAACAGGCAGGAATCGAACTGGGCGATCTATAGACCAACCGACTCGAATGGTTTGATGGGAGGGCTTCTGCCCTCCCATCGCCACGACAGGGAGAGCCATGCTCCGAGTTGAGCACCTGACCAAGGTGTATGACGACGGCACCGTCGCCCTCGATGACGTGTCCTTTGATGTCCAGAACGGAGAGTTCCTTGCAGTCATTGGGCTCTCTGGCTCCGGGAAATCAACGCTGTTGCGGTGCATCAATCGACTGATCGACCCAACGGAGGGACGAATCCTGTGGAACGATGAGGACATCACCGCCGCGTCGCAGGAGGACATGCGTCGTATCCGGCGGCGGATCGGCATGGTGTTTCAGCATTTCAACCTGGTCCACCGGTCGAAGGTGATCACGAATGTCCTCGCCGGCAGACTCGGTTACACCAGCCCCCTTCTGGCCATCGCCAATCGCTTCTCAAAGGCTGACCGGAAACAGGCGATGGTCCAACTCGAGCGTGTCGGTCTGGAGTCGAAGTTTGCCAACCGGGCCGAGGTTCTCAGCGGTGGCCAGCAGCAACGTGTCGGGATCGCACGTGCCATGATGCAAGAGCCCGAGATGATCCTCGCCGACGAGCCCGTGGCGAGCCTTGACCCTGTGCTGGCTCACTCCATCATGCAGTACTTGGAGGACATCAACCAGAACGACGGCGCAACCGTCGTTTGCAGTCTTCACTTCCTTGATCTGGTTCACCGCTACGCCCAACGGGTGATCGCCCTCAACGAAGGCAAGTTGGTCTTCGAAGGGTCGCCCGTGGAGATCGACGACGCGAGGTTCAAGGACATCTATGGCAAAGAGGCGGAGCGGGTTGGCTGAGGTCGAGATCAAAAAAGAAGAGACCTCTCCCGAGAAAAGTGCCTCGAAATCCAAGCGATCGCCACGTCGCACTCTCTGGCTCATCGTGGGCATCCTGGTCGCCTTTGTCATCTACGCGTTTGCCTTCGAGACGACCGAGGTCAGCCTGGCCAAGATCAGAGACGAGAGACGTCAGGAACAGCTATTCCGGGTGCTTCGTGCCTTGGCGCGACCAGACCTCCTGACGTATGAGTCGGCCGATACCGCAACCGAACTCGATTACATGGTTCCATGTCCGACAGACGGCTTTGAGCCTGCCTCCATAAAAGGCAACACAAACGTCAGCGTTGACCCGATCTGTGCCGACCCACGAGCAGAGGTGATCGTCACGGGCAGCGGCTTCAAAGGCAACTCACCAGTCCAGGTGTTCTTCGTGCCTCCCAGCGGGGTGGAATTGAGACTCGTCAAGCTTCGCACCTCTTCCGAGGGAACCTTCGAGGAGCAGGTCAGGATCCCGAATCGACCGGACTCCCAAGTTCAGACGATTCGAGTGGTGAGCGAACTGAGTATCGGCAGCATCTTCAGCCCGGTGATGGTTGAAACAGAGGAGGGTGACGTGGTCCGATCACCGCGTTGGTCCGAAAATGCCAAGAACACGCTCGACGGGATCATCGAAACAGTCTTCTTGGCATTGCTGGCCACAACCGCCGGAACCCTCATTGCCATACCGTTGTCGTTCTTCGCGGCGAGGAACCTGATGCGGGACGTCCGGGTACCGGCTATCCAACTGGGTTTGGCAGTCGTTGCCATTCCCCTCGGAGTCGCTTTTGGGCTG
>SMXW01000118.1 GCA_004356805.1 Acidobacteriota bacterium | reverse complement strand
GTTCCAGTAGCCCAACATCACGTGGTAACCCCGGGTGCAATACTCGCCGCCCTCGCCACGAGGGACCAACTCCCCGGTGTCGGGGTCGACAATCTTGGACTCGACGTGAGGGAGGACCCGTCCGACGGTCGATACCCGGTGCTCGACGGAGTCGTCGGTGCTCGTCTGAGTCGAAACAGGGGATGTCTCGGTCATGCCGTAGGCGATGGTGACCTCGCTCATACCCATGTCATCGATGACGCGGCGCATCACCTCCGTTGGGCACGGCGACCCGGCCATGATGCCGGTACGCATGCTGGAGAGGTCGAAATCCGCCAGACCTGGGTGGCCGAGTTGGGCGACGAACATCGTCGGAACCCCGTAGAGCGACGTACACCGCTCATCCTGGAGCGCTCGTAGCACGGCCTCGGGGTCAAACGTCGGTGACGGCACCACCATCGTTGCCCCGAACACCGAGCACGCCAGGTTGCCCATGACCATGCCGAAACAGTGATAGAAGGGAATCGGGATGCAAACCCGATCCTCTTCGGTGTAGGCGCAGGCGTCACCGACGAAGCGAGCGTTGTTGAGAATGCTTCGGTGGCTGAGAGTGGCGCCCTTCGGACGCCCCGTCGTGCCCGAGGTGTACTGGATGTTGATCGGGTCTCTGGCATCAAGAGATTCGGCGCGAGCAGCCAGATCGTCGTCGGACACCGACCGTCCGGCGTCGATCAACTCCGACCAGTCGTCGGTGTCGAAGTAGATCACGTTTTCGAGGTTCCGAAGAGCAGGCGCAACCTCGTCGACCATGTCACGGTATCCCGAGGTCAGGTACTCGGTGCGTGTCACCAGGAGCCGGCAGCCAGACTGGTCCAGCGCGTACTGGAGCTCGTTGACCCGATACGCCGGGTTGATGTTGACCTGGATTGCGCCGATCTTCGCGGTGGCGTACTGGATATAGGTCCACTCGGCAAAGTTGGGGCTCCACATGCCCACCCGGTCCCCGGCCTGGATGCCGATCCCCATGAGGCCTTTGGCCACTTCATTGATGGTGGCATCAAACTCAGCCCAGGTCTGCCGAACCCCCTGATGCACCACCACGAGAGCCTCCCGGTCGGGAAAACGATCTACTGTGGCCTCGAGGTTGGCACCGATGGTCTGCTCGAGGAGCGGGGTGCCGGTGGGACCAGCGGCGATGGACAGAGTCACTGTGGTTCCTTCCTTGAGGGTTTGGTCGCTGAGGCTACACAGCGAGCCAGATAGCGGCCGACGCGGCCAGACCTCCTCATCACCGACGTCGACCCCTGGAAATCGGAGAGACGCCGGACGTCGCCGTTATTCAAACTACCCGGACCGATTCGGGACTTGTCTGCTCGGTGATCGGGATTCGCTCCTTGCCTGTTGCCGCGATTACCCAGAACGAATCGATCATCTCAGAGAATCGGTTGGCCAGACTCCGTGCCGTGGGACTGGCCGTGTATTCGATATGCTCCTCGATCAACGAAGAGATATCGGAGGCGTCGCTCCCGGTTGGGCGCCGGGCATCTGGTGCCGTCTCCGCGAGCCGTCCCTTGAGCTTGACCTCGGGGTCCCACACGTAAGCGATCCCGCCTGTCATCCCCGCGCCGAAGTTGCGTCCAACGTCACCCAGAATCAGAACGGCTCCTCCGGTCATGTACTCACATCCGTGGTCCGAGCAGCCTTCGATCACAGCGGTTGCGCCCGAGTTTCGCACCGCGAACCGCTGACCGACCGTTCCAGCCAGAAAAACCCTTCCCCCTGTGGCTCCATAGAGAACTGCGTTTCCAGCAACATGAGGAGTGGGGCCGCCCACTCGCCGCGTCGGCGAGACCGAAAGGACACCTCCACCCATGCCCTTGGCGACGTAGTCGTTGGCCACACCTTTCAGCCGGAGCGTCACACCTGATGTGAGCCAAGCGCCGAAACTCTGGCCGGCTGTTCCCGCCAACTTGACCTCGATCGTTCCCTCCTGGAGGCCGTCTTGCCCGTGCTCGGCAGTGATGGCTCCTGACAATCTCGCTCCTATGGCTCGATCGACATTTCGGATCGGATAGGCCAGCCGCACCGATGCACCATGGACTATTGCCTCCTCCGCGTCTATGACCAGCCGCGTGGCAAGACTCGACAACGGAAACGGCTTGTATCCGAGATGCTCCTTACGCCCCTGGGAAGCGACGAGCATCGCCAGGAGGTCGGCCGCCAGCGGGTGCTCGGCGTCGATGGGGCGAAGAAGATCAGCCCGTCCGACGATCTCCTCGATCGTCCTTATACCCAGCACGGATAGATGGTGACGCACTTCTTCGGCGACGTGCCGGAAGAGCATCACAACCTGGTCGGCACCACCCGTGAACTTCGCCCTCAGATCCTCGCGCTGCGTTGCGATACCCACCGGGCAAGTGTTGAGGTGACAACGTCGGACCATCTTGCAACCCATGGCGAGAAGCGGCAGCGTTCCGAAGCCGAATCTCTCGGCGCCGAGCAGGGCGGCCACGACGACATCGCGTCCGGTACGGAGACCCCCATCAGTCTCCAGAACGACTCTCGCCCGCTGTCCGTTGGCGACCAGAACCTGATGAGCCTCGGCGATACCCAGTTCCCACGGAGAGCCCGCATGCTTTATCGAAGCGAGTGGCGAAGCGCCGGTGCCCCCCTCGGAGCCCGAGATAGTGATCACATCCGCATCCGCCTTCGCCACCCCAACGGCGATAGTCCCCACACCTGGCACACTGACCAGCTTGACCGAGACCCGGACGGTGGGCTTGAACGCCTTCAGGTCGTAGATCAACTGCGCTAGGTCCTCGATGGAGTAGATGTCGTGATGCGGCGGAGGCGAGATCAGGGGGACACCCGGCTTGGTGTATCGCAGACGGGCGATTTCGGCCGTCACCTTGTGGCCGGGAAGCTGACCCCCTTCCCCGGGCTTGGATCCCTGAGCCATCTTGATCTGAAGTTCCTCCGCCGAGTTCAGATAGGCAGGAGTAACCCCGAAACGCCCCGACGCGACCTGTTTGATCGCGGAGTTGCGAGGGGTGCCGAACCTGTCTGGATCCTCGCCACCTTCACCAGAGTTCGAACGACCCCCGATCAGATTCATCGCCAGGGCCAGAGTCTCGTGAGCCTCCCTCGAAAGGGCTCCGTGTGACATGGCAGCGGTGGTGAACCTCCTCATGATGGCCTCGGCGGGCTCCACCTCCTCGAGAGGTATGGGCTCTCGCTGCACGAAAGTGAGAAGATCCCTGATCAGGGCCGGTTTTCGTGCGCCAATCGTCTCCAGATATCGTTTCCAATCTGCTGGGTCGCCGGAGCGCACCGCCTTCTGCACGGCAAGGACCACCAACGGAGCAGTGATGTGGGTGTCCTCGCCTCGTCTGTGCTTGTAGAACCCACCGGATTCCTGGTCGTCGGCCTCAAACCTGGCATGTCGCTCCAGCGCCTGTCGGGCAAGATCTTCGAAGCCAATGCCGCGAAGACGTCGCGGCGCATTGCGAAAGGCGAAACGACATACCAGCTCAGAAAGACCGATTACCTCGAATAGCTCAGAGCCGCGATACGCCGAGAGGGTGCAGATACCCATCTTCGACATGATCTTGAGCAGGCCTTCCTCGAGGGCCGAGCGGTAGTTCTCCTGTGCCAGCACTGGATCGACATCAATGGCCCCGGTTGCTGCAAGGTCGCGTACCTGATCGATCGCCAGATAGGGATTTACCGCCGAGGCCCCAAAGCCGATTAGACAAGCCAGATCGTGGGCATCTCTCGGCTCCCCCGAAACCACGACGAGCGACACGTCGCCCCTGACACCCTCGTCGATCAGGTGGTGATGCACCGCCCCCAACGCCAGGAGAATCGGGATGGGGGCAAAGGAGGCATCGGACTCGCGATCCGAGAGCACGATAATGGTTGCTCCGAGCTTCACCGCCTGTGCAGTTTCGACGCAGATCTCGTCGATCCGTCGTTTGATGCCTCCGGCGCCTTCGGAGGCTTCCCACGTCACCGGAATCCAATGGGAGAAAAATCTGTGGTCGCCTGACCGAACTATCGACTCCAACTCGGCATCGGAGAGAATCGGGCTTGCCAGTTCGATCAGATGGGCCTGACGGGGTGTGTCCTCGAGCAATGGTCCCCGACGCCCGAGTTGGATGCGCAACGACATCACCAGCTTTTCCCGTATCGGATCCATCGGCGGGTTGGTGACCTGGGCGAACATCTCATGAAAGTATTGGGTGAGTCTTCTGGGTCGATCCGAGAGCACCGCGAGACCCGTGTCGTCTCCCATCGACCCGATCGGCGTGATTCCGAGTGCCATGTCGGCAAGAACCAGCCGTCGCTCTTCTGCCGTGTAGCCGAAGACACGACTGAGGGCAGCTGCGTCGAATCGATCGTCGGCCAGCCCATCGAATGGAGCTGTGATGTGAAGAGTCTCGGTGGTCACCCATTCGTCGTAGGGCTGGAGTGCGGCAAGTGCGGATTTGACCTCGGCAGAGTGCCTGACCTCTCCGGAGTCGCCGTCAAAGACGATCACCTCTCCGGGCCCGAGCTGGCCGGTTTCGAGGGCATGAATCTCTTCCTCAGGACACACACCCGCTTCCGACGCCACCAGGACCACATCGGGAGTGATCGTCCAACGTGCCGGGCGGAGACCGTTGCGGTCCATTCCAGCAAGTAGGGACACGCCGTCGGTCACTGCGATAGCGGCAGGTCCGTCCCAGGGCTCGGTGAGGAAGGCGTGATACTCGTAGAAAGCGCGCATTTTTGGATCAAGATCGTCGACGTTCTCCCACGAAGCAGGAATCAACAGCTCCTTGACATGGGAGAGTGACCGGCCGCTCTGCATGAGCAACTCGTACGCATTGTCAAGACTTCCGGAATCTGAGATCCCCAGCTGGAGGAAAGGGAGAATGTCCTCAAATCGGTCGCCCCAAACGCCGGGGGTGGCACCTTTCTCGCGGGCGAGCATCCACGAGCGGTTCGACTGGATCGTATTGATCTCACCGTTGTGGGCGAGGGTCCGGAAGGGCTGAGCGTTCTCCCACGAAGGGAAGGTGTTTGTGGAGTATCGCTGATGGAAGATCGCAAAGCTCGTCTCGAAGCCAGGATCTCTCAAGTCCCAATAGAACCCTGCAATGTGGCTGGCTGTGAAAAGACCCTTGTAGACGACAGTGCGACTGGAAGCTGACGGAATCGAAAGTCCGGGATTCGCCTGGCGCTCGATTCGCTTACGAGCCAGATAGAGGGCACTCTCGAACTCGTCGCCCTCGACCTCGCCGGTGACGATCGCCTGTTCGATGAGTGGCAGCACAGTCCGGGCATGCTCGCCAAGCATTGAGGGGTCGATCGGCACCGAACGCCATCGCAGGACGCGAATGCCTTCTGCCTCCAGTGACTCGGTGATCAGAGAACGCGAAAGTGCTGCGTCCATGGGAGGGAGAAAGCACATCACGACACCGATTCGCGCTGCCGGGAGGTTCGCCTGGTAACTGCCAAGCTCCCGGCGGATCAGCCTGTGCGGGACCTGCGTGAGCAGGCCCGCACCATCCCCGGTGCCATCGGCAGCACGAGCACCCCGATGGTCCAGTCTCTGCAGACACTCCACGGCCAGGCGGGTCAAACGGTAGGAAGGAGCGCGGTCGAGGGCAGCGATGAACCCGACGCCGCAGGCGTCGTGTTCGATGCTTGGATCGAAATGAAGTGCCGCCAATTCGAACCTCGGGTTGAGAGCGAAGCATTCTAGATGCTTCGCCTCTGATGTCGTCCTGCTCGAAAACGGAAACGGGGCGCCGCCACGCAGAAGCCCAGAGCTAATGAGTCTGTCTTACTGGCCAGCCGACTGGCGACACGAGTCAGCTGTCATTCACCGTGGAGATCCACCCGAGTGATTCGACCGTCCTGATCGGAGTTTGATGACGCGGTGTGCTGTCAGCGCAGGGACCTCGGAGCCGGCAGCGTCTACGAGGGCTACGTGGATTTCCTTGTCCGCCATGGTGGCTCGCTGGGGGAGGCGCTGATACTCGGACCAGGTCGCCATGGTGAACGATTCAAGCATGTGCCCAGGCTGTTCTACGTCCTCGACCAGACGGAAGCTGAGGGCACCCTGCCGCTTCAGCGCCCGCCGCACAGGCTCCATCGCGGCTACGAAATCGTCCCGGTGGGCGGGATCGATCTGCCAGCGGGCGGTGAGCAGGATGGGCCCGTCGTCGTCGTGGACCGACGTCACTGTGGGCGGGTCGGCGAGAAGGGTGGCAGTGTCGGTGTCGACGTCCATGTATCGGCTGAGTCGCAGCGGCAGCACCAGAACTGCGCTGACCGCCATGGTGAGCCCGGCCGCCACAAGAGCGGTTTGAAGGTTTGTCTGCTCGGCCACTCTTCCCCAGATCAAGGCGCCAACGGCGAATGACCCTTGAACCGCGAGCAGGAAAAGGGCCACACCCCGTCCACGGACCCACGAGGGGAGAACTACCTGGAGCACAGTCATCACAGTGGAGGTGATAGCCAGAGTTGCCGCTCCGGCGACCATGATCACGCCGGCGGCGACCCCGAGATTGGTGGTTGATGCGAGCACCACGAACACGGCAGCTTCGATGAGCATCGAACCCGAGACGATGAAATCTGGGCCAACCCGCCTACGGATGCTGGGCATGGCCAGCAGGGCGAGCACCGCGCCGACGCCGCCGGCACCGGAGAGAAGTCCAAACGTCGCCGGTCCAGCTTCAAGACGGAAACGGGCGACCGCGGGTAACAGCGAGATGAGCGCAACGGCGGCTAGCGCAAAGGGAATGATCTTGCCAATCACGACCTTGAGCGGTCGGTCGTATCGCATGTATTGGAAACCGATGCGCATCGCCGAAGCGATGTGTTCGTGGGGGAGCCCGGTGAGAGGTGCCGCTTTCCAGACCCGTAGCGCCACGATCGCGGTGGCGAAGACGATCACGTTCAAACCGAATACCCAGGTGGGTCCGGCTGCAAAGATGAGGATTCCTCCGAGGGCGGGGCCGAGGGCCCCCGCACCGCTGATGCCGGCAGAACTGAGCGTCATTGCCCCGGCGAGATCGGAGCGGGAGACGAGCCCGGGAATGACGGCAACCCAAGCTGGGGCAGCCAGGGCCGTGAAGACACCGAGGGCCGCGGTGAGTCCCAGAAGTGAGGCTTCGGAATGGGACTCGGACGCAGACAGCAATACAAACGCGCCGGTAACGATCATGCTGCCGGTCAGTGAAAACAGGATGATTCGTTTACGGCTGACTACGTCAGCAAGGGCACCGGCGAAGAGAGCGAGCAGAAACATGGGGAGGGCGACTGCGATTTGAAGAGAGGCAACGACGGCCGGCGAGTCGGTGATGTCGGTCATCACCCAGGCGCTGGCCAACCCGCTCATGAAAACCGCCAACTGGGTGAACAAACCGGTCAACAGAACCACCGCGAATATGCGGTTCTTCAAGGGTGACCAGGTACCTCCCGTGGCAGCCACGTCCTGGTCCGATGGGCTGCCCATCAGATTTCCCCCCTGGACCTCTCGGTGGTCGCTGTTCGTCTATCGACTCTGGTCGAGCCGTATTGGGCGGGTTTGCCCGCCTCGGTGGTCAGCGAACTCAGACGCTCCTCGGCAGATGTCGCGTCGAAGCGCCGCATCGCCACGTTTTCGTGGATGGCGAACCCAACGAGGATGGCGAGGACGATGGCTTGGGTCCATAGGGCCGGCAACACCGTTCCGACAACGGCGACGACTGCGGCGATGAGGACACCACCGAGAAGGCGGACGACTCGGACACTTCCGGTCATCAACAGCTTGAACAATTCGTGGCCCCACAGATATAGAACCGGTCCCGCGGCAACCACCACCAGGCCGGCGCGGTCAAACTCGTCGAGCGGATGACCGATGAGAAGTTCATTGCCGATTGCAATCAACATGATCCCGAACACCAGCAGGATGTGGGTGTAGCTGTAGGCATCCCTGGCCAGACGTTGCCGATCACCGGACGCTGCGCCAAGGCCCTCGCTCGATCGGGCGGCCACCGCGTTGAAGTAGAGCCACCACAGCACCGCAGTCAACGCGAACGCAACCACGACAGAGGCGAGTCGGGCTGCGTCGAGCTCGAGTGCGGCGGCGGTGACGCCGGTGATCACGATGGACTCGCCCAACACGATGATGATGAAAAGATGGAATCGTTCTGTGAAGTGGTGGTATTCGATCTGTCGATCGCCCATCCTCTGGGCCCCCAGGCCGGGGGTCCAGTAGCCGACGTAAGGCGACACGAGTTCGAGCGCCAGCGCAAGAACCCAGATCACAACCAGGGCCCCGTTACCGGCGATGGCGCCAGCAATCCACAACGCACCTGTCACTACGCTCCAACTGAGCAGTCGCAGCAAGGAAATGTGATCTCCGCCCGAACGTCTTGCTGCCAACACTGAGAAGGTGTTTCGGATTAGGTGCAGCCCCACATAGCTGACGGCGAAAAGGAGGGCACGGTCACCCCACGCCTCCGGAATAGCGAGGGCCATCATCATGCCGGCCAGCATCATCACCAGCATGACCAGACGTACCGGCACGACGTCGGGGTCGACCGAGTTGGTCCACCAAGTCGTGTACACCCACGCCAGCCACATCGCCACCAGCAAGAAAAAGGTTCCGGCTACGCCCCTCCACGTGAGGTCGTTCAGGAGCACCTGAGAAAGTTGGGTGATCGCGAAGACGAACACCAAATCAAAGAACAGCTCCAGATACGTGACCTGCTGCTCGGCCTGATCGTGATCCCTCAGCACATGGAATATCCCTTGCATCCGGTCGACCGGCTCGAATATAACGGCACCGTCACCACTGGACGGCCTGCTCATGCCGGTAGCACCACAGCCACCGCTCACCGGGCTCCACGCTGCGAATGACCCGGTGATTGGTTGCGTTGAAGTGGGCTGTCGCGTGACGGTTCTTCGAGTCATCGCAGCAGGCGACGTTTCCACATTCCAGGCACATTCTCAGATGCACCCATGTATCACCGAACGCAATGCATTCGGCACACTCCCGTGTCTCTGGTTCAGGTATGGATGTGGCCTCCACCAGATCGGCACAGACCGTCGACATCAATCAGTCACTTGAGTAGTCAGTGGAGCGACAGCCGTCATTCTTTGTCGGCCTGAAGCACTCCCTGTGTCTCTATCTCGAGCCTGACTTTAGGGCCCACCAACACTCCTCCTGCTTCGAGGGCCACGTTCCATGTCAATCCCCAGTCCTCACGGTTGATCTCAGTGAAGGCACTGAAGGCGACCCGCCGACCGCCCCATGGGTCACTCACCACGCCGTGGTACTCGACGTCTAGCGTGATCGGCCGGGTCTCACCCTTGATCGTGAGGTCACCCGGCACGGTCCAGTGCTCGCCGGCGCCTTCGAACCCGGTGCTGCGAAACTCGATCGTCGGGTGGTTCTCCACGTCGAGGAAGTCCGGCGATTTGAGATGTTTGTCGCGATCCTCATGGTCGGTGGTGATGCTCGTCGTATCCAGCGATACCTCCACCCATGACTCCTGAGGGTCTTCTGCGATGTGAATCGTTCCCGAGACGCCTTTGAATTTCCCAAACACCTTGGTGACCATCAAGTATCGGCCGACGAAGCCGGCGACCGTATGCGCGGG
>SMXW01000117.1 GCA_004356805.1 Acidobacteriota bacterium | reverse complement strand
GTCGGGTCGGCGACACAGGCTCGGGTGACGGGTCGATGATGGGCGGATCTGGCCCTGACACGGCTGGAGAGCTGAGGTTCGACTTAGCCGCCCTTTTGATCCTGACGCTGTCTACGGTTCTGTTCTGTGAGAAGTTGGGCCGAAGGCGCTCTCGCCCTCGTCATACTCTTGGGTCTCGGAGTCGCTCTATTCATGTTCAGCGGTGAGTCCCTCGGCGAGGGGAGCACCGCCACAACGGCGCCGATCATCGTGGATCCAGACGCCGCGGTACGCGGCGAGATCATTGCAAGCCGCACCGGATGCCTGGCATGTCACACAATCGATGGCACTCCGGGCTCAGGTCCTACATGGAGAGGGCTTGCCGGGTCGAGTCGTCCTCTTCAATCGGGCGACGTCGTGACCGCTGATGACGTCTACCTGACCAACTCGATCGTCGATCCTGGCTCCCAGGTGGTGGCCGGCTTCGACAACATCATGTCACCCGACTATGAAGATTCCCTGACCGAGCAGGAAGTCGTCGACTTAGTCGAGTACATCAAAAGCCTAGCCTCCTAACACCCCAGGTCAGGAGGAGTTGTTGGGTTAAATATGACAATACCCGACTCAGGTTGTAGAATCTCTGCTGACTCAATCAATAAACCGGAGGTTCAGTAAACAATGTCACGCGCTGTAGGGATCGACCTCGGCACCACGAACAGCGTTATCGCTGTTCTCGAGGGTGGCGAGCCAGCCATCATCGCCAACGCCGAGGGCGCCCGCACAACCCCTTCCATCGTCTCTTTCAAGGACGGGGAGGTCCTCGTTGGCGAAGTCGCCAAACGTCAGGCGATCACCAACCCCGACCACACGGTTCGCTCGATCAAGCGACACATGGGGACCGACTGGTCGATCGATATCGATGGCAAGGACGTCACCTCCCAGGAGATCTCAGCTCGCATTCTGATGAAGCTCAAGCGGGACGCCGAGTCCTACTTGGGCGACACAGTTACCGAAGCCGTTATCACCGTTCCGGCCTATTTCAACGACTCCCAACGCCAGGCAACAAAGGAAGCCGGCAAAATTGCGGGTCTCGAAGTCTTGCGAATCATCAACGAGCCGACCGCGGCGTCACTGGCCTACGGTCTCGACAAGGAGACCGACCACACCATCCTCGTGTTTGACCTCGGTGGTGGAACTTTTGACGTGTCGGTCCTCGAGATTGGCGACGGAGTCTTTGAGGTCAAGGCCACGTCGGGCGACACCCAGCTCGGTGGCGACGACTGGGATGACAAAATCATCAAGTGGCTCGTCAAGACGTTCAAGAATGACAACGGCGTCGACCTCGCCCAGGACCGCATGGCGCTTCAGCGACTGAAGGAAGCCGCCGAGAAGGCCAAGATCGAGCTCTCCACGGTCGTCGAGACCGAAGTGAACCTGCCGTTCATAACGGCCACCGATGCCGGCCCACTTCACCTTCAGCAGAAGCTGAGCCGCTCCGAGTTCCAGAAGTTGACCGAGGATCTCCTGGAACGGACCAGGCGTCCCTTCGAGCAGGTGATCAAGGACAGTGGAGTGTCGGTCGAAGAGATCGATCACATTGTGCTGGTGGGTGGCTCCACCCGAATGCCAGCGGTACAGGAACTGGTCAAGAAGCTGACCGGCAAGGATCCCCACAAGGGCGTGAACCCGGACGAGGTCGTAGCCGCTGGAGCCGCGATTCAGGCCGGCGTGCTCAAGGGGGACGTCAAGGACATTCTCCTTCTCGACGTCACTCCCCTGACACTTGGCATTGAGACCAAAGGCTCGGTGATGACACGGATGATCGAGCGGAACACCACGATCCCGACCAAGCGGTCTGAAATCTTCACCACTGCCGAGGCCAACCAGCCTGAAGTCGAGATCCATGTGCTTCAGGGTGAGCGAACGATGGCCGCCGACAACAACAGTCTGGGCAAGTTCCGACTCACGGGCATTCCGCCGGCCGCAATGGGAATCCCCCAGATCGAGGTCACGTTCAACATCGACGCCAATGGCATCGTCCATGTCCACGCAACGGACTTGGCGACCAACAAAGAGCAGAAGATGACCATCACCGGTGGTACCGCTCTGGCCAAGGACGACATCGACCGGATGGTCGAGGATGCCGAGGCATACGCCGAGGAAGACGCCAAACGTCGGGAGGATGTGGAGACTCGGAACCAGGCCGATCAACTGGTCCATCAGACCGACAAGCTGCTCGAAGAGCAGGGTGAGCAGATGACCGAGGACGAGAAGTCGAGCGTAGAAACCGCGTTAACGGCGCTCAAAGAGACACTCGGAGACGAAAACGCCGAAACAGAAGCCCTCCGATCCAACATGGACGAGCTGATTCAGACCAGTCAGGCAATGGCCACACGTCTTTACCAGCAGGCGGCGGCCGAGCACGCCGGTGAGTCCGAAGCCGGGGATGCCACCTCGGACGACGACATCGTCGAGGCCGAGATAGTTGACGAGGATGAGTGATCTCAAAGCCGACCAAGCCACTGGGACGGAGTCCGATGACGACGACCTGGGCTCCGCAGAAGTTGCCGCGGTGTTGCCGGCGGAGCAAACCGAAACCGCTCCAGACCCCCACGCTCTGGGCCTGGAGTTGCCCGAGGACGAGGACGAGGCCATCGCACTACTTCTGTCAGAAGTCGCCACGGCTCGCCGTGACGCGACCTCCTATCTCGACGACCTCAAACGAGTTGCCGCTGACTTCGACAATTACCGCAAGAGATCACAGCGCGACCAGGCTGTCATGCACGAACGGGCGACCGAGAAGGTCGTCGAGGGTCTCTTGCCTGTACTCGATACGTTTGACGCCGCCCTCGCAACGGAGCCCAACACCGATGTGGAAAAACAGCTCTACTCGGGGATGATCAACACTCGGGAGCAGCTTCTGAGCGCGCTGCAGGCCGCAGGACTCGAGGTGATCCCAACCTTCGGGGAGCCTTTCAATCCTGAGACTCACGAGCCAACAGGAGCGCCTGCTGAGAGCGGCCGACTGGTTGTTGGACAGGAATTGCGCCGCGGTTATCGGCTCAACGGGAAGGTGATCAGAGCCGCACTCGTTGTACTGGAAGTGAAGGAATGAACCGAGACTGGATCGAGAAGGATTTCTACAAGACCCTTGGCGTGACTGATGAGGCCTCTGCCGAGGAGATAAAGAAGGCCTATCGAAAGCTGGCACCGAAGTATCACCCCGATACCAACGCGGGTGACACCAAAGCCGAGGAAAAGTTCAAGGAAATCTCCGAGGCGTACGCCACGCTGTCCCACACCGAGCAACGCAAGGAGTACGACCAGGTCCGTCGGGTCGCCGGACCGGGAGGCTTTCAGGGTTTTAGGGGCCAGCCGGGTGGATTCGGCGGTCAGCAAGTCAGGGTTGAGGACCTTCAAGATCTTCTCGGCGGATTCGGCGGCATCGGTGACGTCTTCGGGTTTGGATCGGGTTCGAGAGGCGGCCCTTCCCGCGGACCCGACCTCCAAACCGACCTAACGATCAGTTTCGATGATGCGGCTCATGGCATCACGTCAACGGTGAAAATCAGGGGCGCCACCACCTGTTCACGCTGTGGAGGCGTGGGGGCCGAACCGGGAACCCAGGTGACGACCTGTCCGACATGTGGAGGCCGCGGAGTCGTGGCCCAAAACCAGGGCCTCTTCTCATTCTCCCAGCCGTGCCCACAGTGTCGAGGCGCCGGTCAACTTATCGAGACGCCGTGCAGCACCTGTCGTGGCAGCGGATCGGAGAACAGGACTCGCCAAGTGAAACTCAAGATTCCAGCAGGCGTCATGGACGGTTCAACACTGCGGTTGAGAGGCAAGGGTGGACCGGGAACCAACGGCGGTCCGTCTGGCGACTTGCTGGTTCGCCTCCGTGTCGCCACCAGTCCGAGATTTGGCCGCAAGGGCAACGACCTCACACTGACCATCCCAATCACCTACACAGAAGCCACCCTCGGTACCAAGATCGATGTGCCGACCCTCAATGGGGGTATCACGGTGAAAGTGCCATCGGGCACGCCAACCGGCAAGATATTCCGGGTGCGCGGCAAAGGGATCGCCCCTGAGCGGGGCCGATCGGGTGACCTTCTCGTGACAGTCCAGGTCGCCGTGCCAAATAAGGTCTCGCGCGCCGAGAAGAAACTCCTCGAGGAACTTGCCAGCCACGAAACCGATGACATCCGGGCTCATCTGAGATGATTGGAGAACCAGATCGATGACTGAGACCACAAGAGCCGTCTTCGTAATCTCGGTAGCAGCAGAGCTCGCCGGGATGCACCCCCAGACCCTGCGCATCTACGAGCGCAAGGGCTTGCTTGACCCTTTCCGAACACCGGGCGGCACACGGCGTTACTCACAGGAAGACATAGAGCAGCTCCAACTGATCCAGGAATTGACCAGTCAGGGTCTCAATCTCGAGGGTGTGAAACGTGTGCTCTCTCTTCAAGAGGACAACAGGCGACTCAAGAAGAAGCTCGACCGGCTTCGCGACAAACTCGAGGAAATCGAGGAGGCGTCCGAGAAGCGGCTGAAGGACCTGGAGCGGTCATTCCGTCATGAGATCGTCCTCAGAAGTCAGGTGCGGCCGATGTACGGGCAAGGCAAGTAATGGCCGACAGCTATCGCGGGCCGGTGCGGATCCTCGGCAGCGACGGCATCCTCCTCACCACGGGCGCTGCCACCCTGGAGAGTGATCCAGAGGCGGGTAATTGGAAGGGGCTGTTGCAGACCCTCAAGGGCACAGGCGTGGCCGGCAAGGCGCTGGTCGTCGAGATCGAGATCCCCGACGGAAAACGTGGGCGAGCCCAGCTGACACCTCATGGTGATGAGGGCGAGAAGGCCACATCTGCCGTAGTTGGACTCGGCAGCCAGCCTTTCTAACCGACACCCTCCACCCGGCATGGTTAAAGCGAGCCAGGGGTTACCTTGCCCAGATGAGAAGGTTCGGTGCAGTTGTTCTCGCCGTGGCAACAGCCTGCGCCACAGGCACCGTTGCCACCACCACAGACTCGACGAGCACCGTCGCCCCGCCGACCAGCTCCACCATCACCGAGGACAACACACCTGGCCGTTCCACGACCGCAACCGAAGCTGGTCCACCGCACACATTTCCCCTCCCACCTGCCTTCCCGGATGGCCCACTGGATCCGACGACTGAGGAGGGACTCGAAAGTCTCCTCAGTAACATTTTCACCAGCGAGTTTGACGCTTCCAACCTCGTCGACGTTGTCGACGGCGGTGACGTCAGGGCGGCCTGGCTGATCGCTGACCTGTTGAGGTTCTATCAGGGTGGGCCAGATCGCGATGAGCTTCTCCGGGCCTACACCCAACTCACCGGGATCGACTACATCCCGAACCGCATCGATTTCACATGGGCCTCCGACAACCTCATCGCCTGGGACATGCCCGCATGGGATGGCTATGCCGATCTAAAACGTCAGATCTACACGCCCATAGAGCCGCTCTGGGAGATCTTCTTCGACAAGGACCACGGCGTCGATTGGCGCCTCGTCACATGGGGCGGAGTGCTCGCAGACGATCGACCGCTAGGCGACAACGGGCCCTGCAACTGCATCCCCTCTCTCGACAACCCGGAGACCACCGATGCAGCCGGCGGTAGCTGGTACGCCGACGACCGGGTCATTTTCGGCGTTGTTGTCAACGGTGAGGCACTGGCGTTGCCCAAGCACCAGATGGAGGTTCACGAGATGGTGAACACCACTCTTGGCGGCCGCGACCTGGGCATCCCCTACTGCACCCTTTGTGGATCAGCTCAGGCATACGTGACCGACAACATCGAGGGCACCGATCGGATTATCCTCCGTACTTCGGGGTTGTTGTCGAGGTCGAACAAGATGATGTACGACTTGGCGACTGGATCGATGTTCGACACGTTCACCGGCCAAGCCCTGACAGGTCCGCTGGGTGAGGCCGATGTTGTGCTCGAGCAGGTGTCAGTCGTGGGCTCGACGTGGGGTGATTGGAAGACGGCGCATCCTGACACCAGAATCCTCGCAGAGGACGGCGGGATCGGCAGGGAGTATCGCGACGACCCGCTCGGCAACCGGGACACTGCCGGCCCGATCTTTCCGGTCGGGGACGTCGATCCACGACTTCCGACCATGGAGTCCGTGGTCGGCGTCATCAGCCCCGATGGCACTCCGATCGCCTTTCCGATTGATGACACACGGGACAAGCTGGCCAGTGGTGGGCAGATCGAGTTCGAAGGCGTGGTGGTGAGACTCACCGACGGTCTTCGCGTGTTCACCCCTGACGGGACCGAGCTCACCACCCATCAGGCGTTCTGGTTCGCCTGGAGCCAGTTCCACACCGAGACGCTGGTCTGGACGTCGGCTGGCTCCTGATGTGTCGGGGCCAACGAGTTGGCGCCCTTCCCTGCCAAAAACCCCTAGCCGAGAACCAGTCACTTCAACTGATGTCGAGCTCGCCCCCGGATACCGACACCTTGACCGAGTCGTTCTCGCCAAGCTGTCCCTCGAGTATTGCTGTGGCGATTGGATCAGCAAGACCCTTCTGAATGACTCGCTTGAGGGGACGGGCCCCGTACACGGGGTCGAAGCCACGCTCCGCCAGCAAGTCGAGGGCGTCGTCAGTAACGGATAGGTGAATATGACGATTGTTGAGCCGATCGGAGAGGGATTCGAGCTGTATCTCCACGATCCTGCGGAGATCCTCATGCGTCAGCCTGTCGAAGACGATCACATCATCGATCCGGTTGAGGAACTCGGGCCGGAAGGTTTCGCGAACGGCGGTCATAACCCGCTCTTCCATCACTTCTCGCGGAAGCTCTGGACTGATTTGGGTCGAACCCAGGTTCGATGTCATGATCAAAACCACGTTGGAGAAGTCAACGGTTCGCCCCTGCCCGTCGGTGAGCCTGCCATCGTCGAGAAGCTGCAGGAAGATGTTGAAGACCTCCGGGTGCGCCTTCTCGACCTCGTCGAGCAGCACCACCGAATAGGGGCGGCGGCGGACAGCTTCGGTCAGTTGGCCCCCCTCGTCGTATCCGACGTACCCAGGAGGAGCTCCGATCAATCTGGCCACGGAATGCTTCTCCATGTATTCCGACATGTCAATCCGGACCATCGACCTCTCATCGTCGAAGAGGAACTCGGCCAGGGCGCGAGCCAGCTCGGTCTTGCCTACACCGGTCGGACCAAGGAACATGAAGGAGCCGACTGGTCGATGCGGATCCGACAGGCCAGCTCGGCTCCGGCGCACCGCGTTTGCCACTGCCCCGACAGCGCGGTTCTGGCCTACCACCCGCTGGTGTAGGTGTTCTTCGAGTCGGATCAACTTCTCGGTTTCACCCTCCATGAGCTTGGCGACCGGGATAGCGGTCCATCGGGCGATCACCTCGGCCACATCCTCTTCGGTTACCTCTTCGGAGAGCATCGAACCTTTCTCATGGAGGGCGGCAAGCCCTAACTCCCCCTCTTTGAGCTCTGAGGACAACTCGTTGATGGTCCCGTAGCGAAGCTCGGCAGCCCTGGCCAGATCGCCATGCCTCTCAGCCACCTCTGCCTGACTGCGAGCCATCTCAATCTGCTCTTTCAGTGCGCGAATTCCTGCAATAGCGCTCTTCTCCAGGTTCCATCGCGCCGTGAGCCCGTTGATTTCCTCACTGAGGTCGGCGATCTCCTTGTCGACCCCATCAAGACGCTCGATTGCAGCCGCGTCCTTCTCCTTCTTCAGTGCCTCCCGCTCAATCTCCAATTGGATGCGTCTGCGAGTGAGCTCATCAATCTCTTCCGGCATGGAGTCGATCTCAATCCGAAGACGGGAACCTGACTCATCGATGAGGTCGATGGCTTTGTCCGGCAAGAAGCGGGCCGGGATATAGCGATCGGACAGGACGGCGGCGGCCACAAGAGCAGAATCGGTGATGCGCACTCCGTGATGCACTTCGTAACGCTCTTTCAGTCCACGCAGAATCCCGATTGTCTCCTCAACGGTTGGCGGCTCGACCACAACTGGCTGGAAACGACGCTCGAGGGCGGCATCCTTCTCTATGTGCTTGCGGTACTCATCGAGCGTGGTGGCTCCTATGAGCCGAAGTTCGCCCCGCGCCAACATCGGCTTGAGCATGTTTGAGGCATCCATGGCCCCTTCCGCCGCACCGGCTCCGACAAGCGTGTGCAGTTCGTCGAGGAAGGTGATGATCTCGCCATCCGACTGCTTGATCTCGTCAAGGACAGCTTTGAGCCTCTCCTCGAACTCGCCGCGGTATTTCGCCCCGGCGACCATCGAACCGAGGTCGAGCGCCACAATTCGCTTTGTCTTGAGTCCCTCGGGGACGTCACCGTCGGCGATGCGGCGCGCCAGGCCTTCGACGATCGCAGTCTTGCCGACACCGGGCTCACCAATCAAGACCGGGTTGTTCTTGGTCCTGCGGGATAGGACCTGGATCACACGACGGATCTCATCGTCACGACCGATGACGGGGTCGAGCTTGCCTTCAGCCGCGACGGTGGTGAGATCGCGGCCGTATTGCTGGAGAGCGTTCAGAGTGGCCTCAGGATCCTCTGAGGTCACACGACGGCCACCTCTGATCTTCTGGAGCGCCTCGAGGATCGCCGCGGAAGTAAGTCCTGACTCGCGGAACAGACTCCCGATTGAGCCCTCGGAGTCGGAGAGGCCGAGCAGCAGGTGCTCCACCGACAGATAGTCGTCGCCCATCGAGGCTCGGTGACGGTCGGCATCGGCGATGATCCGCCCCAGCTCGGGGCCGGCGGCTATCTCGGCATCTCCATAGACCTTTGGCTGGCGGTCGAGCAGCCCCTCGAGAGAGCGCCGGATCTCCAGTGGCGTCACACCCAAGCCGTCGAGAAGCGGATAGACGATCCCCTCCTGCTGGCCGAGAAGCCCCAATGCGAGATGCTCGGGAAGAATCGAGGCATGGTTTTGGTCTTGGGCAAGCTGGGTGGCGGCGAGCAGGGCTTCCCTGCTCTTG
>SMXW01000010.1 GCA_004356805.1 Acidobacteriota bacterium | reverse complement strand
TATCGCCACAATCCCGGCGATGATCCACCAGCCACCCAGTAGGACCATCAGGATCCCGGCCAATGCCGTCAAATACACCGCCCCACCGCTGGTTTGGAGGGTATCGCTAGCTGGACGTTCACTCACTTTTCTCTCCTCTGCCACTATTACATGCTCTCGCACTTCCGTTTTCCACCTTAGATGAAGCCGTTGACCACCGCCGACTGTCGGCAGTTCGCCAGTTGCAAAGCTTCCAAGCGGAAAAGAAGCCAAAATGCTCGCACATCGCTTCGGCGTCGACCAGCAGCTCAGTTACCGGTTCGGGAGCGGCCCCTACGGCACGGATGACCCCTTCGCGAAAGTGGTTGGCGTTGACGAAGAACAGTGGCGCATCCAGCCGGAAGATCACCAGACCGGGAATCGTTTCGGTGTCGGGTGATCGGCGAAGTCGCCGGTAGGTGTCGGTGCCGGGCAAGCGGCCGAGCACGGCCGTCTGTGGTGACGCAGCGCGCAGCGCGGTCTCCAGCAGCGAGAACACCGCCGCGATGAGAATCCCGATCAGCATTCCTAGAAGGAGGACGGCGGCGATGTGACGATACCCAGCCAAAATTCGGTCTTGCGGAAATGCCATAGGGCCCAGAACTCGGCAGGGGCGAGCAATCCCGCACCGGCGACGATCACGATGCCGGCGAGAGCGGCAAACGGCAGCTCGGCCACCAACGGCCCCAGGAAGAGAAGAGTCAACAGCGTGAACAGGGCTGCCCACAGCGAGACGACCTGAGTGCGGCTACCGGCTTCGCCTAACACGAAGCTTTGCCGACTGGCTGCCGTTGACCGGGAAACCCTGCAGCAAGACGGCGGTGGCTGGAGATGTGATGTGTGGCCGGCCCCTGCTTTGATCCGTGAGAACCTCGAAGGAACGGAAGACCTCCATAGGACACCGCAGACAGCGATTCGTGACATGGGCATTTCATAAGCCGCGCCCGCAGCCGGGAATCATGTGCTGTTCGGTTCTGTCCCGCGACCATCCATTTGTCGCTGGCGGTGTCCGAACTGATGGAGATACTCGCGGTCGTTTCGGGTGCCTCTAGGATTGAAGAGGAGACCAAATACACAAAGGAGATCGCATATGACACAGCCATCAAAGGGCTGGTATACCGACCCAACCAGCGAGTACCAGTACCGCTACTGGAACGGAACACAGTGGACCAATCAGGTGAGCAGCAGCGGTACCACCCTCAACGACCCCAACGCCATGGATTCGTCCGCCGCCGCCACTCCACCGGCTCCGGGTTCGGAAGCACAGAGCCCACCCCAGGATACGGTCGCGCCAACGGTTCAGGTCACGCAGAAGAGCGGGGGATTCGGCACCGTCATTGCGGCAATCCTGGCCATCGTGGCCGTCGTCGTGCTGATCGTCGTGCTGGTGAACCTGTCAGGTGACGACTCGCCAACATCGGACACCGAGGTTCCGGCTCCCGCTCCAGTGACGACCATTGCACCGTAACGGGCAAGCCGCTCGACGGGCAGTCGGTCAGAACGGTCACGATTGTCCGGTAGGAACCCTGCGGTCGATCTTGGCCAATGTTCCCCTTCCAAATCCATTCGGCGGCGTCATGAATTATTCCGCGCTGACAACCTACCAACAGAAAAATCCAGGCAACGCCTGGGTTTTTCGGCCTTAGAACAAGTCCACGGCACGGGTCCTTATTCCAGACCCAGCTCTGGTTCGGGCGGGCGGGGGTGCAGGTTCCGATCCTTGATCGTGCGCACGCATGAGTTCCAGCGGAGGACGGCGTCGTTGTTGCCCTCGGGTTGGATCTCGGCGGCCTTCTCAAACTGCTCCATTGCTTCCCGGAATCCGTCATAGGCGAAGGCGGCGCTGGGACCCTTGGTCAATAAGGCACGAGCACGACGCTCGGCGATGATGCCGTTGAAGTAGTGACGCTGATACTCATCGGTGAGCCGGCTGGCGTAGTCCTTGGCGTCGTTCACAGAGGCGGCGCCATCGGTCTTGAACTCGTCTGTGATCGCCAGCACCAGCGCGACCAGGGCACGCTGATTGTCGGGGTCGACAGCAAGGACGTCGTGACAGATGCTTCTGGCTTGGACCGGTTGGTTGAGCAGCCGATAGTGCTCGGCGCGGCTGATTGCGGCATCTACGGCGTCAAGAGTGATTGTCTTCAGCTCAAACTCTTCCGCCACGCGTCTTCCTTTTCATCGACATTACAGCCGGAGCGCGGCCAGTCCGGCCACAATTGTCCCAACCAGAGCGGTTCCGTAAAACAACCATCCCTGCTTGCCGACAAGGCCGAGCCCCAGATCGATTAGCGCATATCGGAAGCGGTGTGCCCAGTGGAAGAGGAACAGGAACACCAGGGCGACCAGAACGAGTCGCGTCACCGGGTTCCTGACAAGGGAAACGAGGTCCTGCTCCGAGATCCACCCCGCCGGAACAGCTACCCCGGTGACGAACACCATTGCCGGCAAGAGCATGGCCGATGCTGTTCCTCCACCTGCAAAAAAAAGCCAGAAGAGAGGGGCGCTCCGGTCGGGTTTCGAGCTCACATGAGCACCAGCCAGATAACGGCTCCCGATATCATCAGAAAGAGAATGCTGTTGGCTCCGGCAATGACCCCGGGATCAACTCGCTCGTCGCCCCTCCACAGGACCATGACCTTGGGTGTGAGAGCTATCCAGGTGCCGGTGTGATAGAGCGAAAGCACCAGAATCACGAGGTGGAGCCACACACTCAGCGAGCTCGACAGGAACGTGTAGAACGTCGAGAATGATCCAGCATCGGCAGCCGACAACAGCGCCCAGATGATCAGCAGGGCGTAGGCGAACACCGCCAAGCTGGTCAACTCCCTCATCATGAACTGGAAGTAGACGGCCTTCTTCAGCCACCAGTTCCAGGGGAGTGGTCTGGTGAGTTCCCGAGTCATGACCCACTACTTCTCGGCATAACCACGGACCTGGCCCAGTCGAGGGCGTATGACAGTTTGAGCATCTGAATCGCTCCCGCGGGATCGACGTCCTTAGGGCAGACCTGAGTGCACTCACCGACATAAGTGCATTCCCAGATGCCCTCGTGCGCGCTGACTTCTGCGGCTCGTTCCTTCATTCCGTCATCCCGGGAGTCGAGGTTGTATCGCGCGGCAAGGGCCAGAACCGCAGGTCCGGTGAACGACGGGTCGAGTCCATAGACCGGGCAGGCCGAATAGCAAAGCATGCAGTTGATGCACATGCTGAAACGCTTGTAGTGGGCTACTTGGGCGGGGGTTTGCAGATACTCGCCGTCCTCGAGTGGCTTGTCCTCATCGGGGATCAGCCAGGGAGATACCCTCGGCAGCTTCTCCATGAAGTCGTCCATGTTGATGACGAGATCGCGTATGACCGGGAAGTGACTGAGAGGCTCGATTGTGATGGTCTGGGTGTCGTAATCCCGGATGAAAGTCTCACAAGTCAGCTTGGGCTCGCCGTTGACCATCATTCCGCAGCTGCCACAGACTCCCATTCGACACGACCAGCGGAAGCTGAGGGTTGAGTCGATCTCGGCCTTGATGTGGTTGAGGGCGTCGAGCACCACCCAGTTGTCTTGATAGTCGAGCTCGTAACTCTGGAATGTCGGCTCGGACTCATTGTCAGGCAGATAGCGGTAGACGTCTAGAACTGTCCGATCAGACATTCCCGTACACCCTCTCACCCGGCGGCCACCGGGTGATGGTCACGTCCTTGTAGCCGATTGTGGGATTGCCTTCACTTTGGTACGCCAGGGAGTGCTTGAGAAAACCGGCGTCGTCACGGTCGGGGTGGTCGGTCCGCTGATGGGACCCTCGGGACTCCGTTCGGGCCAGGGCGCTGTGGGCGATGGCCTCCCCGATGTCGAGCATCGCCCCCAGTTCGAGAGCGGTTACCAATTCGGTGTTAAATGTTCGGCTGGTGTCGGTCAGGACGAGCTTCTCGTATCGCTCTTGCAAGTCGGTGATCGTCGAGCAGGTTCGCTGCAGCGTGGCTTCGTCTCGGAAAATGCCCGCTCCCTCCTCGAGTGCTTCTTGCAAGTCGGACCGAATGCCGGAGACTGTCTCGCCAGCACCGTTTTTTCGGAGCAATGTGGCCTCCAGTCGACTCTGCTCCGATCTCGCTGAGCTCTCCAGCAGCTGATTCGAGGGAAGTGATACCCGGCTGGCGTGGTCGACTGCTGCCACGGCAGCTCGTGCCCCAAAAACAAGAATCTCGGTTAGCGAGTTCGACCCGAGACGATTGGCTCCGTTGACGCTGACGCAGGCACATTCTCCCGCGGCAAAAAGGCCAGGCAGAGACGTTGCCCCTCGAGTGTCGGTGTCGATGCCGCCCATCATGTAGTGGACGACGGTTCGCACCGGGATCGGATCATGAACCGGGTCGATGCCGATATAGCGGACCGCCAACTCTCGAACCATGGGGATCTTGCGGTCGATCTCCCTCTCGCCCAGATGTCGGATGTCGAGTTCTACGTAGTCGCCGTCAGCGCCCTCGAAGGTTCGACCCGCTTCCCGTTCCTTGACGAAGGCCTGGGAGAGACGATCCCGTGGACCCAGTTCCATTGTCCGCTTCCTTGGGTGGTCGGGATCCTTCAGGTCGAGAGGTTGCCCCAGCCCATAGTCCTGGAGATAGCGTCTGCCCTCGTTGTTGACCAGAACCCCACCCTCGCTTCGGGCTGCTTCAGTGATGAGGATGCCGGTTCCGGGAAGGCCGGTCGGGTGGTATTGGACGAACTCCATGTCCTTCAGGGGTACCCCGGCCCGGTAGGCCAGGGACATTCCATCACCGGTCTTGATGCTGCCGTTGGTAGTGAAGGGATAGACGCGGCCGCCTCCGCCGGTGCACAGTACGACCGACTTCGCTCCGATCGAGAGCATTTCCCCGGTGCGGATATCGATGGCGGTGACCCCCTGACAGCGGCCGTCGGCGACGATGAGACTCGTGACGAACCACTCGTCGTAACGGATGATCGCGTCGTACTTGAGGGTGGTTTGGAAAAGGGTATGAAGGAGGTGGAAGCCGGTCTTGTCGGCGGCGTACCACGTCCGTTCCAGTTTCATCCCACCAAAAGGGCGCACCGAGACGTGGCCATCGGGGTCCCGGCTCCAAGGACATCCCCAATGTTCCAGCTGAAGCATCTCGTCGGTTGCGTTCTCGACGAGAATCTCGACGGCGTCCTGGTCTGCCAGCCAGTCGGAACCGGAGATTGTGTCGTATGCGTGGTCGTCGAGTGAGTCGCTGGGGGAGATGACGGCCGCAGCACCCCCTTCGGCCGAGACGGTATGACTTCGCATGGGATAGACCTTTGAGATCACCCCGACACTGGTATCCGGATGATCCCGCGCGACAGCGATGGCTGCACGGAGCCCGGCGCCACCGCCTCCCACGACCAGAACATCATGTTGGAGAGAATCCATTTTCTCGACCATCGACACTGCACGGCAACCTACACAGCGGGGTTGGATGCCGACTGCGTTTGTGCAGTTGAATTCACGATCACCAGCGGCTCCGCCCCCGTTGCAGCTGATCTACGAGGGCTCCAGTCGCCCCCAGTTTCCGTGGTCGGCCCGGTCCTTTTGGGATGAGCTCGAGGGACTGGGGCGGCGGCCACTGTCCTCGAGGGTCCCGAGGGTGGATGGGGCACCCCTGAGGATCCGCGATGAGATGCCGGAAGGTGGCTACCTGCCGCTCAAACTTAAGTGAGCCGAAGCGCTCTTGCCTGGTCGTTCACTTCGGCCGCGGTAGCAAGTAGTCGCGGGAGATACTCGTCTTGCATGCGGCTGACGCTGACTCGGGCAGCATGACACGAGACGTTCATTGCCGCGATGACATCGTCCCGACCGTTTCTGATGGGTACCGCGATCGAACGGAGCCCTTCCTCCAACTCCTGATCCACCAATGCGTACCCTTCCGCCCGCGTCTCGAGAAGCACGGAGCGGAACTCTTCGGGATCGGTGATTGTGTACGGAGTCAGCGGCTCGAGGTCGGTCGCTTCGAGATACTCGTCGATCTCAGAATCGGACAGCATCGCGAGGAGCACGCGTCCCATGGACGTGGGATATGCCGGTAGACGCGAACCGAGGGCCAGCGAGATCGTCATGATGCGGGTGGTGGGGACTCGAGCCACATAGACGATGTCCGGCCCATCGAGTACCGACATGGAAGAGGACTCTTTCACTTCCTCCACAAGCCGCTCCATCGGCGGTTGGGCCAGCTCCAGGACATGGAAGGAGGAAAGGAACGAGTATCCGAGATCCAGCACTCTCGGGGTGAGGGAGAAGACGCGACTGTCCTGATGCACGTAGCCGAGCTCCGCCAGCGTGAGCAGCACACGTCTTGCCGTGGCCCTGGTGAGCCCGGTCGACTGGGCAACCTCGCTGAGCGTTTGCGAAGGCCGCTCCGACGAGAACGAGTTGATGACGGCCAAGCCCCTCTCCAGGGACTGGACGAAGTCACTAGACCTAGCCGCAGACACATGCAGATCTTAGGGCCGCCAATGTTCGCAGAGCGAACTACTTCTGAGCAGACGTGGCGCGATCTGTCGGTGGCTGGGCCGGCCCACCCCAGCCGGAAGGCGGCGCCGGAGCCTCGGACCGGGGCGCCCCTGGTTTGAGCACCTCGGTGGTGCCCACTGCTGTCGCCGTGAGTTGGGCTATCACGTCGTCGATATCTGGGACGTTGGGTAGAATGCAACGGACTTCACCGATTCCAAGGTGGGCAAGCTCGATCATGATGTCCTGGCAGTGCTCCAGGTCGCCATGGACCCCGATCGTCTTCGTATCCATCTGGGCCATCAAGTCATCGATCTCGACCCGGACGTCTGATTCCGCGTTCGTCCTTCCGACGGATACGGGAAGCTGAACGGCGAAACCCAGGGTGGCGGGGTCACGCCCGGCGTCGGAAGACACCTCACGCGCCATCTCAATCATGGCTTGGATCTCAGAGATCGGCCGTGTCGGGAGCAGGATGCTGTCGGCGAGCTCCACCCCTAGGGAGATCTGGCGACGATCTCTCGCTTCCAGAGTCAGCGGCGGCCCACCGGGCTGAGGAGAGAAAACACCCAGGGCCGGCCCTCCCTCGACGATCGGCTCACCCTGAATCAGAGTATGGAGAGTCCTGGCGAAGCGACCCATCTCTTCGATACGGGTATCTGCGTCAGGAAAGGGCAACCCCAATCCCTCGTACTCGCGCTCGTACCATCCTGTGGCCACACCGAGCTCGAGCCGACCGTCCACCACGGTGTCCATCGAGCCGACCATCGCCGCCAAGGCTTGAGGCCTGCGAAGCCCTGCGGCAAACATGGCGCCAACCCTGATTCGGGAGGTGTACATCGCGGCGACCGAGAGCATGGTCCATGCCTCCATGCGCACCATGCCATCGGAGGTAACGAGTCTGTCGTTCACCCACAGCGATTGCAGACCGGCCCGTTCGGCCATCTGGGCGATCCGCATTGTCTCCTTAGGCTTGTTGCGGGGGTCAAGCACGAGTCCGAGACGGACGAGACGGCCGGGCGGCGCTGTGACTGGTCGGAATTCCCTCATTTACCCTTTGACATCACCAGGTTGATCGAGCCGGAGTGAGCGTACACTGAGGGTCGTGGTCCCGGAGTTGTTGGAGTTCATCCACCATCTGCGCTCCGCCGGCGTCCCGGTTTCCATGGTGGAAGCGGTCGACGCGGCCAGGGCGTTGGATCACGTCGACATGCGCCGACGGGAGCAGGTCAAGGCCACCCTGTCCAGCACGCTCGTCAAGTGGGCAGACCACCGTCAGATATTCGAGTCACACTTCGACCTCTACTTCTCGTCGTTGCGGGATTCGGAACAGACGCTCGAACTGATCCAACCGAGCGGATCATCGTTGGCGGTCGGTCCCACCGTCATGCGCGCTGAATTCGGAGCTGTTTCGGACGAGCAGGAATTCGATTTTATCGAAGTCATGCTCCAGGCATTGCTCAGAGCCGACGATGCCGCGTTGAGAGCACTAGCCGAGACAGCGGTGACCGAGTTCGGGCATATCGATTCGGAGCGCTCCGCGTCGGTCAAGTACTACATGCATCGGATAATGAAGGAACTCGACCTGGGCTGGATGGTGCAGCAAGCCCGGGCCAGGATCAAAGCCGAAGCGGGCGACGGGTTCGAGACCGAGATGGATATCCGTGCTCTGGAGCAGAGAATCGCCCGCTTCAAGGAGAGGCTGCAAGCCGAGATCAACCGCAAACTGTTGAAGGACCCTGGTTTGGATATCGACGCGGCTCTGGCAACGCAATTGGATGCGGTCGAAGAGATCGACTTCCTCGGTGCGTCTCCCGATCAGTTGCGGAGAATGCGTCAGGCAGTCCGACCTCTTGCCCGGCGTCTTGCGGCCAAACTGGCCCAAAGAAGAAAGCGGCGCCGGAAAGGCCGATTGGATGTCCGGCGCACAGTGCGCCGTTCCTTGTCGGCGGGAGGCGTTCCTTTCGACCCCGTCTACAGGGCGCGGCGAGAGTCCAAACCGGATCTGTTCCTCATCGCCGATGTCTCAGGTTCTGTGACGAAGTTCGCCGAGTTCACCATCAGTTTCCTCAACGCCATGAGCGAGGAGTTCCCCAAGCTCCGGTGCTTCATCTTTGTCGATGGAGTCGAGGAGGTCACCAAGGAGGTGTCCGAGGGGATCGGGCTGCGAAACGTCAGTCATCTCATCGCCCGATCCAAGGAAATCTCGAATGACGGACACTCCGATCACGCCAAAGCGCTTGAAATGTTCTGGACCAAGTTCGGCGCATCCGTCACCAAGTCATCCACCATCATCTTCACAGGAGACGCCCGAAACAACCACAGGGTCGATGATGGCGGTTTGACCGTGTTGCGACGGCTCCATGACAGGGCGAAGCATGTCTACTGGCTCAATCCCGAGCCACGGTCCAGTTGGGGATCGGACGACTCGATGATCCAGGAGTTCAAGCTGTTCTGCACCGAAGTCTCCGAAGTTCGCAACCTCAACCAGTTACAGGAATTCGTCGTCGAGATCGCCTGATCGCGACGTTCGACGTCGACTTCGTGTGTTGCTCAAGCCTGTGCAGTCTTCAGCGCCTCACCGATCTTGTCCATGTCACCGGAGTACTTGAGAAGCAGGTTGAGCGTTGCTCGAATGTCGTCACTGGATAACTCCTGCCGACCGAGCACCAGAAGTGTGCGCGCCCAATCGATGCTCTCCGAGATCGACGGGGGCTTCTTCAGCTCGAAGGACCGTATCCAGGAAACGACTTCGGCACAGTTGGCGGCCAGGTCTTCGCCTATCCCGGGGATACGGACCTCGATGATCGCCTGTTCACGTTCAATCGTGGGGTATTCGATGTCCAGGAAGACGCAACGACGCTTGAGGGGTTCGGAAAGCTCTCTGGTGTTGTTGGAGGTGAGGAAAACGGCGGGTTGCGAAGAGGCGGTGATCGTACCCAGCTCTGGTATGGACACCTGAAAGTCGGAGAGGATCTCGAGCAAGAGCGCCTCCGTCTCCACCTCGATACGATCCACCTCATCGATGAGCAGGACGACAGGCTCCGTCGAGCGAATCGCCGCCAACAGGGGCCGCTCGAGTAAGAAGCCCTCGTTGAATATGTCGGCCTCGGTCTCGTCCCAATCCGCTTCGTCGGGTTCGGTCTGGATCCGGAGAAGCTGCTTCTTGTAATTCCACTCGTAGAGGGCCTTCGACTCGTCGAGTCCCTCATAGCACTGCAGACGTATCAACCGCCGACCGGTTGCCGCCGCAATCGACTTGGCGAGCTCGGTCTTTCCCACTCCCGCGGGCCCCTCGCACAGGACGGGCTTTCCCAGCACGTCGCCGACGAATATCGCCGTGGCAATCCTCTCATCCGCCAGATAGCCGACCGCCGCGAGCGACTCGAGCACGTGGTCGGGGTCGCTGAAAAACGACGATTCCGAAATGATTGCCGGATCAACAGTCAAGTCTCTTCTCCTACCTAGTGGTGTGTCGCTCACCACTAGCAAAGCAAAACACGATGCCACGCCGGTGCAGGGCCAGCCTGGCATCGATCATTCTGCATGCTCCTTGACACCAACCGGCGCAGCACCGGGAAATAATCAGACCCCTCCCGTCCTGAAGCGTTGTCACGGCTCCGGTTTGCTTGTTGGGGGCAGACCTTCGAAGGCGTCACCCAACAGACTTCTGATCCAATCCCGGTGTAGCGGACGAGGGTTGTACCCACCATTGCTCAGAACCATTTGAGCAGCCCGGTCCAGATCGGACTCGTTGACTCCGAGTTCCGCCAGACTGATCGGTGCACCAAGAGCCCGGGCAAGCTGGTAAATCGCCAGATCTGGCTCATCCGAGTCGAGGGCTCCGGCCAGCGTCGCCATGACCTCGGGCTCGGCCACCTGGTTGTAGGCGACTACATAGGGAAGTATCACCGCGTTGGCGTCGCCATGGGCCAGTCCGTAGGTACCTCCAAGAACATGACAGATCCGATGATGAACGGCCATGCCCACCGACCCGAGGGATGCGCCAGCGAGAAAGGCCCCGTAGAGCAATTGAGCCCGACCGGCCCCGTCGCGGGGGTCGGCGGCCACGCCGGCCGAGCCACGCTTCAACGCGGCCACGCCTTCGAGCGCCATCAGCGAAACGATGGGATTCCGCTCCTGGGCGTACAATGCCTCGACGCAATGGGCCAGTGCGTTCATCGTGCTGCCCGCGGTCACGTTGGCCGGGAGATCGAGGGTCAGGTCGACGTCATAGATGACAGTATTCGGCTTCACTCTCGGATCACGCCCTGTGCGCTTCACTTTGTCGCCGGTCATCCCATAGATCGGAGTCATCTCGGAGCCGGCATAGGTAGTCGGAATCGCCAGGAACGGCATGTCTCTCTCCAGCACGATCGCCTTGCCCAAACCCGTCGTCGATCCTCCGCCGATGGTCACCACGGCGTCGGCTCCGCGATCGTCGGCCATGTGACGGGCGGCTTCGGCGTCGACGACTGGGACATGGGGCCTTATCTCGCCGATCCTCGCCACAACCCGGCTGCCGAGATCGTCCTCGATCTGGTCTGCCTCGGCCTTGGCCATGTCATCGGCGATGAGAATCACCCGTTGAACGTCGAGATTGTCCAGTTCGTCGCCAACGGCGGCGATTGTGCCATGCCCGAAGAGGACCCGACCGGCGAGTTGGTCGTAGCTGAATTGTCTCACCTCGAATGAGCCTGTGCCGTGCGAGCCTTGAGGTCACGGAGAGTGCCCAACTCATCGGAAGTGGGAGGGTCGGTTGTGACCAGATCGTCGTCCACCTTGACGTCCCAGCCGATGGTTTCACGAATCTTGTCCAGCTCCACTCCGGGATGGATCGCTGCCAGGATCAACTCGTGGGTGTCGGCATGGGGTTTTAGGACGCCAAGGTCGGTGATAACGACGGTAGGCCCCGCTCCGGGATAATCGACCCTCCCCTCCCCGGCCCTCCCGAAGCCAACCGAGGTGACGAAGTCGACTGCAGGTACGAACGTCCGTTGCGACTGTCGAAGCATGACTATCACCTCACCCGCCGAAGCGGCGATCTCGGGGGCTCCACCGGCCCCCGGCAGCCGAACCTTCGGCTCCTTGTAGCTGCCGATGACCGTGCTGTTGAGATTGCCGAACCGATCTATCTGGGCCGCCGTCAGAAACCCGACGTCGACTCTTCCAGCCTGAAGCCAATAGGCGAAAACCTCGGGCACGCTGACCACCAGATCGGCCCTGTCGGCAAGCTCGCCGTCGCCAATGGAAAGAGGCAGAATCTCGGGTCGAGTGTCGATAGTCCCCGATTCGTAGATGAGGATCACCTTTGGCGCGTGCGACAGCCGAGCCAGGTTGGCTGCATCGCTGGGCAACCCGATCCCGACAAAGCACACCTGGCCGTTTCGGAGATGTCGGGCCGCGGTGACGGTCATCATCTCGTCGGCCGTGTAGACCGTTGTCGGATCACGGACGTCAACCACTCAGCACCACGTCCAGCAAGGACTCGTCCTCGAGAGCGGCCAGGTATCCCTCCGGGCCATTGTGACTCAACACAAAGGCGTCGATCCATCGGGCGAAGGTGTCACGGTCGCGGGAGATCACATCCCAACCCGTGTAGAAGGCGTTGTCCCGCTTGGTATATCCCATCGAGTAGGACGGGTGGGAGCCTCTGGGCACGCTGGCGATGGCCGTCACCGTCCAGGAGGGAAGGATGACATGATTCGGCCCGTGATCGCTCAACTCATCAACGATCTCCTCGACCGTGACGATTGCCGTGGTGGCCGCGAGAACTGCCTCCCGTTGCACGCCCGTGATGCCCCATAGGCCCACATTGCCCCGACGGTCTGCCTGCTGGGCGTGGATGATGGTCACATCGGGATTGAGGGCTGGAACCGCAGCCAACTCCTCCCCTGTGAACGGGCAGAGGATGGATGCCACATCCGTGTACTTGACGAGATCAGAGCCGACATAGGCGCGGAGCACCCCGAAGGGGAGCCCCGAAGCCCCGGCCACATAGCGGGCGGCCATCCCTGCGTGGCTGTGCTCCTCGATCTCGAGAGCAGAAGGGAAGCCATTCTCGACAGCATCCCGAAACCGATGGAGTGAGCCGACACCGGGATTTCCCCCCCAGGAGAAGACGAGCCTTCGAGCACAGCCCGTGCCAATCAACTGGTCGTATATGACGTCCGGTGTCATGCGGACCAAGGTCAGATCACGTTTTTCCTGGCGGATAATCTCGTGACCGGCAGCGAACGGGATCAGATGGGTGAATCCCTCCATTGCCACCGACGCCCCGTCGGGAACGAGCTGCTCGATGCCATCGCGAAGGGACACGAACTCAGCCAAGTGTCAGGCTCCCGAATACCATGCCGGCTGCCCACCCGAGACGTTGATCCAGACGGATTTTGCCTCGGTGTACTCGTGCATCGCCTCGAATCCCATCTCGCGCCCATAACCAGAGGCGCCGACGCCCCCGAACGGGGATCCCGGGTTGACCTTCTTGTAGCAGTTGATCCAGACCATCCCTGTACGCATGCCATTCGCCACGCGATAGGCCTTGGAGAGATCTCGAGTCCAGAGACCTCCCCCAAGCCCGTACTCCACGCTGTTGGCAACACCGATCGCCTCTTCCTCCGAAGAGAAGGTGCTGACGGTTACGAAAGGCCCAAAGACTTCCTCCTGGCATACGCGGTCTCCGGGAGCGGCCCTGACCACGGTCGGCTCCACATAACAACCGTTGCCCAGTGCCGGGTCGTCCGGCGCCGTTCCACCGGTCAAAACCTCTCCGCCCTCGTCCTCGGCGATCTTGACGTAGTTGAGGACTCGGTCCCGATGTCCGGGTGAGGTGAGGGGCCCCATCTCGGTGGCCCGATCCAGGGGGTCGCCCAACCGGATCGACTCGGTGAGCGACACAAACCGATCAAGGAACTCGTCTGCAATCTCCTGCTGAAGGAGCAGCCTGGAGCCGGCAATGCAAGCCTGGCCCTGGTTGTGGTAGATGGCGAACGCCGATCCCGCCAGGGCCGCATCGAGGTCGGCGTCGGCGAAGATGATGTTGGCCCCTTTGCCGCCTAATTCCAGATGTAGTCGTTTTAGGTTGCCGGCCGAGGCCTCCACAAGACCTCGACCCGTCGCCGTGGAACCGGTGAACGAGACCTTGGCGATGCCGGGATGCTCGGCGATTCGCGCTCCAGCCGTGTGGCCGTACCCCGGTAAAACGTTCACCACGCCCGGGGGGAACCCGACCTCGTCGATCAACTCCGCTATCCGAAGCGACGAAAGCGGCGTGAGCTCGGCCGGCTTGAAGACAACGGTGTTCCCCGCAGCCAGAGCAGGACCGAGCTTCCAGCTCGTGAACATCAGGGGGAAGTTCCACGGGACGATCTGGCCCACGACACCCAACGGCTGCCGATAGACGTGGTTGACAAAACCTGCTTCCACAGGCGGAATCGACCCCTGAACCTTGTCGGCCATCCCTCCGAAGTAACGGAAGGTGACCGCGGTCCGTGGCACATCGAGGATGGTGGTGTCCCTTATGGGATGGCCGGTATCCAGCGACTCGAGCTGAGCCAGATCCTCCGCATTCGCCTCGATCGCGTCGGCCAGGCGAAGCAACAGGCGACCACGATCCATCGCCGCCATCGAGGACCAGGCTGGGAAGGCTTCTTCGGCGGCCCCCACCGCGAGATCGATGTCCTCGGCGCGGGCCTCTGCCACGTCGGCAAGTTTCGTGCCGTCATGGGGGTTGAAGACCTCGATAACGCCACCGGCGGCAGAATCGACAAACTTGCCGCCGATGTAGAGCCGCTGCTCCACTCAGGCGCTCCGATCCCGCCTTGGGTCTAGCCGGCTCGGATCTCTCACGAATCTCATAGGCACAATCGGGGCGGCCTTAGAAGTCAGCCGGATAGGTCGGTGTCTGTCCTGTGGCGATCAGCTCCGGAATGTCGGGATCCGCGTTCTCCCATACCAGGAGCATTGACCGCTTGCGGGCATAGCCCTGATGCCGGATATTGGCGGGCATCGCGGCTACGTCTCCAGCGCGCATGACGACCTTGGCCCGCAGGGCGCCGGTTTCCCGGTCCGCCACATCCCAGTGGATCTCATCCGACAACTGGACGAACCACTCGACCCGATCATTGCCATGGATGATCGGGAGGATGTACTCCTCGGTTGTCGGACAGAACAGGCTGTCTTTGCAGACCGACACCACAGACGGGTTCCAGGTCACATCCGATCGTGACAGGTAGGCGAAAAGGCTGAAAGCCTTGACCTCGTCCTCGAACCCCGGCTCAGCGATGATCTCTGGCTCATCCTGGGAGATATCGACGAAGTGCTCGTTGACTGGGTGTCCGGTTTCGTCCGATCGGATTTGCTCATCACCGGTGCAACTGACCATTCGGGCTGCCTTGACACGGTGGCGGGTAATGGCCTTACGGTTTTCCCCGTTCTTGACGCCAAAGGCGCTGCCCGTTTCGCGGGGCGCGGCAAAGGGATCGAATGTCTCGTTGGTCCAATCGTCGAGCATCTCCTCGAAGGTCGCCTTGATCTGCGGTGTCGGGAAGTTCTCGACATGATCCAATTCCGCTTTGCGGTATGAGTCGTTGTATCGGCCGGCGAAGAGATCCACGGTCCCGTAGTGATTCACGGTGCCGATGACACCGTCGAAATTCACGATTCCGTAGAAGAACTCCCAGGCAACGTCTCTCTGCAGAGCGCGGAGGAAGGCGTCGGCCGACATGACATGCGAACCGGTGGGCCAGGTGATGTAGACGAAGTACTCGTCTCTGCGGAAGTGCAACTCCCCAAGTGAGAATTCCCGGTAACCCTGCTCGTTCTGCTCGGTGGCGAGAACGGTCGGGGTTTCTTCGAGTGTGGTCATGGTGTCAACTCCTTTCTTGTGGTCAAACGGTGGTGATGCATATGTCTGCCCACCGCTCGATGCTGTCCGGTCCTTTGATCGTCTGGATCAGGATCACTCCGGGTTCGTCGGTTTGAAATTGGTATGCGGAGTCGGCGGGAAGAAGAGCCATGTGCCCTTTCTTCGCCTTGATGGTGCCCATCGGCTCCCCAGAAGGCTCTCCGTCGATGCGACGTGAGCCGGAATCACCGGGATCATGGTGACTCCGCGGGTTGTCGAGTTTGACCAACCGGATCGTCACCTCCCCACCCATCACCAGGGCGAACTCGTCGTGAGGGGCAGTGCGCCATTCGGACTCACCCTCGGCGCGAAGTATCTCCAATGTATATTGGCGATTCATCGCGACCACGACGCTCTCATACGGTTTGGACGCATTGGCAACTTCGTACATGTTGGAGAACGCATAGTGCTTGGGGTCGTCGTCTATGACCTCGATGCCCCCTTTTGTGTAGTCGTCCAAAGAGGCGGTCTTCGTCTCGAACATGGGCCCTCCTTCTTCCAATCCTGACGCCGAATTGTTCAAATACCGTATACCTGTACGGTGTCCGAACATAGCATCGGGACCCTCCTCACGCAACAGACCGGCCAGGACTACGGCGCGCGATGATCCATTTGGCGACGCAGAGAAGAAGCCTGTTCTGGACGGCGCGCGCCTGTTCCCTTGTGTACCCTTGACGTACGAACGGGCGCCATGCGCACAAATTACGTGTGAGGAGGCTAAGAAATGATCGCCGAGAACACAGCGGCCCGATGGCGGTTGCTGGCCAATGAGCGACCGCTGGTCATGGCACTGGTCGCCGGGCTGGTCGCTACCCACATAGCAACGATCACCGGCTATTGGTTCCATGGTATCGGTTTGGAGAATCTCCAATTCCCCCAATTCAACGCATATCTACTGTTCAGACCCGAGTTGGGCAGTGAATTCGGAGTGTTCGAGATTTCTCCCACGGTCCGCCTGGTCACGGGTTGGATAGTTCACACATTCACCGGTGTGGTGTGGGCGCTGGTTTATGCAGTGGTCGTCCTGCCGATACTCAAATGGAAGAACAACATGTCGAAGGCCTTGTTGTGGGGTGTGATTCTGGCCACGATCAGCGCCCTGTGGTGGGTTCCAGTTTTGTTCCCTGAGTTCGACCTGGGATTCTTCAGCAGGAATTTCGATGTCGATAATGGGTTCTTGGGAGTGGTAGCCATCTATCTATGGCATGCCATCTACGCCGTGAACCTGGGGCTGATCTACAACCCGATGTCAAAGGCGGAGTTGGCAGCACAAAACCTGGGCTAGACCCCCGCGGAACGGTCATGTGGCCCCGACACCGGGGAGCCCGGGCCAGTTCAGGAGGTCCACCAGACCGGGCAACTCGCCGGTCTTCAACGTCTACACCACCCGAGGTGGAATAGGTCCTCAACCGCCATCGGCCAGGACCGCTGTGATCGGCGTGCCCGAGGACAGAACTGGTGAGGCAGTGAAGGCCTGGTGCTGCGGCGGGTGCTGGTGGATGAGGAACGGCGGGCGTCATGAGTGGGGACCCAATGAAACGGTCTGCACGCGGGGGACCTTGGTCAGCAAGGCATCGCCACCGGTCTTGTGGGGGTCCGGCCGGGTCCGCCGGGAGTAGTCAATCGGGGTTTACCCCGATGCTGAGGAATTCATCGGGGAATACCCCGATATCGGGATTCCCGCTGCCCAGCGATATTGGGCTCATGGCACGCACGAATCAGATCGCAGATGAGCGCCTAGGCCCTCCCCGGCGTCGAAGCCGGGGTCACCAGACAGACCCGGATCCAGTCGTGGTCAGCCCGATTCCGAAAGCGGTGTTCGGTGCCCTGCTTGTTGGGTTACTCGGCGGCAAATCGGAGAGGATCAGATCATGAGTGACTGGGAGAAAAAGGTCAGAGAGTGGCACGCGGTTGGCCTGATCAGCGAAGACCAGGCGGCGTCCATTCGGGCCCACGAGGGCTCGATGGACGCACCCGAACTGTTGGACAGCGACGAGGCCACCGGAGTAACAGCCGCAGTTGAGGCCGTGGGATACCTGGGAGGGGCGTTGGCCGTCGCAGCAGCGTTCTTCTTCATGTCAGAGATCATCCCCGACCTCAGTGAGGTCGGACAGGTGGGCCTCGCCGGTCTCCTCACGGCGGTGTTCATCGCCGCCGGAGCCTTTGTCAGGAAAAGCTCACCAGCCGGCCGCCGGCTCAAGTCCGTCCTATGGGCTGCCTCCGTGGTCGGCACGGCGGCGACCGTCGGGCTTCTCGCAACCGGTCTGTTCGAGGACAACGCGGCAGCGGTGGCCCTCGCTGCTTCCGTGTCTGCATTGGTCGTTGCAGCCATCACGTGGATGATGAACAAGAGCGCACTCGGCAATGTGATGCTGTTGTTTGCGATCATCGGATCGACGACCTTGCTCATAGCGGTTCTCAACGACAACACCCATGGCTCCTTTTATGGGCTAGCCGTCTGGGCCATCGGAGTCGCATGGATGGTCCTTTCCTGGGGCGGCTACACACCTCCGGCTCGACCCGGCATGGTGGTCGGCTCCGTTGCAGCACTAGTCGGAGCGCAGATAACCGCAACAGATTCGTTCCGTCTGCACGGGCTGATCCTCGGCGTCATCACCGTGATGCTGATCCTGATCTCGGGAGCCCGACTCGAGCGGATCGGTTTGCTCATCGCAGGTGCGATCGGAGTCGTTGTCTTCTCGGTGCAGGTGGCTCTGAAAATCTTCGGGTCAGAACTTGCGGTGGCTGTCGCTCTCGTGGTGATTGCGGCCCTATTGGTGATCGGCGCGGTGGCTGCATCCCGCCGCCGCAAAGGGGAGATGCTCCAATGACCGGTGCGAATAGATCTAGGACGGCCGCTCTGCTGGCGGGGGGCATCGTTGTTGTCGCCACCGCGGTAATCGTCATATTCGGTTTCGTACCCACTCCGAAATACCCGCTGCTGGCCGAAGAACCCGATCCGGAATTGTCCGGAATGATCGCCTATGCCATTCCGGAAGACTCGGATCGTGACGACGAATTCGAATCCCGATGCGTCTACGTGATCGAGCTCCCTGAGGGGCAGACAAACGAGATCACCTGCCGTGAGCAGATCGGCGGGATGGCCTGGATCGATGATGGCTGGTTGGTCGTAGAGGATTTCGGCCATGTCAGTGAGTTCGAGCGGGAGTTCGACGATTTCGATCTGACTCTGATCGAGCCCGTCGAGGGTGGCGCTTTCGAGCGTGTGACCTACGAGAGGGACCGCAGCTTTCTCTGGTCAGACCACCGACAGACCCGACGGGACGGAAGCCGGGTCCGAGTGGAAGACGCCGGGACAACGGTGGTCGTCGTCTCACCCGACGGATCCACTAGGGACCTCTTTGGCTCGGATGAGGCACCATCGAACTATCGCTTCAATGAGGCACAGTGGTCACCCGACGGCAAGTACGTGCTCGTGGTCGACACTGAAGGTCGGATCATCGTTGCCGCGGCCTCAGGAGATCCGCGTCCTCGCGTGGTCGCAGAGACCGGGCATGAATACGGAGTCACCATGGCGTGGTATGTGCCGGGAAACGCCACCTATACGGTAGATCGGGAAGAACTGAACCGAGGCTAGGGGTGCACAAGGAGAGAGGTCAGCAGGATGACGATGGATGCCGTCGGCGTGGGCCGACTTTCGCATCGGTCGTCACGTCGACGCTTCTGCGCTCGGGGATTGCAAGTCCACGCACGACGCATCGGGCTTCGCTTGCCAAGAACCATCGGCAAGTAGGACGATCGTTCAGATTGGTCTTGTACTCACGCTTAGGGAGGCTTTGTTGCTGTGGACCCGCGTCGGTAAGGAGTCCTCGGGTCTTCTGAGGTGCGGTGACGACCTCGTCCAGCCGCCTGATTCATCACTCGGTTATCTGAGACAAGGCTCTCTTCGGTCAGGATAGTTTGAGAGACAGCCACATCCGACGTCTCTCTAATTCCTAAAGGTCGGCGTCGGTGATGAGGAGGTCCTCGTAGGTTTCTCGTCTAACCACGAGCCTGGCCCGCCCGTCTGCGACGAAGACTACGGCGGGGCGTAGCACCTTGTTGTAGTTCGAGCCCATGGAGTGGCCGTAGGCTCCGGTTACTGGAGTGGCCAGGATGTCGCCGACCCCGAGATCTTCCGGCACAGTCCCGTCCCAGACCACCACGTCCCCGGACTCGCAGTGTTTGCCCACTACCCGAATGTGCATCGGTCGATCGGCATCGGTGGCCCGGGGTAGGAAGGACTCGTAGCCACTCCCGTAGAGGATGGGGCGGGGGTTGTCGCTCATCCCACCATCGACCGAGGCATAGGTGCGCACTCCCGGAATCTCCTTGATGGTGCCGACGGTGTAGAGGGTTACCGCCGACTGTGCCACGATGGCCCGGCCCGGCTCAGCCGTGACTTTCGCTTCGATCCCGGTCGTGGCGACAGCCCTCCGCACTGCCTCACCCCACTCGGTGATGGTCGGAGCCGACTCCCCTTCGACGTAGGCAACACCGAGCCCACCTCCAATCGATAGCTCCTCGATATCGAGGGGCGCCACAAACTCACCAAGCACCCCAACGGCTTTCTCGAACGACTGAACGTCGAAGACCTGGGATCCGACGTGGGCGTGGATTCCAGCGAAGTCGAAGGAAGCCCGGGCCTGATCGATCGCCCGCATCGCATTACCGTCGACGATCGAGATCCCGAACTTTGAGTCGTAGGCACCGGTCTGCAGGAACTCGTGGGTGTGTGCCTCCACTCCCGGGTTGACCCGAATCAGCACCGTTGGTCCGGGTAGACCTGCGGCAACGAGATGCTCGAGTCGTTCGATCTCGTCGAAGGAGTCGATGACGATTCTGCCCACGCCTGCTTCCAGGGCCATTTGCAACTCGGCGACCGACTTGTTGTTCCCGTGAAACACAAGTCGATCAGCCGGGACCCCTGCGGCCAGGGCGACGTGCAGTTCGCCACCGGTGGCAACATCGAGGGTCATGCCTTCCACGTGGGCGAGCCGTGCCATCGCGGTGCACATGAACGCCTTGGTCGCGTATGCCACCCCGTCTGGGAACGCGGTCACTGCCTCCCGGCAGCGGGCCCGCAGCTGGGTCTCGTCGTAGACGAACAGAGGTGTCCCGTACTCGTCCGCCAGTGCGATGAGATCGCAGCCGCCAACGGCGAGCCGACCGTCCGGGGCAACGACGGAGCTGTCGGGGAGTAGATGGTGGGGAAGTGTGCTCATGGAACGGGACATGTTGGCATACGAGTCGGTGAGCCTGAGCTGTGGGACGTCCTACGAAGCTGGTTCTGGTTTGAGCTCTACATGTAGCCGTTCTCCCCCAAGAGGTGTTTCTTTGGCGGTAAGCGACCCAGCGGTTTCCGGGCCGACGACGACATCGTCAGAGCTGCTCGGACCCTTGCCGGGGATGACGTTTCCCCAGGGCTTCGTCGGCAAGGCGGTTACAGAGACCAGGGGAGTGGTGGCTCGGCACCACCATGAACTCGGTGCCAAGTCGAGCCTCATGGAAAAATCTTCGCCCTACATACCTAAACCCCAGGATTTGGCCGAGGTTGGGGATCGTCAGGCTCCCGCCGCCTCACGGTCCCGCAGCACTCTTCGCAGGATCTTGCCGGCGAGGGACCTCGGTATCTCATTGATGAACTCCACCTGCCGAATCTGCTTGAAGTGGGCGACATGACCTGCGACGTGTTCCATGAGCTCTTCGGCTGTGGCCTCCTGACCCGGCTTGAGCACCACATACGCCTTCGGGATCTCACCGGCCTCTTCGTCCGGAACCGGGATCACCGCCGAATCGGCTACGGCAGGATGGGTTAGGAGCAACGCCTCCAACTCTGCGGGTGGAACCTGGAATCCCTTGTACTTGATCAACTCCTTGAGCCGGTCGGTGATGTACCAATAACCGTCCTCGTCTACCCACCCGATGTCGCCGGTGTGGAGCCATCCGTCGTCGTCGATGGTCTCGCGGGTCGCTTCAGGGTTGTTGAGATAGCCCTGCATGACCTGCGGGCCCTTGATCCAGATCTCGCCTTCCGCTCCGACGCCGAGGTCGGACCCCGACTCGGGGTCAACCACCCGAGCCTCGGTGTTGGAGATGACGAAACCGATCGACCCTGAGCGGGCCTTGCCCGGCGCGGTTGCGTGTGTCACCGGACTCGTCTCGGTCAGCCCGTAACCCTGCACGACTTCTGCCCCCACTCGCTGGGCGGCCTCAGCCTCAACCTCGGCCCCCAGGGGCGCTGCGCCGGAGAAGATCTGTCTCACGCTCGACAGGTCGTACTCATCCACCAACGGGTGCTTGGCCAGGGCCAGGATGATTGGAGGCACGAGATACAAGCGTGTCACCTTGTATTCCTGAACGATCCTCAGAAACTCAGCCAGATCGAAGAGGGGCATGGTCACCGTGGTCGCACCGTTGTAGAGCACGCCGTTCATCAGCACTTGCATGCCGTAGATATGAAAGAAGGGCAGGACGGCGACCACCACCTCGTCCTCGCTGACCGCGGTGACGTGCTCGCCCTGAGCGAGGTTCGCCACGAGATTGCGGTGTGTCAGCATCACCCCTTTGGGGAGGCCCGTGGTGCCAGAGGAGTACGGGAGTACGACGACATCGCTATCCGGGCTGATGTCTGGGTTTCCGGAGAAAGGCTCGCCGGCTTGCAGGTCCGAGAACGAGGTCGCCCCGTCCGCCTCTCCCAGCACGAATATCTCCTCGACTCTCGTGTTCGCCGCCGCGTCGCGAGCCGTTTGGAGGAACAACGGGATCGTCACCAGCAACCTGGCTCCGGCATTCTTCAGCTGGAACTGGATCTCTTCGACGGTATAGGTCGGGTTGATGGTGGTGACCGTTCCACCAACGGTGGCCGCTGCATGGAAGACAATGGCGTACTCGGGCAGGTTTGGGGCGAGGATGGCGAGCACGTCGCCCTTTCCAAACCCGCGGGCCGACAAGCCTCCCGCCGCCTTCATCGTGGCTCCCGCCAGCTCTCCGTATGTGTAGCTCCGACCCGACATCCCGTCGATGAGCGCAGTTTTGTCAGCAAGGTCATCTTGATGTCGGAAGACGATGGGAGTGAGTGGAGAACTGGGAATCTCCACTTCGGGTAAGGGGCTCGAAAAAATCTGTGTCACCGAAAACTCCTCTTCACTTTCGCTTCGTTCAGTGCAATATCGCGGGATCTGACGACCTCACGTCTACAACCCTGCGGCCATTGCCGCCACCCTGGCATCGGCGCCACCTTCGACGGGATCCCCGTGGCCGAAGACCACGGTATCGAAGGTGAGGCTTCCGAGCTTGATGGCAGATTCGATCGCAGCCCCCATGTCGCTGGTGAACTCGGGCCTGGGCCCGATGACACCGCCGTCCTCGCCGTTGATCGCATCACCCGCAACGAGCAGACCCCCCACAGCATCGAGGACGCTGATGTGCCCCGCAGTGTGGCCTGGTGTCGCGATGATCCGGAGACCGAACACGTCGTCGCCGTCACCAACCGCCCTCAGGGGCCGCGGCGAGGGAATCGCACCGATGTCTGCTGCGCCTGCATAACCGGTCGCAGCGTCAGCACTGGTGAGCACGTCGCCGATGCTCCCGATGTGGTCGGGATGCAGATGCGTGAGGATGACGTGGCCGACGTCGTTCCAACCCAGCCCAATGGCAGACAGACCCGCCTCGATCTGCGGTGCGCTGCCCGCGACGCCCGTGTCGACGACCACCGCCTCGCCGCTGCGGGCGAGCACATATGCGGACACGAACCCGAGGGACACGCGCCTCCAGGTGACAGCCTCGAGACCGGCGGTCGCCTGCGGAGCAGGCTCCGTCGTCGATGTCGCCGAGGGCGGGGACGTCGATGACTTCGGCGCGGGGTTAGCGGTTGTCGAGCCGTCCTCGCCGGCGAGAGCGGAGTCGTCGTCGCCGCAGGCAGCCAGACCACCGAAAATCGCCACCGCAATGGTGGCGCGACCGATCTCGCTCAGAAACATGCGTCTGCTCAGTGCCTGGAAGATTGCCATGACCAAGCTCCTCTCACCGGTTCGTCACCTCAACCGTAGTAGTCGGCCTGTCAGACGGGTTGGTGTGTTTTGCGGCGATCGGCTTCGGCTGCGGTCACGATCTTGGTGAATGCCGAGCGGAGTTGTGCCGTCTGGGATTTGCTGAGATGGCGGGTGAAGTGATCTTCGATTCCCTGCAGATGTACCGGAACCGCAGCACGCAGGGTGCTCTTGCCTTTCGGGGTAACCGCGATCTGAATGCCGCGGCGGTCACCTTCGCACATTTCTCGTTCCACGAGACCCTCTTTCTCCAGCTTCTCGACGAGTCGGGTGGCGCCGCTTCGGCTGAGAAGCAGTGAGTCCGCAAGCTCGTGCATACGCCAGGGTCGTTCAGCGCTGGAGAGGCGGAGAAGCACTTCGTACGAAGTCAATGCCAATCCACGTTTCTCCTCGAGTTCGTCCTCGAGTAGGCGTACCACGGTGGCGTGAGCACGAAGAAACAGGGCCCAGGCTTCGAGCCGATCCGTATCGATGCCGTGTTCCATGATCTGACGCTACCGCAATAGTTGACCCGCACAACATTAAAGGAATATAGTTGCGCTACTCAACTGTTCTAATCATCAACATCCATGCCACAAGGAGGCAGACAACTGTGACGAGCACAAAGGAACTTCAGGAGCAAATCGACTTTCCACCCCTGGGGGACTGGGCGCTGGATCCCGCGCATACGGTCGCCGGCTTCGTCGGCCGATACTTGATGGTCACCAAGGTGTTTGGGAAATTCAAAGGCGTCTCGGGAACGATTCACATCGCAGAAGACCCTCAGGAGTCATGGGTGGAGGTATCGCTGGATACGGCGAGCATCACCACCGACCATGAGGATCGCGACAAACATCTCAAATCGCCGGACTTCCTCGACGTGGAGAATCACCCGACGATCGAGTTTCGCAGCACCGGGTTCGATGGCGCCGGCGAGCACTGGACCGTGCCGGGTGACCTCACGATCAAGGGTGAGACCCGGCCGATCACGCTCGACGTCGAGTACCACGGCGTGGTGAGTGACCCATGGGGCGGTCGGCGGGTCGCCTTCAGTGCCTTCACCGAGATCAACCGAGAGGACTGGGGATTGACATGGAACGTGGCCCTCGAAGCAGGAGGAGTGTTGGTGGGCCCTAAAGTCAGGCTCGAGATAGAGACACAGGGAGTGCTTCAGGCCGACAAAGAATGACGGCTGTCGCTCCACTG
>SMXW01000009.1 GCA_004356805.1 Acidobacteriota bacterium | reverse complement strand
GGGGTGGACTACGTAACCGTCCGCTCCGATGGGAATATGGCTCTGGACGTCCATGCGGTGATCGGCGAGAAGCGAGAGGCCGTCTCCTATCGAGGCAACGGTGTCTCCATCGTCAACCCCGATCAGTCGGCGGACCCGAAGGAGCTCATCACGTTCGAGACCGGCAATGAGGATTTGGCCTGGCTGAACAACGAGATCGGGGTTGCCTTCGGCCACGGCGAAGACGGCAAGATCACCCTCAGGATCTACCTCGTAAAACCCTGAACCCGCGTTCCTGATGCATGGCGCGTCGTATTTGATCATTTGGCCGCGCGGAAAGCGCCAAAACGGGAAAACGGCCTACCCGGCGTTTCGGAAGTCGGGCTTCCTTTTCTCGAGGAACGCGGCAACACCTTCGCGATGCTCGGCGGTCTTGCCGAGACGTCCTTGCTCCCGTCGCTCCGCTTCCAGGGCCTCTCCGAAGGACAACTCGACCGCGTCGCGAACGAGTCGTCGGGTGGTGACCAGGGCGTCCGGAACCATGTCGGCCAGTGTGGTGGCAAGCTCGACAGCCCTAACGACGACCTCTCCATCTGGGACCACCTCGGCGCAGAGACCGAGAGACCGGGCTTCCTCCGCATTCACGCGCTTGTTGGTCATCGTCAGTTCGATCGCCTTGGACACACCCACGTGCTGGGCAAGCCACCACGTGGTCCCGGAGTCCGGGACGAGGCCGATCGCGGTGAAGGCGGAAGTCAGGAATGCCGATTCGGCCATGATCCGAATGTCGCAGCCAAGCGCTATGCCTAGCCCGGCGCCGGCGGCCACCCCGTTGACTGCTGCGACGGTCGGAACCTTGGAGTTCGCCAGGGCATTGACCATGGGGTGGAACACGTCGTTGAGCAAGCTGGCCAGGTCGGGGCCACCGCTCTCATAGTCGCCCATCAGTTGGGAAAGGTCGGCTCCCGAGCAGAAAGCCTTGCCTTTGCCAGTCAGCACGACTGCCCGTGCCTCACCGCCCGCTTGGTCGAGAGCATCGACCGTTCCGGTCGCCAACCCGGCTTCGATGGCGTTGAATCGATCCGGGCGATTGAATGTGATGACGGCTACGTCGCCGTCAAGTTGGTAATCGACGCTCATGGTCCTCCTTCAGATCGCGAATCGTAAAGCACGGAAAAGCCCGTTGCCGTCGGGTAATTGCCCTATCGTTGATAGCCATCGTCGCAGCAAACAACGCCGCGAACTCATCAACCCACAAGGAGGGGCTGTGAACAAGTCCGAGATGGCGGACAAGCTGGCCGGCAAGGCTGATGTCTCCAAGGCCAAGGCCGTCGAGATAATCGACATCATCTTCTCGACCAAGGATGGAGAGGGGATAATCGCAGTCGAGCTGGACGCCGGGGGCAAGGTGAATATCACCGGCTTTGGCAACTTCAGCACCAAATATCGCGCAGCACGCATGGGTCGCAACCCCGCTACGAGCCAACCGATCCGTATTCCGGCTAAGAATTACGCCCACTTCAGCGCCGCAAAGGGCCTGAAGGACCGCGTAGCCCGCTAAAAGCCCTGCATACCGGGGTTGGCGACGGGTCTTCATGGCCCGTCGCTTTTTCTTACCCGGATCCGAGTGCGCCGACCGGAACAGTCTGATCTGGGCGTTACCGTGACGGGGCAATGACCCTCGATCCACAGACCTGGCCCATACCCGTCCCCATTGCCCACCGTGGGAGTCGACTCCTCTGGCCCGAGAACACCATGGAGTCCTTCTCCGGCGCTTTCGAGATGGGATACCGCCACATCGAGACGGATCTTCACATCACTCGCGATGGCATACTCGTCTGCGTGCACGACCACACCGTGGATCGCACCACTGAGGGATCCGGGGACGTCTCTGCTTACACTTTTGACGAGATCCGAGCCCTCGACGCCGGGTATCGACACGGAAGTCGCGACGGCTACACCTTCAGGGGGAAGGGGATCGCGATTCCCAGCCTCGAACAGGTCGTCACCGACCTTCCCGATGTTTCCCTGGTGGTGGATCTCAAGATCGACGGTCTTGCCCGTCCCTTTGCCGACCTCATAGACAGGCTGGGGATCCGCGACAGACTGGTCGTCGGCGGTTTCTCGGACGATCGAATCAACGAGTTTCGGGAAATAACCGGCGGTCGTGTCCCCACTTCGACAGGGCCCGCCCTTTCCCGGATGTGGGTGCTTGCTTCCCGAGTCGGCCGTGGTGGTGGTGGTGATGCCAGCGCTTTGCAGCTACCGACACAGATTCGAGGAGTGCGGGTCATCGATGAGAAGTTGTTGCGATCGGCGCATGAGGCCGGACTCCAGGTACACGTCTGGACGGTCAACGATGTCCACGAGATGAGAAGACTGCTCGACCTCGGTGCCGACGGCCTCGTGACCGACCGCCCCGACCTTCTGAAAAGCCTTCTCGTGGAGCGGGGGGAGTGGATCGATCGATGAAGGTGGCGTATCTGGCCCTTGTCGTCGCTCTCGAACTCGGAGGGGCGTTCGGAAGTGCATCTGCCACGGTCGTTTCCCTCGAAGACACGGCGATGTTGGTTGACATCGAAGTCGAGGTGGTGGCGTCGGCTCAGGCAGTCATCGCTCATCTGGCGTTCGATGATGATGCGACGTTGGCTCTGCCGCTGCTCGACCGAGGGGGCGGTGTGTTTGGCATTCGCACCGAGCTCGAGCCTAAGAACTACATCGTGGTGTTCGAGGCTGTCGGCGCCGAAGATGCTCTCTCTCGGCCCATTTCGCTGGTCGAGCTCGGAGCCGATCTCACCCCGGACGTCCCTGGCGTACCGGCGACAGCTGAGGGAGATGACGGCCTGAGTCCCGGAGCGCAGCAATTCGGGTGGCTCGCCCTTGCCCTTGGTGCTACCTCCCTGTCAGTTCTAGCCCTTTGGGTGCTGGGTGGACGGGGCGAGTCCACGGATACCGATGACTCCACAGAAGAGGAGTGAGATGATCCGACCCGCCAGGGTGTCGGACGCCGCTGAACTTGCTTCTCTGCATATCGCCACATGGCAGCACACTTATCGGGGCATCTTCCCGGAGGACTTTCTCGCTGGACTGGACGTTGAGATGCGAACTTCGTGGTTCGCTCGTCGGATCGAGTCCGGTTCGATTCTCCTGGTGGCGGAGGACGATGGCGATCTAGCTGGATTCGCCTTTCTAGGGGAGTCGGTTGATGAGAACTGGGGGGAGGTCTTTGCCATCTACGTCCACCCCCAGGTCTGGGGGAATGGCTATGGCTTTGAGCTCCTAAGCGCGGCCGAGGTCGAGATGACCTCGGCTGGCTTTGAGCGAGCTTTACTCTGGGTCCTCGAGAGTAACACCCGGGCGCGGTCCTTCTATGAGAGACAGGACTGGACGTTGGGCAAGCCGCTGCGGATCGAAGAGATCGGCGGAGTCCAGGTCACCGAAGTTCGTTACGAGAGAGTCCTCCAAGGACACCGGCCACCTTCTCCAAGTCGGCCGGCCGGGTCACCTTGATATTGAGGGGATCCCCGGGCACGGCAGCAATTGTGAGGTCGCCGAACTCATGAACGACTTCAACGGTGTCGTACCCCTCGAACCCCGCCTGGGCCGCCCGAGCGTAGACGGCCAGCAACGCCGGACCCCTGAAGACCTGGGGCGTCTGAATCGTCTTTGCGTTCTGGATTGGCCGGAGGAAACTGCGATCGATGAGGAGAGCGCCAGGCTCCAGAACCGGCACGGCGGCCCCAAACTCGTCCGCTCTTTTGAAGAGCCGTTCGATCAACTGGCGGCTGATGAGAGGCCGAGCACCATCGTGAATCCCGATGAGGTCGTACTCGCCACCCAGGGCCGCGAGGCCTGACATCTCGGAGTCGGTTCGAGTCGCACCTCCAGGGGCGATCGTTACACCCAGATCGAGTGAGTCCAGTTCGTCATGTTGGTCGGCTCTGCACACGAGGACGCAGACGTCAACGTGGTCCTGCAACGCGGCGATGGTGTGGACGATGAGAGGCTGGCCGGCGACATCGGTCATCAACTTGTCACTACCGAACCTGGAGCTCGATCCGCCCCCGACGACGATCATGGCCCTGGTGGCCCGTCTCACAAATTGCTCCGGCGTCTCTCCGGCCCGCGACGCCGACCGCGGCGTCCTCCGCCTTGCCGCACGGTCGGGTGCGGCTTCGTTGTGCGTCCTTGCGGATCGAACGCCGATATCTCGGAGACACACTCGAACCACTTGTGTGACAGGCCACTCGATGACATTGGGGCGAGGGTACCTTTGCCCCATGCTCACCGTTTCTCTCCTCCAGGAGTTACTCGGCGAAGATCAGGACTGGATCGTTGTCCGACCCACAGGTGAGCCTGTCGACATGAAGATACCCCCGGGCATCGGTCCGGCGACACTGCTGGTTTCGACGGTGAACGATGCACTCAAAACAGTGTCAGAGGACGGCTTTGTCGATGGATCGCTCGATCGCGAGTCTGTCTGGAATGTAGAAGCCATTGCTCTGAACCGGGTTGTGGTCGAGCGTTTGGAGGGTGAGGTGATGTCGGCGCTCGATCTCTACCAAGCTGTAGTGAGGCTTCGACTCGGGTGGCAGATCGCTTCCATGCCGGTTCACTCGTGAAGTAACGAATCGAGTCGTAATCTCTTTGGATGGGTAGCAAAGAACTCTCCAGTCTGGCTGAGGCGATTGCCGAGATCGATCGCGAAATCGTCGGTTTGTCGGGCCGCCGCGTCGATCTGGCGGCCAGGCTCGGCGAGTTGAAAAGGGTGCAAGGTTTGCCCATTCGAGATTACGCCCACGAGAAAGAAGTGGTGGGGCGCGCTCGGAGAATGGCGGCAGACGCTGGTCTATCGGAGGCTCTCGCCGAGCGCATGATGCTCGAGCTGATCAGGTCGTCGTTGGTCGTTCAGGAGCAGGGTCAAATCGAGGCTGATTCGGCCGGAACTGGCCGCAATGCCCTCGTGATTGGCGGATCAGGGCGCATGGGTGGATGGTTTGTTCGCTTTCTCGAATCGCAAGGCTTCCATGTCGACGTTGCTGATCCGAGCGCCGGTGAGGCCGGTGTGCCCGACTGGCGCGATGCCTCCGGCACCTTCGATCTCCACGTCATTGCCACGCCACTGACGGCGACGCAGAAGATCCTCGACGAAATGGCAGAAGCTCCTCCGCTTGGCTTGGTGTTCGACATCGGGTCGCTGAAAACGCCCCTCCGATCGGGTCTTGATCGTTTGGCTCGGACGGGGGTCCGGGTTACGTCAGTTCATCCGATGTTCGGCCCTGATACCGATCTTCTCTCGGGACGGCACGTTGTGCTGGTGGATGTGGGAGTCCCTGAAGCCACTGCAGAGGCAGGCGGGCTCTTCGCCTCGACTATGGCTTCCCTGGTGGAGATGGACCTTGATTCTCATGATCGTCTCATCGCGTACATCCTGGGTTTGTCGCACGCCCTGAATATCGTCTTCCTGACAGTCCTTGCCGAGAGTGGCGAGGCAGCCAGCCGGCTGACCGACCTCTCCAGCACCACTTTCGACAGTCAGCTGGCGGTAGCAAGCCAGGTTGCCGGTGAGAACCCTCACCTCTATTTCGAGATTCAGTCGCTGAACGAGTACGGGGGCGAAGCGCTGTCGGCACTGTCGGAAGCGGTGGAGCGATTGCGATCCATGGTCGATTCAGAAGATGGCACCGGCTTTGCAGCACTCATGGAGCAAGGCGCCTCCTATCTTCGGGAAACGACGCAACGCTGACCTAGCGGTCTGTCGGCGGCACACCACCGCGCTTGGTCAGCCCTTGCGTCCTTTGAGCGCCCAGTAGGCCAATACCGCTGCGATCCCGGTGACCACCGCGGCGCCGGGGACCGCCTTGGAGGAGAGCTTGTCTCTCAGGGTGATTGCCGACTCGAAGTGTCGGACCTCCCATCCGCGTTCCTCGGCCACAGCTGCCAACTCGTCGTCCGGGTTGACAACAACTGGGTGGCCCACGATCTCGAGCATCGGAAGGTCTGTGACAGAGTCTGAGTAGGCGTAGCTTGCATCCAGGTCGATATCTTCGGCGGCGGCCATCTCGGCTATGGCCTGCGCCTTGACCGGGCCGTACGCATACCTCTCGATTCTCCCCGTGTATCTGCCTTCCTCGTCTAGCTCCGACTTGGTGGCAATGACGTCCTCGATCCCCAAGTACCGGCAGAGGGGGCGGACGATCTCCTCGGGGCTTGCCGAGACGACAACCACCTTGCGGCCTTCACGCCTGTGGTCATCGATGATGGCCAGCGCCTCGGCATACACCAGCGGTGCCACGACCTCGTTCACGGTTTCCTCGACAAGTGCTTCCACTTCGACGTGGTCCCAGCCCTCTGTCAAGCTGGAGAGCTCCTCCTTGATCCGCTCCAACTGACTGTGGTCCGCTCCGAACGCCTGGTAGTAGACCTGGGCTATCCCCGCTTTGGCCAGCGTCGACCCGCTGAGCAGCCCGGCCCTGAACATCGGCTTTGTGAAGGCAAGTGTCGATGACTTGGCGATGATCGTCTTGTCGAGGTCAAAGAACGCGGCTTCGGACACATGCTCAAGTTAACGCCAATGTTGCCAAGGGTCTTGTGCGAGACCCACGCCGCCCATATCTTCGGTGGCATGGGAGGGATAGAGAGATTTGGGGTCCTCGCCGTCAGTTCACCGGATCCGGTGCTTTCTGTGGTGGCGCCATTGGGGCTTGCAGCTTCGGTGGGGACTTCTCTGCTCATCGACTTGGCCGGAGGATTGCGCTTGGCCTCCGGTCGGACTCTTGCCGACCTGGTTGGAGATGGGCCCAGACTCGACGAACTGAGTCCAGGCCGTCAGGGTGTGGCGGTTCTGGCGGGTGGACCGATCCAGGCGGTCGATGCCTTTCCGATTATCGAGCAACTGGCGGCTCACTGGCCTGCTGTGGTTGTGCGCGTCTCCGGCGACGAGTGGCCTGGTTCGACTGTGCCGGTCGAACCTTTGTATCCGGGTTGGCTGGCTCCTCCCGATCGTGGGGCCGCGGTGTGGCAGCCGGTTGCTTCCGGCACCCGGCCTCCAGGCCCGGGCCCGGTGCTTCCCCGACTCCGAGCCAGGACAACTCGTCAGTTGCTTGGTGGCCGTATGCCCTCGAGAAGCAGATGGATAAACGCCTGGAGACAGGTTTGGAGCCTGCCATGGGCGTGATTGATCGGGTGAGCCGCGTAATTGCTGTTGGCAACACCAGGCTCGCTCCCGAGGCTGTCGAGGCAGAGGCTCGATGGCTGTTGCGATCCGAATCGCCATGGCGAGCCGAGGAGTCGGTGGGTCCGGTTGTCAGCTCCGTGCTGGGACTTGGGCCCATTCAACCTCTCCTCGACGATCCCGAGACAACGGACATTCTGGTAAACGGCCCCGATGAGGTGTGGGTCGATCGTGGTGGTGACCTCGAGTTGACTGACGTTCGTTTCTCTTCCGACGAAGAACTGATTGCGATGGTTGAACGGTCGATCGCCCCACTGGGCCTTCGCATCGATCGGTCCGCTCCGATGGTCGATGCCCGTCTCCCAGACGGAAGCCGGCTCCACGCCATGCTGCCCCCCGCCTCCGTTGATTTTCCACTGGTAGCCATACGTCGTTTCACCCAGAGGATTCAGTCTCTCGATGACCTCGTGTCGGCGGGTTCTGCCACAGAGGAGGAGGTGTCTGCCTTGGCAGATGCGGTCCGCGACCGTCGGACCATCGTCATTTCAGGAGGAACCGGATCGGGGAAAACAACACTCCTCAACCTTCTCGCCGCTGTCATTCCCTCATCGGAGCGCGTGGTGACCATTGAAGACACGGCCGAACTGGCTCTTCCCGGTCATGTCGTTCGCCTGGAAGCACGTCCTCCCAATGCGGAAGGAGCGGGTCAGATCACCATCCGTTCTCTGCTCCGGTCGGCGCTCCGACTCCGTCCCGATCGGATCATCGTGGGCGAGGTGAGAGGTCCCGAGGC
>SMXW01000116.1 GCA_004356805.1 Acidobacteriota bacterium | reverse complement strand
GCAGACGATCACGCAGCCTTTGTCCGCTTCTTCGACGAGCAGCATCAGACCGCGGTGGCCATTACAGCGGCCAATGCCGAGCGGGACAACACCGAGGTCCTCAGGTTGTTCGACGAGTCGGGTGTGGTGGGGGATCGCTTGACCGACAGTCTTTCGCAAGAATACGAGCCCATCGCCGCACCATTCTTCTATCCTCCGGACTAGGCGGATCGTGAGTTCTTAGTCCGCGGTCGGTCCGCGACTCGCCACCACCATCCACCTCCTCCTCCGAGAACACCGCCCGATGGGCTGCCACTGGCGAAGGCACCGCAGCCATGTTCGCCAGCGTCAGCAAGGAGACCGCCACCTATCGGTCGATGGGACCGTCGGAGAGGGTCCGCAAGTCTGATCGGTTCCTCGAAGATGAGGACGAGTGAATAGGCCGGCCAGAGTCCCAGATGATCATGGTGACCAGTACTGGCGCTACCCACGTATCCCGGTGACACACTTAGGGGTAATTGATCGGAGAGGGTGCCGCAGATTGAGCGACCTTCGACGGACCCGGTGAGCTGATGGTTGAAAGTCTCAGAGTTAGCACACGAGGCGTCTCCAGAGGAGAAGCCGTGTGTCTGGGGGACAGATAGCGATCGCCACTTCACTTTCGACCGTCGATCGAGGCGGCGACGTGGCTGCAGCGCACCGTCGTCCCCACAAGCGAGCCGGGGTTGGGTCATCCGACTGCCGGCGCTTAACCCTGGGGGAGTGGCTGATGCTGGGCGTACCGACCCTTGGAACCAGAGAAGTAGTCCCACGAGGTGCCCCGCCCCCGGCGTCTGAGAGATGTCCTCCTTGGCTCCGGGTCCCCCCGGTGCTTGACGACGCACCCCCTCTGTTTGCCTGCGGGGACCAATAACGACCAATAAACGGCCTCGTTGGGCCTGGTCAGGGGAGTGGCACTTGATGTCCGGTTAAGTGCCATGGTTCAGCTGATCATTGGATGCGCGTCTGAACCGTCGAGAGGAGCAGCCTTCGGAGAGGAAGTGACACCCAAAGACCAGACAGAAAGTCGGCTTGCAGCCGGGTCTTGGGATGACGAGATGAACCTGGTGTTCTCCGGAGAGAGTGGCCGGCCAATCCGACCGGACTATGTGACGAAGCGCCTCAAGCGTCTGGTTGAGGAGGCTGGATTGGAGTGGATTCGTCTTCATGGTCTCCGCCACACGATGGCGTCGCTGGCGCTTCAGAACGGGACCGGTATCGCCACGGTGTCCCAGCGGCTTGGTCACTCGAATACGCGTGTCACTGCTCGCATTTACCTGCACGGGTCTGTCGAATCCGACCGCGAAGCTGCTGCCGCTCTGGATGGCGTTCTCGGAACAGGAGCAATGTCATGAAAAGCGGGACTACCTCCGAAGTTGCTCCGGGCGTGGTGATCTTCGGAATCGTCACCTTGCGCACTGGTAGCAGACCGGTTGACTGGTCGTTCAACAGCCCGCATGTAGGGCCGTACATTTCGGTAGAAGGAGAGCGTGCCGAGACCACCATGATGGAAATCGCATCTGAGATTGGGGATCCGGGCCTTGCGCGATTGGTACATCCGGTCGAATCCATCACAATGTCGACGACGGTGCGGATTTCGAGTCCATCTACCTCACGATGTTGTTCGAGGAGCAACGACTCGAAGAGGTCGTCGATCGCATGTGGGTGGAATATGGACAGAGGAGCAGACCGCTTTGGGACGTGAAGAACACCCAATGGAGCAGCATCATGAGTTTATGAAGGATGTTGCACTCCAGAACAGCGGTGAGTGTCCATTCGGTCATCGAGACCGTGTTGTCCCGACGACTTCCGACCTACCTGGTTTCAGGGAAGGTATGGGTGACTGGTGGTGCCTAAAGCACGAAATCCAGTTCGGTAAGCGTGAAGAGACTCCTTGACTCCGCCAGATGAGAGGTCCTCAGAGCGGCGTACGGTTCGAACAGCTTGGGCTCTTAGCCAGTTCGATGACAGCAAGATTCGCACTCCCAGTTCGCCATCGAGAGTACCGGTCCCAGCATCTGGGTCTGTAGCGCGGACTGCCCCCCTTGCCTAAATCTGGGCCTATGTGCCTTGGCCTTGCGTCGGTGCCCCCAGCAGACACACCCCTTGGACTGGCAGTCAAGGGGTCAGGGGTTCGAATCCCCTCAGCTCCACTCACGAAACCCCTGGCAAAGGGCTAATTTTCCTCTTTCTGGTAACAGTGGCCGAAGCGATTTTCTTGGTGTTTTCTTGGTCAAAACGGTGTGATACACCAACCCCGGGCCTCAGAGGGGTGGCCGGTGACACATCTACCCACCCCTTGGTCCGGATCATTGTCTACGACGCACCCGGCAACGACGTCGAATACAACGACTCCGAATACGTGGTTCTCCGCAACGACGGTACCGGTACAGCCGATGTGGGTGGCTGGTGGCTCGTGGACCTGGCTGACCACCAGATCACCCTTCCCGCTGGGTACTCGATCCCACCCGGGGGAACCCTCAGGGTCTATGCCGGACCAGGTGATTCGAAGACAACCCGGTACTTCGCGGGGCGCGGTCAGGCCATCTGAAACAACTCCGAGGGAGACACCGCAACCCTGTTCAACTCATCGGGCAACACAATCAACACCTACTCCTACTCGTCCTAATCGGAGCGAAACAGCAGATAAAGCGGATACCCATGGGCGATCGGGATGCCGATCCGGTCGCAGTTCGGGCATTCGCGGTTTCGTTAGGTCATGTGGTTGGGCTTAGGCCACGGGCCGGGCTGCAATAGGACCTGCTGATATCTCAGCCCGCCTGTGGTGATGGTTTCGTGGCGCGAGCAAAGACCCTGAACATCAATTTCCTTGGGGGACCGCTGTTGAGACCGAAAGCTGGCTACGTGCCCGGCACGCAAGCTAATCGACGCTCTTTGCTGGGCAGGGTTGAGCATGAAGAACGCTGCCCTCACGGTCCGCCATGCACTCGTGCGGACGAAAACGTAGGTGATGACAGGTGGCTCGATCCGAGTGGACGCCCATGATTGGTTGCGGACGCGGGATAAACGCGGGATGGAACGCTCGTCCGGGAGATCCCTCAATGGGTGACAAGCCGTTGTACCCAATTGGACACCGGTCCGCTCTCTATTGGCTAGGTCGCTGGAGGGCGCTCCAGGCTCGGCGGATGCCCACGGGCCGCTTAAGTTGGTGGGCCCACCTGGACTTGAACCAGGGACCTCATCCTTATCAGGGAGATACAGGGGGTCCCGCCACCATTGACAATTAGCGAAAATCCCAGGTAGTATAAGGGATTTCAGCACTCACCACTTCGTGTCGCTTATGGCTGTTTCTCATCCTCTCGTGGACGCACCGTGGACGCGAGTGCGTCATTCGCTCTCGGCGGAGAGTCGCTGACCGAGCAGGCTCACTTCGATACTTTGGCTGCGGCGGAGTGGGTTCTGCTCCGCATCGATGCACGCCGATGAATCCCGGTGCAGTGAAGGCCAATCCCTTGGGCATCTTCGAATTCTGAATCGATCCTGAAGGCTTTGATCGTGACCTCCATCTCGATGGACGGGGTGTGGGCGTCCTGCCCGAGGCTGGCCTCTTGTTTGCATGTCTGCGCCTTTCTTGCCCTTGATCACGTCGTCGCCACCGAAAGCAACGATCGCATCAGGCCCATCGCTCGATTGTCGGTAGCTCGAGGCTCCGATATACATTCCGGATCAGACGACGGCAGTGCACTTCCTCACCTTTCCCGCGGAGTTGTCCGGGTAGCTGCTCCCGTCCTTCCATGAGTGCACGGAGGTCTTATGGGTTACAGCGCCGGCGATGTCTCGATCGCATTTCTTAGCACCTACCCGCCAACGTCGTGCGGGCTCGCGACCTTCACGGCTGCCCTGCGCGGGGCCATTGCCGATGGGCGGGGCTCTGACGACGGGCTGGGCGTGGTGCGCCTGGTGGATAAGCTAATCGCCGACGCTGGACCGGAAGTCGTTTACGAACACCGCAACGCCGATCCCTCCTCCCTCAAGAGGGCCGTCGAAGCGCTCAACCAGTTCGACGTCGCGGTCGTTCAGCACGAATTCGGGATCTACGGCGGGCCCGATGGGGAGGAGGTTTTGGACTTGCTCTCAGACCTCGACATCCCGGCGATCGTCACGCTTCATACGGTGCTCACGCGGCCTAGCTCCAGCCAGCGGTCGATCCTGGAGAAGGTGTCGGCTCTGGCCGAGCGAACCGTCGTGATGAGCGATACTGCTTGTCGGCGTCTCGTCAGCGGCTATGACGTCGATTCTGCCTCGGTCCGTGTCATTCCGCACGGGGCGGCGACGAGGCTGCGCGGTCCTTCTCTCGCGAACGGAGCCCGGCCTGTCGTGCTCACGTGGGGTCTCATCGGACCTGGTAAGGGGTTGGAGATGGCCATCGACGCGTTCGCCGACCTCAAGGACATCCATCCACTCCCTCGCTATGTCATCTTGGGCAAGATCCACCCCAAGGTCCAGGCTTCGCAAGGCAACGCCTATCTCAACGGGCTCATCAGCCGGGCCAACGACCTCGGTCTAGGAGACATTGTCGAGTTCGACAGGCGGTACCTCGACCTCGACAGGCTTGCTCTCGCGGTTCGTCAAGCCGATGTGGTCGTGCTGCCCTATGAATCCACCGAGCAGGTCGTGTCCGGAGTACTGACAGAAGCACTCGCAGCCAGCAAGCCGGTAATCGCCACCGCCTTCCCCCACGCCGTCGAGCTGCTGAGTACCGGTGCCGGCATAGTGGTCCCACATCGTGATCCCCAAGCGTTGGCCGCCGCCCTCCGTCAAGTGCTGACCCAGCCGGCGTCCGCGGCCGAAATGGCGGCGGAAGCGCGGAAGATCGCTGCTACTTTGTACTGGCCTGCGATCGCGGAAAGGTATGACCACATGGCAGCGAAGCTGCTGGCGCGCTACAAAATGACCCAACCGCACAGCGAGTTTCAGATGCAACAGAAAGACTACGTTGCCGCCGCAGGTTGAGTCGGAGTCCGCGATCGGCGTTGGCCCGGTCGAGCAGATTGGATCAGCCAGACAGAACCGTATAAGCGAATTGCCGCGACCTCGATTTGACCATCTCCGACGGCTCACCACTCATCTGGGCATCTGGGAGCACGCATGCCTCACCACTCCGCGTCCGGAGCATGGCTACTGCACCGACGACAACGCCCGGGCGCTCATCGTCATTTGTCGCCAGCCGGAGACCTCCCCCGGTCTGGAAGGGTTGGCCGAGATCTATCTGAAGTTTCTCAAGGATGCTCAGCTGCCTGGTGGCGAATTTCACAACCGCCGCCGCCGGGATGGAGCCTGGGTGGACAAGGTGGGGTCCGATGACTCGCAGGGCAGGGCTTTGTGGGCAGGTGGTTCTGTTGCCCACAGGGGGTCGACGCCATTCATGCGCCAGGCAGGGCTGCACTTGTTCGCCCGGAGCAGCGAGTTCGACTCGCCCTTTGCGCGGGCAAACGCCTACGCGGTACTCGGCGCCGCCGAAATGATCCAGGCGTCGCCGGAAAGCGAACCCGCGTGGAAGATCCTCGAGCGATGCGCAGGCCGCATACCGGTGGCTCCTCATGATGCCAATTCGCCGTGGCCTGAAGAGCGCCTTACCTATGACAATGCCCGTATCCCAGAGGCGCTTCTGGCTGCAGCCGCCTGCACTGGCGACGACTTCCTCCTGGACACCGGGCTCCACCTCCTCGAGTGGCTGGTGGCAACCGAAACGCGCGGTGACTACTTCAGCTTCACCCCCGTGGGCGGATGGGCACCAGGTGAGCAAAGACCGGGTTTCGATCAGCAGCCAGTCGAGGCAGCGGCAATGGCTGATGCCTGCAGCCGAGCCTTCTCGCTCACCGCCGACGAGCGATGGAGGGATCTGGTCGAACGCGCAGTCCGCTGGTTCGTAGGCGACAACGACGGAGCGGTGGTCCTCTACGACGCGGAAACGGGGGGATGCAGGGACGGCCTCACGCCCGAGGGAACCAACCAGAACCAGGGAGCCGAGTCGACGCTGGCCGCCCTCGCTGCTCTCCAACAAGCACAGGTCCTCTGCTGAGTACGGAGACTGAAGCAACAGAATATCCGGCCAAGGGCCCCACGGCCTTTTAGGCTCATATTTCGCGATCTCACGCCGATACACAGACGGGACCTTCCAACCGGGACCATCTAGCGAGCGAACTACTGCATGAACCCCATCCCCATCACCCGCCATAAGGTCCGATTCCTTCCTGACCCGCATCGTGTGATAGCCAAGCCCTACTTGCCGGGGGAGCAGGTTTTTCCGGATGGACGGTCGCGAGTTCGGCTTGTCATCAATCGGATCCTGGCCATGCCAGAGAGTGAGGTGGTGTCGACGCTGGCGGCCACGCAACAGCAGTCCGTAGCCCGGCACATCGGCCTCAACAGCATTTTCGAACGCAACTTTGAGTTGGTGGCTGACCACGTTGACGACCCGGACGATCTTTCCCCGGAACGCCGGCTACTTATCGGCGCTTACTTCACTCACGAGTACTCGATCGAAGCGGCTGCCCTGGGCAATCCGTCGATCGTCCCAGCTCCCGATCAGTCTGGTTTGAATCCAGGGGACAAACGGTTCATCATCAGCCTGCGGGCAATCGGTGAGGGACACATCTCATCCATCGAGTTCCGCTCGGGCGTGATTGACGCCAGCGGAAAGATCACGATGGACAAGCCGAGCCGATATGCGATGACCGGCAGCCGTACGTCCCCTATCTACCAAAAACACGTCTTCTCCGCCAAGCTCGAGGAGCTGGGTGCGTTTAATGACATCGCCCGCATGTTCCTCGATCCGATGCCTTCGCAATTCACTTTCGAGCAGCTTGAAGCGGCAATCTTGGATCTCGACCGGCAGAGCGTGGATCGCGCTATCGCCTTTCAGACAACCAAGATCATCCACTGGCTCGCCTCTTCGAACTACAAGAGCACCTTTCCAGCGGAATCCGATATCTCGGAACGAGTCATTTTCCCGGCAGGACCCACCGAGAGCCACGGAATGGAGGACGCCCGCTTCGTGTGTTTCACCCATGACGACGGATCTGTGGCTTACTACGCCACCTACACCGCGTTCGACGGGGTCCAGATCCTCCCTCAGCTCATAGAAACTCCGGACTTCGTCTCTTTTCGAATCGCCACCCTCAATGGAAGCTCCGCCCAGAACAAGGGCATTGCCCTCTTCCCGCGCAAGATCGACGGCCGATTCGCTGCGCTGTCCCGGCAAGACAACGAGAACAACTATCTCATGCTCTCGGACGACGTGCGGTTCTGGGATGAAACAGAGAGGATCCAGATCCCCGACCGGCCTTGGGAACTCATGCAAATCGGCAATTGTGGATCGCCCCTTGAGACCGAGGCTGGTTGGCTGGTGATCACCCATGGGGTTGGGCCGCTGCGACGGTACACCTTGGGAGCAATCCTTCTTGACATCCAGGATCCGTGTCGGATCATCGGTCATTTGAAGGAACCGCTTCTGGCACCCAATGAGGACGAGCGCGATGGATACGTTCCCAACGTCGTGTATTCATGCGGCAGCATGATCCATGACAACCTCCTCGTCCTCCCCTACGGTTTTGCGGACGCCGGAGCGGGCATCGCCACCGCCTCCCTCGACGACCTCCTCACATGCCTGACGACGAGCTAACTCCATTGACCTGCCGGTAACGACCGTAGAGCCGGGCGAGGTTTTTTCCCGGGTCATCCCAGAATTCGCCAGGTTCGATGTCCAGCCACTCATGGCTGCCGGGGCCGACCCTCCGATCGACGGCGGTGAACGCCGCTACCATGGAAAGAGAAGGTTTGGGAGCCCCATCGGCTCGCCACTGCCCGAAGAAGCGCTCGTGAACGGCTTCGTCGAGCGGCGGGTCGTTCCAGATGGCGGCCAGGTAGTCCGAATAGCACCACAACGTGGCACCCGCGCATCCAGCACGGTGCAACTCAGCCAGTGCCCGGCCGATGTATGCGGCGGCGGCCTCCTCTTCGATAAGCAGGGCGCGGCCTTGCCGCCGGGCGCGCAGTGCGCCGGGATCGCGGGCGCGGTAGGTGGGCACGCCGAATTCTGAAAACAGGAGCTCGCGCCCGTTTCCCAACCAGCGGGTCACTTGAGCCAAGAATGGCAGCAGATGCTCATCCGTCGGGCCCTTGGCCCAGCTGGCGTAGATGGGATAGCCATGCATAGAGAGAAAGTCGCAGAACTCAGAGGCTTCCCTCGGTCCGAGCTTGCGATCCTCTTCCAGATCCTCCATGTGTAGGCCAACGGTGATGAGAACCGCCGGGTCGGCAGTCCGGATCGCCGTTGTGATGCGCTCTAGCCATGCCCGGGCTGACGATCGGCTCGGCGGTACCACGCAGTTCGAATTCTCGTTGCCGAGATCCCACGCCCACACGGCATTGTGGCCGGAGAGGGCGGTGGCTGCCTCTCTCGCCAGCAAAGCTTGGGCCCGGGTAATCGCTTTGTCTGTGTACCAGTTGCGTAATCCGGAGTTGGCGATGCGTCCGCTGGAGATCACCCGGAAACGGTTGTCGCGCTCCGTTCCACCCAACGCCCACGTGGGGATCCAGTTCACGCCGCTCATGTGACCTGTGAAGAGGGTCGGCATAATTGCGAGGCCGGCTTGGTCCGCAAGATCCGCCACCGTGACGAGTCGCTGGAGCATCTCGCCATGCACCATATCCTCGGCAGGCTGGAAATCCTCCCAAAGCAGTGACAACCTGACCGAGTCGAAGCCACTTGCGGCAATCCGGGCGAAGTCGACGCCAACCTCGGCGGGGTCAAAGGCTGTCCACCAGCCCATCGCGGTGCGAGCCGGCCAATAGTTCACCCCCAGTCGAAAGCTGTTGGTTCGATTGGTTGGTTTGGCGTCAGTGGCCATCGCGTCGTCCGGCCCGTCTCATTGGATGTAGCTCGATAACCCGGTGGTATGCCGCAAGGTACTCCTCGACCATTCGGTTTGAGTCGAATTTCTCCTCGACTGATTCGCGCACGGCCATGCGGTCGATGCTCTCAGCGGCGCGGACGGCCGCGACCGCCTCGCCGATGGAGCCGACCAGATAGCCGTTCTCACCATCGTGGACGATTTCCGACATCGATCCCCGCCGGCGGGCGATGACTGGGGTTCCGCAGGCCATCGCCTCGACGACGCTAAACCCGAACGGCTCGTCGAAGTTGATGAGATGCAACAGTGCTCGGGCTCCACCAAGCACGTCGTCGCGGAGATCCCGACCGACTGGGCCGACATACCTGATCCGATCTCCGTCCAGCTTCGGTTCTACGAGCTGTTCGAAGTAATCATCGTCCTGGATGATTCCGGCAATCGTCAACGGCATTCCGGCCTGTTCGGCCACCTCGATGGCCTCGACTGTGCCCTTCTCGGGATGGATTCGCCCGAAGAAAAGCAGATATTCGCCCGCCTGCTGCCGCACCGCAAACTCCTGCATGTCGATGCCGTGGTGAATCGTGGCAATGTATTCGAGGTTCTCGTGCCGGTCTGCCTCGCTTATCGCCACGTAGTAGCCGCGCTGGTTGTACTTCTCGAAAACAGCCACGATTCCATCCGACGAGAATCCGTGAATTGTGGTGACGACGGGAGTGTCGACCAGGCCGCTGTATGTGAGCGGCAGATAGTCGAAGCTGTTGTGGATCACATCGAACTCTTCGGCTCGCTCGAACACCTCCGAGATGTGCAGGCACTCCCAGACCTTCGGGTCCAACCCTGGATCTTCGGAGTATCCGCTGGGAGCCGTCCCTACCAGGTGTGCTCCGGTGACCGAGTCGGCGGTGGCAAACAGAGTGACGTCGACACCCCGGACGACCAGTCCCTCGGTCAGAAGGGACACGAACTGTTCCCACGGTCCATAGTGGCGCGGCGGCACCCGCCACGAGATCGGGGCAAGCATTGCTACCCGGAGTTGTTTGGTTGAGAACCCCGGAGACGAAATCACACAAGCGAGAGTAGCCCCGCCCTCCACGACCCGAATGCGGCGGCCCGGACGTCGAACATCACAACCAGACGGGCGGCATCCTCTCCAACACGACCACGGCGTCTTACCCATTCGACGAGTTCGTCGAATTGCTCCGTTTCCTCCTTGCCGTCGGCGTTTGGCCTTGGGAATCGAGGTGGGAATAGTCGTCTTCCTTGGACAGGGCCCAGATGCTGGCTGCGATCGCCGAGCAGAGCGAAGAGGTCAGCGCCATCGTCGACGATCTGCTGGTTGCCGCTCGAACCGATATCGGGGAACTGACCGTTGCCGAT
>SMXW01000115.1 GCA_004356805.1 Acidobacteriota bacterium | reverse complement strand
CGTCTGGATCAGGTGGCCAATCGAGATCGCAGAGCGCGGCAACGGCCCACCACGCTCCGTATCGCCCTGCTGCGGCCCCTCTTCGTCTGCCGTGCGCTCCGCCCGAGGCGCCGGCCCATGCCATCCAGGCCAGTGCCTCTTTAGTGTTCAGGTCCTTGATCCTGGCCCGAGTGAGACCGAGTGCCCTGATCGCTTCTCCGGCTTTCCCTTCGACCGAGGTTGTCTCGCATTTCCCGTTCGATTGCTCGGTCCATGGTTGGACCAGATCGGCGAGGGCTCCCTCTGACATCGCATCATCGATTCGGTCAACCTGGTCCGGAAGAGTTGTTTCAGAGCCTGCGGGAGGCATGGGGGAGGGGGCCTCAACCTTGTCTTTCTTGTATTTGGCGACGGGATAGGTGGGTTCCCAATCCATGAGTTGGTCGGGGAGATCGGCAATGGGTCCGATTCCTTCTTCACCTCTGACGACCCGCTCGGAGGCGAACGTCATCCGCTCTGGCCCGTCGGTCAGAAAGGGGCGCACCTCACTCCAGGTCTTGGTACTTGCCGCCACTTCAGCAAGAGGACCCAGAGCGAAGCGGGCTGCGCCCTCCGAGACGACTGGTCCGGCGAATTTGCCGGGTGCCTCGAGAGCTAGCCGGTAGCGAATGAGGACATCGACACCCCACACCTGTTTGCCTCTCGAGACAGCTTCGTGACAACGGGCCCGCAGCTCCACCAACTCATCCCATGAGGCGGTTTCGCAGTATCCGTCGATGACCCGAATCAACTCGTCTGTGTCTGTCGACTCGATGGCGTCGATGGCTCGCTGGCTGATCACGGGTTGTTGCCCATCACTACCGGCTTGTCGAGATGGGACCATTCGGAGAAGGACCCGATGTAGACGTCGGGCATCTCATGTCCGGCTACGACCATTGCGAGGGCGTTGTGACAAGCAGTGACTCCGCTTCCGCAGGACATGACGGGGTTCGCTTCGACATCCGAATAGCGTGCTCGAAGAAGCTCCGCATCGAGGAATCTTCCGTCGGCGTCCAGATTTTCCGAGGTCGGCTTGTTGACGGCCCCTGGTATGTGGCCGGCCTTGGGATCGACCGGCTCGGTTTCGCCGGTATAACGCTCGGAGGCCCGAGCGTCGACGATGGCCCGACCCGAGAGTCGATGGTGTGTCACCACTCCGTCGAAAGTCGACGATGTCACGTATTCAGCCGCTTCTGGGGTGTTGGAACCGAATTCGACCGGCAAGCCCATAGATGTCCACGTCTGGTATCCGCCGTCCAGTAGCCGCGACCGGTCGTGGCCCAACGATCGCAGCATCCACCACATCCGAGCGGCGATGGCACCCCCCACGTCGTCGTAAACCACAACCTCGTCCTCCGGTGTGATGCCGAGTCGTCCCAGGGTTTTGACAAAGGAGTCAACCGTCGGGAGTGGGTGCCGTCCCGGACCCGGCGGCGCCGATAGGTCGGTGTCGAGGTCAACGAACACGGCGCCCGGTATGTGACCATCCTCATATGTCAGCTGTCCGTGGTTTGGATCGGCGAGAGCCCAACGGATGTCACATAGTTGCACTGCATCGAGACGTCCGGCGAGATTCAGGCAGTCGATCAATGGATGCATCGAGGAGATATTTCAGCAGCCGCCACCGACGTTTGTTTAGTTCTAGAACATTCGTCTAGAATCTGGCATATGCTGGTTCGCCTGAAAGCGGGGTCGAGTAACCCGATCTACATGCAGATCGCAGACTCGATTGCGGGTCACATCGAGTCGGGTTCTCTGCAAGCGAAGGAAAGGTTGCCGGCGGCTCGCTCGTTGGGTGAGACCATCGGTGTCAACATGCACACCGTCCTGAAGGCCTACTCGGAGCTCGAGCGACGCCGACTGGTCGAGATGAGGAGAGGGCGTGCCGGTGTGATCGTATCGGGAGATGCCGACCTCCGCGAGATGGCCAGGGCGCTGGTCAACGAAGCAAAACGACAGGACCTTCAGAAAGCCGAAGTCACCCAACTCGTGGACGAGATGTGGAGGTGATTCGTTGGAGTCGGTTGCTGGCTTCGAGTGAGCCTCACTCCTCCTCGTCAACCTGTGGCGCTGCCGAGGTCGTTGCTCTCTTCAATTCAGCGCCGAGCTCGGTGATGGTCGCTCCCAGAGCCGTGGCGAAGGAACTTGCCGCCTCCTTGAGCTGATCTCGTATGTCTGGGTCCGTAAGCGCGGTGGACACCGACTCTGCGACCTGATCCCAAGCACCGGCGAGCGTGGAGAATGCCTTTTTGATCTCATCGTCTGAGGGGCCGCGGTCCTTGGCGACCTTTCGATACGTGTCCTTCAGCTGTCGGCCAAGCCCTCCGAAGTCGTCGGTCAAGCTGTTCCAGGGATCGTCGGGTCTTTCGGTCGTAGGATCGTTCTCGTGCGTCTCCACCTACTCGATGGTACATACGAGCTCTTTCGTGCTCACTTCGGTCGCCGTGACGTCGTCCCCGGGCCCAATGGCACGGACATTCGTGCAACCCTCGGGATCCTCGAGTCGACCCTGGCCCTCCTCCGCGAACCCGGTGTGACCCATCTAGCGTCCAGCTTCGACACCGTGATCGAGTCGTTTCGCAACGACATGTTCGCCGGCTACAAGACGTCAGCCGGCATCGATGCCGAGTTGCTCGGCCAGTTCTCGCTGGCCGAACGTGCTCTGGAGGCAATTGGCGTCGTGGTGTGGCGCAATATCGAGTTTGAGGCAGACGATGCGCTGGCGTCCGGAGCCATTCGCTGGGTCGAGGATGTGGATCAGGTCGTTATTGCAACTCCGGACAAGGACCTTGCTCAAATTGTGGTCGGCAAGCGGATCGTCACTTACAACAGACGGGAACAGAAGATCCTCGATGAGGATGCCGTCGTGGAGAAGTTCGGCGTGCACCCCGAGTCGATACCCGACTATCTGGCCCTGGTCGGCGACGCCGCAGATGGCATACCGGGCCTGCCCGGATGGGGCGCCAAGTCGGCATCCACGGTCTTGGCGCGCTATTCGCGACTGGAGATGATCCCGGTGAGTGTCGATGACTGGGAGGTCAGACCTCGTGGGGCCGAGAAACTGGCCGTGACACTTCTAGAACGGCAGGAAGACGTCTACCTGTACCGCGAATTGACCACACTTCGCTTGGATGTTCCCCTCGCCGAGGAGCTATCTGATCTCGAATGGAGGGGGGTTCCCAAGGAAGCCTTCATTGTCTTCTGCAATGAGATGGGCTTTGATGCAGATTCAATCCGGGTTCACCACTGGCGTTCGTAGTCGGGCTCCTCTTCCCAGACCACATCGAACCGGTCGATGCAATCGCTGCATCGGTAGGCATAGGCCGCCCCCGGCTCGGGAGGTTCATCCTCGGGGAGAAAACTGATCAGATGTGCGGTCCCGCCACACTCGACACAGACGATTGACTCGGGGGGATTTCTCATGACTCGCTGGGTGCCCGGGCTCGCATCAGTATGAGGGCACCGATAACACCGGCGACCACCGAACCGGCAAAGATGCCGACCTTGGCCAGTTCTGTGAGGTGGGGATCGTTGAATGCAAGACCGGTTATGAATAGCGATACGGTGAATCCGATCCCGGCCACGGCTGAGAGGCCCAAGACATGGGTCCACCCTGTCCTCGGTGGGAGCTTTCCCAGCCCGACCTTGACTGCTGCATAGGTGAAGCCGAAGATGCCAAGGAGTTTCCCGACTACAAGCCCGACGGAGACACCCAGGGCCACGGACGATGTGAGGGCTTCACTGAGGTTGATCGCCCTGAAGTCCACCCCGGCGTTGGCCAGGGCGAAGATAGGAACGATCAGGAAGGAGCTCCATCCAACGAGGTGATGCTCCATCCGGCTGAGCGGAGCGACAGACTCCTTGGCGATCTCGGCGAGGAGCAAAGCCTCGTGGTCGGCATGCTCCTGTGTTGCCGCGCTGTCAGCCACGCGCGGGAACTGATCGAGGATGGCCCGGGATCTTCGGTCGAACTCCTCCGGCGAGTAGTAGGGCCGGGCCGGGGCGAGAAAACCGAGAGCGACGCCCGCCAGTGTTGCGTGGACGCCGGACTCCAGCACCAGATACCAAATGACGATTGCCATGGGTATGTAGAAGGCACGAGAGCGAATGGTGACCTTGCTCCCCACCCATACGAGAAAAAGCATCCCGATGGCCGCGGCCAGGTACCCGGCTTGAAGGTTCTCGGTGTAGAAGATGGCGATCACGGCGATAGCTCCGATGTCGTCGGTAATCGCCACAGCGAGCAGGAAGAGCTTCGCTCCGGGGGGCACCTTCGACGAGAGCAACGCAACTATTCCCAGGGCAAAAGCGATGTCGGTGGCCATGGGAATTCCCCAGCCCCGGATCGCTTCGGCGCCCGCTCCAGCGTTGAACGCGATGTAAATGGCGGCAGGGACAATCATGCCTCCCAAAGCCGCCATGACCGGCAGCGCCGCTGCCCTGGGATCGCGAAGGTCTCCAATCACCAACTCTCGTTTGATCTCGAGACCGACGACAAAGAAGAAGATTGCCATGAGCCCCTCGTTGATGAACTCTTGAACCGACTGCTCGAAGTGGATTCCTAGGAAATCGAAGGTGATCTGCTCTTCGAGGAGCGAGAAGTAGGTTTCCGACCACGGGCTGTTCGCCCACACGAGGGCGGCGATGGCGGCGACGAGAAGAACGATTCCAGACGAGGCCTCGATCGCGCTGAACCGGACGAAGGGTAGAATGAACGTCCGTGGAACCCAGCGGTCAGATGTGGCCCAGGTTGTGTGGCGTGGATCCATCTACCCGATGCTCTTCCCAGCCGACTCGAGCATTTCCCGGTATTTCTCAGGTGTTGCGATTGGCAACCGTTACTCCATATCCTTCTCGATAGGGCGCGAAGGTAGTCGGTTTTGTTTGCCGACTCGCCGTCAGCAACTACCTCCCATGGCTTCGCCCTTGATGGCTCGGCCAGTCAGTACTGACGCATCTAGAAGTAGCGCAACCCGCTGCTGCGTGGCGTGTTATTTGTGCTTGGTCTCATCTCTCTCGGTTAGATCCCCTCATCTACCTGCCGGGGATTCCCACATTCGATCTGATAATCCTGGCGGCGTTCTTCTTCTCCATGTCTTCGGAGAAGGTGCACAACTGGATGCTCAATAACCGCTACTTCGGCAAGATCATCAAGGGCTAGCGCGAACAAGGGCTCACGGTGAGAATGAAGTGGACCGTCGCGATTTCCATTGTTCTTTCCTTGACGGTGTCTGCAGTGTTCCTGATTGACGATCAGATCCTGCGAATCGTGCTGGCCTTGGTGGGTGTTTACGCAGTCTGGTTCGCCTTCAGGCGTCCAACCGCGGGGCGGAACCGGTCGCCTAACTAGACGAGCGTGTGGACATGGGTGGGGTGAGGCGAGCCGATACTCCTGCTCACGCCGAGTAACTTGGACGGCGATGCGGTCATTCTCCAGAGCGGGACTTGGCGCGGTCACCGCCGCCACTATGGCCAGCGCCACGTTCCCTTTGATCGTTGCAAGCGTTTTCGCGGCCGAATTGATAGATCAGTTTGGAATTGCACGGTCTCAGGTCGGGCTACTGGTGACCGCCACGTCTTTGGTGGGCGCATTGGCGTCACCACTGTTCGGTCGGGTCACCGACCGGATCGGGGCGGTGGCGGCCACCCGCAACGTTCTCGCCTTGGGAATGGTCACGCTGACCGCCTTCGCACTCGCACCGTCTTACGGGTTTCTCGTACTCGCCGCCCTTGCAACGGGCCTCCCCAACGGCTGGTCCAACCCGGCCACGAACTCCCTCATCGTAGGCAACGTGCCGGCCGGCTCGAGGGGGATCGTCACCGGGGTGAAACAGTCGGGAGTCCAGTTTGGAACTTTGTTGGGTGGTCTTCTGCTTCCTGTGTTTGCCAGCCTGTGGGACTGGCGACTCGCCGTGCTCATCTTCCTCGTGATGCCCATGGCGGGCCTTGCCGGAATGAGGGGCCGAAGCAATCCGATCGAGCATGACGCGCGGACGGATTGGGCTCATGTGGCCATTCCCACAGCCGTCAAGTGGATCGCCGTCTACGGCAGCCTCTCCGGCCTGGCGACTTCCGCTCTCTTTTGGTTTCTTCCATTGTTTGCAGAGGAGAATCAGCGCTGGTCACCCCAAGCCGCCGGATCGCTGGTGGCTGTAGTCGGGGTATCGGGCATCGCCGCTCGAATCCTCTGGCCGGCTGCATCCGAGCGACGAATAGGTCACGGTCGGACCCTTCGAATCCTCGCAGTCATGTCAACAGTCACCGCGGTGTTGTTGGTCCTGGCCGCCCTGGGCGTGTTGGAGAGCTGGGTTCTGATTCCGGCCGCTGTCCTTCTCGGAGGCGGTGCTATCGCCTGGAACTCCGTTGGCATGCTGGCGGTGATGGATTTCTCCCCTCCGAGAATGGTTGGAAAGGGCACGGGTGTCGTTCTTCTCGGATTTCTACTCGGTTTGGCCCTTGGTGCGCCGCTGATGGGCCTCTCCGTGGACACGCTCGGCACCTACGTCCCGGGGTGGCTCGCCTCGGGCGCGCTCTTGGCAGTGGGTGCGGTGATTGCCGGGAAAATCCCCGGCAGCGGTACGCTCGCCGACTCGTGAGACTGCTCATCGCTCGATGCAGCGTCGACTACTCAGGTCGACTCAGCGCTCACCTTCCCGAGGCAACCCGCCTCATCATGGTGAAGGCGGACGGAACCCTGGCGATTCACTCGGACGGCAATGCTTCCAAACCTCTCAACTGGATGGTCGCACCCAACGTGCTGGAGATTCACGACGACAAATGGGTGGTGACCAACGGCAAGGGCGAGATCTTGACCATTTGGATTCACCAGGTGCTGGAGGACGTCACCCACCAACTGGGCGATGATCCCGGCCTCGAGAAGGATGGGGTCGAGGCCCACCTCCAGGAGCTACTGGCTGCCAAGCCGTGGGTGCTGGAAGAAGGACTGAGTCTCATCCGGCGCGAGTACCCAACCGACATCGGTCCGGTCGATCTGCTTTGTGCCGACACCGCGCAGCGAATGGTTGCTGTAGAGGTCAAGAGGCGCGGAGATATCGACGGCGTTGAGCAATTGTGGCGCTACCTCGAGCGATTGGACAACGATCCTCGTCTCGCACCGGTACGTGGCATCTTTGCCGCGCAGGTCATTGCTCCACAAGCCCGGGTGATGGCTGAAGCCAGGGGGATCGAGGCGATCGAGGTCGACTACGACGGGTTGCGCGATGCCGAGGACACCGAGCTTCGTCTGTTTGATATCCACTGACCATGTTTGACATTGTCTTCTACAAACCGGAAATCCCACCCAATACCGGCAATGCCATGCGTCTGGCGGCGGTCACCGGATGTCGGCTCCATCTGATCGAGCCCCTCGGCTTCGACATGGACGATGCCAAGCTGCGCCGGGCCGGGATGGACTATCGGGACAAGGCCTCCGTGGCGGTTCACGCCGATTTGGACGCTTGGAGAGCTGAGACCAATCCATCGCGTGTATTCGCGTTCACGGTCGACGCCGACACTCTCTATACCGATGTCCACTACCGGGAAGGCGATACGCTGCTCTTTGGACCTGAGTCGGTTGGGCTGCCGGGTGACGTGCAAGCCATCGCCTGGATCACTAAACGTCTCCGGCTGCCGATGGTGGACGATGTGCGCTCGATCAACCTGTCGAATTCAGCTGCGGTTGTCGTCTACGAGGCATGGCGTCAGCTGGGGTTCGGCGGCGCTATCTCGACGACATGCCAATAAGGGTCGAGTCGGCCAGCAATCTGAAGGCAATCGCCTCCGAAAGGGTGGCCTTCTCCAAATCCCCGATGTCCTGACTCTCGTTGGGTGCGTGGATTGAACTGGTTGGATCTCCACAACCAATGACAAGGATCGGAGCGTCCGGGTAGAGCTCGCCAAACAGAGCGATGAAGGGGATCGAGCCACCGGCACCGATGGCCACTGGATCCGTGCCATACGCTTCCCTGAAGGCTTCGCTCCAGGCGGCTACCGTCGGGTTATCCGTGTCGAGGGTCGTGGCGTCGCCAGCTTCCTCGTGGAAGAAGTCGATCTTCGCTCCCCAGGGGACGTTGGCGGTCAGATGGTCGATCAGTGCCTGAAGGGCGACTTGGGTGTCCTGGCCGGGGGGGATCCTCATGCTCACCTTGGCCCTTGCCACCGGCACGAGTTGGTTGATTGCCTCGGCGACGGGCGGAGCGTCGATAGCCAGAATCGAAACCGATGGTCGTGACCAAAGTCGCGACGGAATCGATCCTTCACCGATCAGCTCGAGACCGTCGACGGCCAGGGATTCCCTCCGTGCCCTTTCCTCGGTGATGTCGATCGGAGCGTCGATCTCCTCGCTGACTAGTCCGGCGATGGCGACCTTGCCGTTGTCATCGTGGAGGGTTGACAGGAGACGGGAAAGCGTCATGAGGGCGTCAGGCACGATCCCTCCGTATTGCCCGGAGTGGACGGGGGCGTGGAGAGTTCGCAGCTCCAACTCCACGCCGACCACGCCACGGAGTCGGGTGATAAAAGCCGGGACACCGACTTCCCAGTTCCCCCCGTCGCCAATGACGATGATCTCCGGGTTGAGGAGGTCGGAGTACTTCTCGAGGATCTCGGACAATCCCTCGGATCCTGCCTCTTCCTCTCCTTCGAAAAGGATCTGAACACCAACGGGCAGGTCATCGCCGAATGCGGCAACGGCCCCCATGTGCATCACCACGCCCGACTTGTCGTCGCTGGCGCCCCGCCCGTAGATCCGCCCATCTTTTTCGAAAGGCTCGAAGGGCCCGCGGGTCCAGTCTTCCATCGGTCCCGGAGGCTGAACGTCGTAGTGGGCGTAGAGCAGAATCGTCGGTGCCCCCTCGGGCGCTGGTTTTTCTGCGAAAACCGCCGGGTGGCCGTTGGATGAATCAAGGAGTTGCGCGTTCTGAAAGCCGGCCTCCTCGAGAAGGCCAACGATCGTCTCGCCGGCCTTGCGAACGATTGCCGGGTCGTAGCCATGGGCGCTGACCGACTCGAGACGGACGAGATCGGACAGGAGGTCCTTGAGACGGGGCATGTCGGCGCCAACGGCCGCTCTCAAATCATCGTGCATGATCGGGAGCGTACCCCTGGTTGTTTCCGCTTGAGCCGACGATTTGGGGCAATATGGTCTCCTTGCCTTCTTTCTCACTGTTCCGAATTCGAGTGACTGTCAGGGGATCCTTCCTCCTGATGGCCGCAGTTCTTGGACTCATTGGCCGACAGGACCCGATGTCGGTAGTGGCCTGGGTGGCCATCGTCTTCGTGTCCATCCTCGTTCACGAGCTCGGCCATGCTCTTACCGCCAGAAAGATGGGCGCGGCAGTCGAGATCGAACTCAACGGCGTCGGCGGCCTGACACGATGGTCCGTCTCTGCCAGCGAATTCGGACCGGGTCGTCGAGCGTTGGTGGCAGCGGCCGGGTCGGCGGTGGGGTTCGTCTTCGGGGGACTCGTGTGGCTGGTCGCTTCTCAGTTCGGCCCCTACACGGGGATGACCCGTTTTGTGATCGACAACCTGATCTTCATCAATGTGTTCTGGGGGCTCATCAACTGGGTACCGATCCGACCCCTCGACGGAGGCCATCTCGTTCAGGCGCTGTTGGAGAAATTCGCGCCACAGAGAGCCGAGATGATTGCCCGGGTCGTTTTCACAGTCACCGCAGCCCTCGCACTTGCATGGGCGATCAGCACGAGACGGATTTTCATTGCCGTGTTGGCAGGGTGGATGCTCCTGTCAGAGCTGAACACAGGGCAACCGAGACGCTCCCCAACGCCCATTCCTGATCTCTCCTACGAGTCAATCGACGATCCGGGGGAGCGGGGGGAGTCGATCGACGTCGACCCCGACGACCCCGACGACCCCGACGACTAGTTGGGCGATACACCGCTAGCGTCCCGGTCAATGGACTTCGCGTACACCCAGAAGGTCGAGGACCTGCGAGGTCAGCTTCTGGAGTTCATGGAGTCGCACGTCTACCCGGCCGAATCGGTTTACTCGACGCAGATGGCCGACTCCGGCAACCCTCATCATCACCCTCCCGTCATCGAAGACCTGAAGGACGAGGCCCGAAGTCGTGGTCTGTGGAACCTCTTCCTTCCCGATGTCGAACTTGGCGGCGGCCTATCGCTTCTCGAGTACGCGCCGCTGGCGGAGATAACCGGGCGGAGTCCTCATATCGCACCCGAAGCTCTCAACTGCTCGGCTCCCGACACAGGCAACATGGAGATTCTCCACATGTTTGGCACCCCCCACCAGAAGGAGATGTGGCTTTACCCGTTGCTGGAGGGCGAGATCAGGTCGTGTTTCTCAATGACCGAGCCGGACGTGGCCAGTTCCGACGCCACCAACATTCGCACCCGGATTGAGCCGAACGGCGATGAGTATGTGATCTCGGGCCGGAAATGGTTCAGTACGGGCGCGGCCTCGGATCGATGCAAATTCTCCATCGTCATGGGTGTTACCAATCCCGACGCCGATCGCCATCAGATGCAATCGATGGTGATTGTCCCGCTTGACGCTCAAGGAGTGAAGATTGAGAGGGAGCCGACTGTCTTCGGCTATCAGGACCGTGGTGGCCACCCCCAGATACGATTCGATGAGGTGCGGGTGCCTGCGTCGAATCTCCTCGGTGAGGAGGGAGGCGGGTTCGCCATCGCCCAAGCCCGGCTCGGACCAGGAAGGATTCACCACTGCATGCGGGCGATCGGCGCCTCGGAACGTTGTCTCGACCTGATGATCCAGAGGTCGAAGGCCAGAACGGCTTTCGGGCGACCACTCTCCGATCAGGGAGTTATCCGTGAATGGATCGCTGACGCGAGGATCAACATCGAGCAAGCAAGGCTTCTAGTGCTGAAGACCGCCTGGATGATCGACAACCTCGGAGTCAAGGCCGCTCGAACCGAGATCGCCGCAATCAAAGTCGTCGCTCCCCAATTGTTGACCACGGTGGCCGACAGGGCGATGCAGTTGTTCGGCGCAGCAGGATTCACCGAGGATTTTCCGTTGGCACGGTTTTATTCCATGGGCCGGTGGCTGCAGATTGCCGATGGCCCGGACGAGGTACATCGTCGCTCCGTGGCTCGCGCCGAGTTGGGGCGATTGGAGGCTGGCGCCAACTTTGTTCCTCCGGCCTGAACTGTCTCAGGAGGAGCGCTTCACAACCAGCACTCTCATCCCCTCCGGGAGGTGTTCGTCGCCAAAGGAAGACCGAACCGTTGCGTCGAACCCTATCCCCGCGAAAACTTCGTTGACCAATTCCACCTCGACCAGGATGTTTTCATGGCGCTCGTCGGCTCGCCGCCAGGTGCCGTCGTCATTCCGCACGAACGTTGTCATCTCTCTCACAAACCTGTCGGGGGCCGGCAGCGAAGTCCTGGAGATGATCGCCCAGGTGTCTCCAACCAGGCTGTTTGTCGTCGGCTCGGCTCGGGCTCGTCCATACTCGAGATCACAGAGATCGAGAACGAGGACCCCACCCTCTCTCAGGGCATGGGCAGCTTCCAGGAGAGTTCGTGCGATCGCCTCCGCAGACTCCAGGAAGTTGAGCGTGTGACCGACCGAGACCACCGCGTCGGCGGATGGGAGGGGGTCGTCGGGGAGTGTCAAACGGCGCACGTCCGCTTCGGGGACCTGCTCCCGAGCAATATCGAGCATGTCGGGAGAAGCGTCGGTGGCAATCACTGTGTACCCGGCGTCGATCAGGTGTCGGGTCAGCCCGCCGCTGCCACATCCCAACTCCAGAACCGTGCTCCCTTTTTCGAGGACAGCGTCTAACTGTTCAACCACTCCCGGGGCACAGAGATCCGAATACCCACTGAATCCGAGGTGGTGGATCAACGCCAGATCGGGTCCATAAGGCGCCTCTTTCATCGCATTGATACTCGCGTGCCAAGCAGAATGAAAAGGGGAACGAAACATCTTGATTCTGCGTTTACCTGGTCTCATTCATGATTGCTGTGAAGGATTGAACTGAAGTGATCGACCTGACAGTTACCCCATGGAGAGAAGCGGCGGCGTGTATCGACGTGACGTACCAGGTTTCGTTCTTCCCAAGCAAGGAAGACCTTCTGGGAATCGCCAAGGCCAAGGCGATATGTGCCACCTGCCCGGTTTCCGACCAGTGTCTCAGCTGGGCTATTGAGTCCAATCAGACCGAAGGAATCTGGGGCGGGCACACGTCGAAGGAACGCAGGACGATTCGGCGGGGTTGGCTGGAGGAGATCAGAAAGGCGAGCTAGCACCCTCTCTCGGCCGGCTCATCCTTGTCCGGCCCGGTTTCCATGGCGATGTGAGCGATGGCGTCTCCCGAGTTCACCAGCGGCCTTTGTGCTTTAGCGATGATCCATCCCGTTGCTGTGGCCTTGACCTGTGTGGGCCTGGCCCCGAAGGCATCGGAGATGGCGGCTATATGCTCACCTTTCTCGACATACTGACCGAGCTTCACATTGATCTCAGCAAGACCGCCGCGACGCGCCCTGACCCACCGTGTGTGTCGGATGAGTCGGGTTGGCTTGGCCCGCGGCAAGCGAGCATCGAGCATTCCCATCGACGTCAGACTCCGTAGAACACCGGTCGTTCCGCTCTCGATGGCTTCGGAGTCGAATCGGTGGGCTTGACCGGCCTCGTAAACCAGGACAGTTGCTCCCAACTCCCTGGCGGCTTGCCGTAAGGATCCGTCGCGCTCCTTGGCATGGATTGTGAATGGTGCCCCGAAGGCCCGGGCGAGCTTCAGGGTGGCAGCGTCGTCGATGTCGGCCCGGATCTGGGGGATGTTGATGCGATGGTTGCTGGCTGTGTGTAGGTCGATGCCCACCGAGCTCTGAGCCACGATTTGCTCCATGAACAGATGCGCCAATCGCGATGCAGTGGAGCCACGGCTCGATCCGGGGAAGGCCCTATTCAGATCGCGACGGTCGGGCAGGTATCGGGACTCGATCATGAATCCGAGCGGGTTGACGATTGGTACTGCGATGACGGCACCCTTGAGGTTCTGGGCGTCGAGCTGCCGCATCACCCTTCTGACGATCTCGATCCCGTTCAACTCGTCCCCGTGGATCGCTGCCGAGAGCCAGACATGGGGACCCGGCGAGCGGCCGTTGATCACGGCCACTGGGAGGGTGTCGTCTGATCCGGTGGCAACCTTGGCGAAGGGAAGCTCGATCCGGCTCCGGCGCCCCGGTCTGACCGTTACACCACCGACGGTGATGTCTTCGTTTCGTCTGGTGTCAGGCACCGACGTTGTTCTCGATGTGTTCGACAATGATCTCAGCGATGTCGACATTGCTGGCGCCTTCGATTCCCTCCAGACCCGGAGACGAGTTCACCTCGAGCACCATGGGTCCGTCGTCGGACTGAATAAGGTCGACTCCGGCGACATCGAGGCCCATGGCGTTGGCCGCTCTCACTGCGGTGGCGCTCTCGTTTGCCGAGAGCGCCACCGCCTCGGCGGAGCCGCCCCGATGGAGGTTGGAGCGAAAGTCGCCAGGTGGAGCCTGACGTCTCATCGAGGCCACGACCTGGCCGCCGACTACCAGCACCCTGAGGTCGGCACCCTCGGCCTCGCTGATGTACTGCTGGACGAGGAAGTTGGCATCCAGTTGACGGAAGGCGCTGATGACCGACTCCGCGGCCTGTCTTGTCTCGGCCAAAACGACTCCCACACCCTGTGTGCCCTGGAGCAACTTGATCACAACCGGAGGACCGCCGACCACGTCCAAGATCCCGGTGATGTCCTGGCTGTCATGGGCAAAGCTCGTGGTCGGAAGGCCGACGCCGGCCCTGGAAAGGATCTGCATCGAGCGGAGCTTGTCCCTGGATCGGCTGATCCCGTCGGAGCTACACACCGTGAAGACGTCTGCCATTTCGAACTGACGAACGACGGCTGCCCCGTAGAAGGTGTAGCTGGCTCCGATTCGGGGGATGACAGCGTCCGGACTGACCTCCTCACCCCGAAACAAGACCCTGGGCCGTCGGGCGGTGATGTCCATGTAGCAGCGGAGGTAGTCGACCACGGCTACCTCGTGTCCCCGACTCAGCGCTGCTTGTTTGAGGCGAGCCGTCGAGTAGAGGCTGGAGCTGCGGGAGAGGATGGCGATCTTCACGTCTGCTCCAATCTGGCAGGACGTCCACCGAGATAGCTGCGCCCCGAGTCGACCAGGAACTCATTTCTGATACTCCGTCGCCCCAGCAACATGCGAAAGGTCATCTCATCTCGCGTCGTCAGGTTGATGAGGGCCTCAAATTCCCGGCCTGCCACTCTGAGCCGAGTGCGAATGACAGGCCGCAATTGTGTCCTTCCCCCCGGGTTGCGCACCTTTCGCTCCTTGACGACCTCGGCCTCACAGACGATCGAGGGCTGGTGTTTCCTCTGTCTCGGGTGGATCTCGAAACTCACATAGCGAACCCCGTCTCTCTCGAAGCGCTTGATGTTGAAAGCGTGCAGAGACGAATTGTCCGCACCAGTATCGACCTTGGCCTTTATCTCGGTCACGCCGAACTCCGGCATCTGCACCCATTCCCGCCAACCAATGGTGGCTCGAACCTGTTTTGCCATCTGACCAAAGGGTAGATGGTATTTCCAGGTCCACATCAGGGGGTAAGCAAATCTGCTACTTGACATATCAGATTTTATGATCCATAATCTCTAGTGAAATGATATACCGAAGTATAAAGAGGAGAATTGCAAGATGATGATTCATCGTTTCGATCCGTTCCTCGAGGCCCGCAATCGGTCCTCGACATGGCGCTACTTCCTGGCTGCCGACACATACCGAGTCGAAGACACCTTTTATCTCGAAGTCGACGTCCCCGGGGTCAAACTGGAGGACATCGACATCGAAGTCGAGAAGAAGCATCTCACCGTGACCGTCGAGCGTCACCAGCTGGTCGACGAGGATCGCACCGAAATCGTTCGCGGGCGTCCCACCGGTAGGTTTGTCCGTCGCTTTTTCCTTGGCGATGGACTCGACGGCGAAGGCGTCGAAGCCTCCTACGAAAACGGGGTTTTGACGCTGTCGATCCCGGTGAATGAGGCCTCCAAGGCCCACAAGGTCGCCATCACGGCGAGTTCGACAGCGGGTTCCTAGTCCCCCACAACCGAGAGTCCCCACCCAGCCAGACTCGTGGGTGGGGACTCTCTCGCGTCCACGCCGACTGACAAGGATCCGACATGGGTGGATTAGCCGGCCGCCCTGATGCGTTTAGTGGAGCGTGAAGTTCGCCTACGGGCTAATAGGCGTGGCCGTGCTGGCCGTCGGTGTCTTGTGGTTGGTCGGATCACCCACAAATCGATTTCCGGTCGACCCGGCCCCAGTCGAGGTGCCCGAAGGTGTCCACGATCCGGTCGCCGCCGGTGAGCCGGTTCCAGACGACTTCCGACAACTGCTTCGCCGGGACGCAATCCCCCCCATCTACAACCCGATGTTTAAAACGGTGGTCGAATCGGACTGGCCTGACGACGTACTTGTTATCGGCATCGAGCTGGATGGCGAGGCCAAGGCATATCCGGTCAGTTTCCTCAATCGACGGGAGATGGTCATCGATTGGATCGGCGGCACGCCGATCCTCGTCAGTTGGTGACCACTCTGCGCTACGGCGATGGTCCATCGCCGAGACCTAAACGGAGAAGTCCTCGTGCTGGGTAACCAAGGGGCACTCTTGGGGAACGCGATGACGTGGTGGGACCACGGGACGGGAAGCGTCTGGAGCCAGCCTCTGGGCGAAGCCGTGATGGGACCCCGCACGGGCGACCGACTGGAACTGATGGCGGCACAACTGACTTCGTGGGGCACCTGGAAAGAAGACAATCCGACGACAGTTGCTCTCGACGCTCCTGCCCGGGGGTCGGGATTCAGGCTCGAATCGATGACGATCGTGGTCGACTTTGGTGACGAATCGGGGGTCTACCCGGTGTCGATTCTGACTGAGCATGGGCCCGCCAACGATCTCATTGCCGGTGTGCCGATAGCGGTTGTGCTCGACCCGAAGACGACGGACCGTTGGAAGGTCTTTCATCGACGTGTCGGGGACCAGATTCTCACCCTTTCTGTCTCCGGCGACGACTTGGTGGATTTGGAGACCGGAACTATTTGGGACCCATCAAATGGAAGGGCGCTCTCCGGTCGACTGTCCGGCGAGATTCTCGATGTGTTGCCCGGGTTCACCTCCTTCGAGAAGGACGCCAGAACCTTTTGGCCTGATGCCAAGGTATGGCAGGGTTGAGGTCTCTTCTCAGCCGATCACCACTAGCTTGGCCCCATGGATCCTGACGTAGCTGATCAGAAACGACAGATGCCGGCCTGGCTCCTCGGCATGATCATTGCCGCTGTCCTCTTCGCGATAGGTGTTGTGATTTTTCAGGCGCTCGGCTTTGGAGACAATCCTGTGTTGGAATCCGGGGCGTTTGCACCCGGTTCGCTGTCAGTGATTGGTTTGTGACAGAGCCCACCCTGGTTGCCACCTCTTCACAGCGTCGGGCTCTGGCCACCATTGCCGTCGGTCAACTCTTCGCTCTCAGCCTTTGGTTCTCTGCCTCTGCAGTAGCCCCGCAGCTCAGGGACTTGTGGAGGCTCGACACAGGCCAGGAGGCTGGCTTGACACTCGGGGTCCAGTTGGGGTTTGTGGTTGGTGCCCTGTTCTCTGCCATCTTCAACCTTGCCGACGTGATTCCGAGCCGTCGACTCTTTCTCATCAGCGCCGTGGGCGGCGCATTGGCCAATCTCGGGTTGTTGTTCATGAGCGAGTCGACGGTCACTACCACATTGGGGCTCCGCTTCTTGACGGGTGTCTTTCTGGCGGGTGTTTACCCGGCAGGACTCAAGGTGATGGCCGGATGGTTCAAAACGGGTCGTGGTATGGCCTTGGGGGTGCTCGTCGGCGCGCTGACTCTGGGTTCGGCATCTCCCCATCTCGTGCGTGGACTCGGACTCGAGTGGCAGGGAGTGGTGATTGCCGCTTCAGCGCTCACCTTCGTCGCTGCCGGGATGATGACTCGGGTGGGGGACGGTCCTTATGAGGTTCCGGCACAGCGGTTCCAGTGGCGCCAATTGGGCGTCGTGGTGCGTAATAGGGGAGTGCGGCTCTCCACGTACGGGTACCTCGGCCACCAGTGGGAGCTGTACGCGATGTGGACATGGACCGCGGCCTTTCTCGCAGCCTCGGCGACAGCCTTCGGAAGGAGCTACGGCTCGATCCCACTGATCACTTTCGCGGTGATCGGTGTCGGTGGTCTCGGTTCGTGGTGGGCCGGGTCCTTGGCCGATCGAGTGGGTCGAACCCGGGTTGCCGGAGGGGCGATGGTGGTGTCAGGCACCTGCGCAGCATTGACCCCGGTCGTGTTCGGCACGGCCCCGTGGGTGGTCGTGCCCCTCATGTTGGTCTGGGGCCTGACGGTCGTGGCCGACTCTGCTCAGTTCACCACCATGGTCATCGAGACGGCCGACGACGCTGTGAGAGGGACTGCACTAACCCTTCAGACGGCGGTCGGCTTCCTTCTCACACTTGTCACGATTCGCTGGGTGCCGGCGATTGCCGACAGTGTCGGCTGGCAGTGGGCTTTTCCGATACTGGCCATCGGTCCGGCCCTTGGTGTGTTGGCCATGGTCAGGCTGGCGCTCAGTCCGTACGCTCAACAACTGGCGGGAGGCCGTGGCTGAGCTGTTTGAGCGCAGCCCGGTACCGATGTCAAACAGCTCGGCTACGAGGCTCGGGGAGACGTCGAAGTCGAGTGAGTTGTGGTCGACCCACGACCTCAACGACCCGATCAAGGGGGCCGCACATGGGCGGCAGGTCCTCTCGTGCCGATATCCCGGCGCCGATTACCGCGGTAGCCGATCCAACCGGGCCCCTGATCTCGTGATGGGGATGGTGACCTGGAGGCGGACGCAGCCTGAATCCAATCGATGACGAATTTCTTCGGACCAGTTGGGCCGGAAAACGCGCGGTCATTGCCCCGTCCGTCATGAGGAGCTTCTCTCCGCTGACACGATCAGTCAGCCGCACCGATTGAAATACAAACAGGACTGATGATGACATGAGCACGGCCCGTGCAACTGGAAAGGCCCTGGGGTCGTGACCCATACCCGGCAAGCGACGGTTGTGCCCTCTGTCGAAAGGTGATTGGCCCACGTCAGTGTGGCAGTGATGAAGATAGGGGCAGCAGTGACGGCTCCCCACAGCCAGAGATGATGCGGAGCCTTGTTCCTTGCCACGTCCCGTTGATAGTGGGTGTTCTCCGACGTGAGTACGGTCGCATGTTTCGGCGTCATCTGTCCGTTGAAAAATCAGTGTCTTGGCGTTGGGGGGACTAAGTGAGTCGCCTGGCTCAATTTGATCACATGGAAGAATGTCGGCGGCCCGTCCGTTGAACGAGGGGTGGAACGACACGCCGAGCAGCAACATCTCGATTGGCTGGCCCGATCCTTCGGACGTCCCGACTATGCACCTCTCTCGCCTGATGACGTCGACCTGCTCCGTGATGTGGGCGAGGTCATCTCCAAATACCCCGGCACTCACCTGTTCAAGGAAGATGCTCCAGCGGATGCCGCCTACCTCATCGAATCGGGGGAGGTTGAGGTTTACCGGGGCGAAGGTCCAACGAGGCGTGTCGTCTCCCGAGTGGGCCCTGGGTCAGTGCTCGGCGACATAGCGATGTTTGGCGACACGCCCTACATCTCGTCGGCGGTAGCTGTTGGACCGGTTCGAGCGTTCCGATTCGAGCGCACTCGTTTGTTGCCGGAGTTGGCGCGACACCCGGCGATTTGTCTTCGGTGGCTCGTCGCCGGACTTCGCCAGCTCGAAGGGACTCAGAGGAGAGTCATCAGACTGATGCACAAGACCGTCCTGGGCCAGGTCGCCGATTTGCTCGTAGAGGAAGGGGAGAGACGTTCGGAGGTAAATCTCTCTCAGGCCACGATTGCATCCCTCCTCGGAGTCAGCAGGCAGTCGGTCAACGAGGCGCTGGGGAGACTCCGTGATCAGGGTGTTGTCGAGACGGGATACCGGAGCATCCGCATCCTCGACACCGACAAGCTGACGTCTGTAGCCGCATCCTGAACAACACCCGCGACCAGGAATCCCTTGACTCGTTTTGCGGATTTGCGATAGGATGTAGATCAGTCCCTCGGGACCCGAACTTCTCTTGCGGTTATTGTCGCGAGGGCTGGTTCGACAGTTTAAGATCGAATTGGGGACATGCTGTCGCGTCTGTTAGCATGTTCTTTCCCTTGCGTCACTCCCAATTTCATCACCTCAAGGAGGCACCTCTTGGTTTCACGCGTGGCTGAGCGCCTCTCCTTCGGGAAGATTCCCGAAGTACTACCCCTGCCCGACCTCATTGCTGTACAGCACGAATCATTCAAGTGGTTCCTCGATGAAGGGCTTCGCGAGATCTTCAACGAGATCAGCCCCATCGAGGATTTCACTGGATCGCTCGCGCTCGAACTGACCAATCACCGTTTCAACGATCCGGTGATGAGCCTCGAAGAGGCCAAGGAGCGCGACGCCAACTACGCCCGACCCTTGTTCGTCACCGCCCGATTCATGAATCGGGGCACCGGCGAGATCAAGGAGCAGCAGGTCTTTCTCGGCGACTTTCCGATCATGACCGACAAGGGTGTCTTCATCATCAATGGCACCGAGAGGGTCATCGTCTCACAACTCGTGCGGTCTCCCGGCATCTACTTCGACGTTTCAAAGGACAAGACATCGGACAAGATGATCTACTCGGCGAAGGTCATCCCCGGTCGTGGCGCATGGCTGGAATTCGACACGGACAAGAAGGACACCATCGGTGTCCGCGTCGACCGCAAACGGCGCCAGTACGTGTCGGCGTTCCTCAAGGCCCTCGGAATCGCCGAGACCGACGAGGAAATCCTCGAGATGTTCGATCACTCCGAGTCGATCAAGAATACGATCGAAAAGGACACTGCTGGTGACAAGGACGAGGCACTTCTCGATCTGTATCGCAAGCTGCGGCCCGGTGAGCCGACAACCGTCGAGTCGGCGCGTGGTCTGATTCAGACCTTGTTTCGGAACCCGAAGCGTTACGACCTCACGCGGGTAGGTCGGTACAAGATGAGCCAGAAGTTCAACGAGAAGGCACCCAAGGACTACCGCGCCGAGGGCCTTCAATTGTTGCGCGACGAGGACATCATCGATGCCATTCGCTACCTCGTGGCTCTCCATGCCGGCGAGGCGACGATGGAAACGCACAAAGGCAACGAGGTGCAGATCAGCACCGACGACATCGACCATTTCGGCAATCGCCGCATCCGTACGGTTGGCGAGTTGGTTCAGAACCAGGTCCGGGTCGGTCTCACCAGACTGGAGCGGGTCGTCCGGGAACGCATGACCACCCAGGATCCGGATGCGATAACACCCCAGAGCCTGATCAACATTCGTCCCGTCACCGCATCAATCAAAGAGTTCTTCGGCACGAGCCAGCTGAGCCAGTTCATGGACCAGCCCAACCCGCTCGCCGGGCTCACCCACCGCCGTCGTCTGTCGGCGCTCGGTCCGGGTGGTCTCTCCCGTGAGCGTGCCGGCTTCGAGGTTCGAGACGTTCACCCGTCCCACTACGGCCGGATGTGCCCGATCGAGACCCCTGAAGGTCCCAACATTGGGCTCATCGGCTCTCTCGCCTCATACGCACGGGTAAACGACTTTGGATTCATCGAGACCCCCTACCGCAAGGTGGAGGCTGGGAAGGTCACCAAGAAGATCCACTACCTGACGGCCACCGAGGAAGAGCGTTTCGTCATCGCACAGGCGAATGCGCCTCTGAAAGACACCGGTGGTTTCGTCAACAAGCGTGTTCTGGTGCGTCGTGCCGGTGGCGAGGTCGAGTACGTCGTGGCTAAGAGCGTCGACTACATGGACGTCTCTCCAAAGCAGATTGTCTCGGTCTCCACTTCTCTGATCCCCTTCCTCGAGCACGATGACGCCAACCGTGCCCTCATGGGTTCGAATATGCAGCGTCAGGCCGTGCCCCTGCTCACTGCCGAGGCTCCGTTGGTTGGAACAGGCGTCGAGCGTCGAGCGGCCGAAGACTCTGGCGACATGGTTATGTCGACGGTTGCCGGCGAGGTCGTCGAGATAAGCGGTGACGAGATCGTTGTCAAGGCGAAGGACAACAACCAGAGGCACACCTTTGCCCTCAACAAATTCCACCGCTCCAACCAGGGCACATGCATGAACCACAAGACCATCGTCCGGGAGGGGGACAAGGTCAAGGTAGGCGATGTCCTTGCCGACGGGCCGTCTACGGAGCGCGGCGAGCTTGCCCTCGGTCGCAACCTTCTGGTCGCCTTCATGCCATGGCAGGGCCTCAACTTTGAGGACGCCATCATCATCAGCCAGCGTCTTGTCAAGGACGACATCCTGACTTCGGTCCACATCGAGGAGCACGAGCTCGACGCTCGGGACACCAAGCTGGGTGCCGAGGAGATCACGAGGGACATCCCCAACGTCCCGGAAGAGGTTCTCGCCAACCTCGACGAGCAAGGCATCATCCGGGTCGGAGCCGAAGTGGGACCCGGTGACTACCTGGTCGGAAAGGTCACCCCGAAGGGTGAGACCGAACTGACCCCGGAGGAGCGTCTTCTCCGCGCCATCTTCGGTGAGAAGGCCCGTGAGGTTCGTGACACCTCGCTCAAGGTGCCTCATGGCGAAACAGGCAAGGTCATCGCCGTCAAAGTGTTCAAGCGAGCCGATGGTTACGAGCTTCCACCTGGCGTCAATGAGCTGGTGCGCATCTACGTCGCTACCCAGCGCAAGATCTCAGAAGGCGACAAGCTCGCCGGGCGCCACGGCAACAAGGGTGTCATCTCCAAGGTCCTCCCTGAGGAAGAGATGCCGTTCCTCGAGGACGGCACGCCCGTGGACATCATCCTGTCGCCCCTAGGGGTTCCATCCCGAATGAACCTGGGTCAGATCCTGGAGACCCATCTCGGCTGGGCCGCTGCCCAGGGTTGGGAACCGTTCAAGGGCCCGTCACCGGCTTCGGTCGGAGTCAAGCCTTGGACCAACATTGCGACACCGGTGTTCGACGGTGCCAAGGAAGACGAGATCATGCAGGTCATCGCCAGCGCCCACCCGAATCGCGACGGCATCCGTCTTGTTGGCGATGATGGCAAGGCCACTCTCTATGACGGCAGGTCGGGCGAGCCCTTCGACACCCAAATCACAGTGGGGTACATCTACGTGCTCAAGCTGGTCCACCTTGTCGACGAGAAGATCCACGCCCGGTCGACCGGCCCCTACAGCATGATCACCCAGCAGCCTCTCGGTGGTAAGGCTCAATTCGGTGGCCAGCGGTTTGGCGAAATGGAGGTCTGGGCGCTGGAGGCTTACGGCGCCGCATACGCACTCCAGGAGCTTCTGACCATCAAGTCCGACGATGTCCAGGGCCGAGTGAAGGTCTACGAAGCCATCGTCAAGGGAGACAACATCCCCGAACCAGGCATTCCGGAGTCTTTCCGAGTCCTGATCAAGGAGATGCAGAGTCTTTGCCTCAACGTCGAGATGCTCTCGGCCGGTGAGGAAGTCGAGCTCAAAGAGCTCGAAGAGGAGACCTACAGATCGGTCGAGGCTCTCGGCATCGACCTCAGCCGCCCGGAGCGTCCGAATTCCGACTAGGGGTTCAAAAAATTTATGGCAAAACAACAACTATTCGATGAACTGAAGATCGGCCTTGCCTCCAGCGATCAGATTCGCGCCTGGTCCTATGGAGAGGTCAAGAAGCCGGAAACGATCAACTACCGCACCCTTCGTCCGGAGAAGGAGGGTTTGTTCGACGAGCGCATTTTCGGTCCCCAGAGGGACTGGGAATGTTACTGCGGCAAGTACAAGAGGATTCGCTACAAGGGGATCATATGTGAGCGCTGTGGCGTCGAGGTAACCCGCTCCAAGGTTCGCCGTGAGCGCATGGGTCACATAGAGCTGGCTGCACCGGTCACCCACATCTGGTTCTTCAAGGGAGTTCCCAGTCGTCTCGGCTACCTGCTCGACATGTCGCCCAAGGAGATGGAGAAGGTCATTTACTTCGCCAGCTACATCATCACCTCGGTTGATGATGAGCGACGCCAGAAGGACCTCCCCGAACTGGAAGAGACCATGGGTGAGGAGATCGAGGTCGTCAAGGCGGAATTCCAGGAGTGGCACGAGGTGCGTCTCGAGGCCCTCGAAGACGAGCTCGAGCGCATGGAAGAAGGCGGCGCCAAGACTCAAGAGATCAACTCTCGTCGCAAGGAAGTCGACAAGGAGATCAAGGAACGCCAGGAGCGGTCTGATCGAGAAATAGAGTTGATCGAGGAAGCGTTCGATACTTTCCGCAAGTTCGGTCCGAAGCAGCTCGTCGAGTCCGAGCAGCTCTGGCGTGAGATCTATTTTCGCTACGCCGACTACTACGAGGGCGGCATGGGCGCCGAGGCCGTGAAGTCTCTGCTTCTCAATCTCGACCTCGACGCGGAAATGGAGCGTCTCGATGTCGATCTCAATGGGGGATCGCAGCAGCGGCGCCAGCGCGCCACCCAGCGCATGAAGGTCGTCAAGCCTTTCTGGGAAGGCAAGAATCGTCCCGAGGACATGATCCTCGAGACTGTCCCGGTCATCCCGCCCGATCTTCGCCCGATGGTCCAACTCGACGGTGGCCGATTCGCCACCTCCGACCTGAACGATCTCTACCGCAGGGTGATCAACCGGAACAACCGTCTCAAGAGACTGCTCGATCTCGGTGCTCCGGAGATCATCGTCAACAACGAGAAGCGCATGCTTCAAGAGGCCGTGGACGCTTTGTTCGACAACGGTCGCCGTGGTCGTGCGGTGACCGGTCCGGGCAATCGTGCCCTCAAGTCGCTGTCCGACATGCTCAAGGGAAAGCAGGGTCGCTTTCGTCAGAACCTTCTTGGAAAGCGTGTCGACTACTCGGGCCGTTCGGTCATCGTCGTTGGCCCCGACCTCAAGCTGCACCAGTGCGGTCTGCCCAAGATCATGGCCCTCGAGTTGTTCAAGCCTTTCGTCATGAAACGCTTGGTCGATCTCGACCTTGCTCAGAACATCAAGGCTGCCAAGCGAATGGTGGAGCGTCAACGTCCTCAGGTGTGGGACGTTCTGTCTGACGTGATCCAGGAACACCCGGTTCTTCTCAACCGTGCTCCCACATTGCATCGTCTTGGAATCCAGGCTTTTGAGCCGGTGCTTGTCGAGGGCAAGGCCATACAGATCCACCCGCTGGTATGTGAGGCTTTCAACGCCGACTTTGACGGCGACCAGATGGCCGTCCACCTCCCGCTGTCGGCAGAGGCCCAGGCTGAGGCAAGAGTTCTCATGCTTTCGGTCAACAACATGCTTTCGCCGGCGTCGGGCCGACCCATCGTCACGCCCAGCCAGGACATGGTCATCGGCATCTACTACCTCTCGGAGTTCGTTGAGGATGCAGAAGGCGCCGGCCGTCGCTTCTCCGATCTGGACGAGGCAATGATGGCTTACGAAATCGGCGAGCTGTCGTTGCATGCTCCTATCAAGATTCGTCTCGGGACGTTGGCTGGAGAGCCGGCTCTGCACCATGACCTCAAGCAGACGCTTGGCGGGTTGCTGAACGATGAGCCCTACGATCCCGGCGGTCTCGCTGAGACAACTCTCGGTCGGGTTCTTCTCAATGAGGCCCTGCCTGAGGGTTTCCCTTTCATCGACTCGGTAGTCATCAAGTCCGACATCAGGCTTCTCGTCGAAGTCATCATCGAGCGCTATCCGCGTTCGGCGGTGGCCGACACACTCGACCTGATCAAGGAGCTTGGCTTCCGGTACTCAACCAAGGCTGGTTTGACAATCGCTCTCGACGACGTTCGGACGCCGGGAGACAAGGCCAAGATCCTCGCCCCGTTTGAGGACAGAGCCGAGAAAGTGCAAAGCCTCTTCGCCAAGGGTGTGGTCACAGACGACGAACGTCGTCAGGAACTGATCGAGATCTGGACCGAGGCCACCGAGAAGGTGACAGAGGCCATGATGGTGGGCCTCAAGTCTGAGAAGTTCAACTCGCTCGACATGATGGTTGGGTCCGGTGCTCGTGGAAACATGATGCAGGTTCGTCAGATCGCAGGGATGCGTGGTCTTGTGGCCAACCCAAAGGGTGACATCATCCCGCGGCCGATCATCTCGAACTTCCGTGAAGGATTGTCGGTTCTCGAGTACTTCATTTCGACCCACGGTGCCCGCAAGGGTCTAGCCGACACTGCTCTGCGTACTGCCGACTCTGGCTACCTGACACGACGTCTCGTGGATGTCTCCCAGGAGATGATCATCCTGGAAGAGGATTGTGAGACCGATCGCGGAATCGTGATCAGCGTCAACGACGAGCGTGGCGAGAAGATCCGCAACCTCCGTTCTCGCATCTTCGGGCGCGTCCTTGCGGATGATCTCAAGGTAGGTCGTAGTCTCGTGGCGACGGCGGACAACAAGAAGCTCCGTGCCGGCACGTTGATCGGCACCAAAGAACTACACGCCGTTGGAGATGCTGACGTCGAAACGGTTCGGGTCCGCTCCCCGCTGACCTGCGATACACGTGGTGGCGTCTGCCAGGCCTGTTATGGACTGTCGCTGGCTACCGGCTACATCGTCGAGCTTGGGGAAGCTGTTGGAATAATGGCCGCCCAGTCCATCGGCGAGCCGGGTACTCAGCTCACCATGCGTACCTTCCACACCGGCGGAATCGCCGGTGACGACATCACCCATGGTCTGCCCCGCGTAGTGGAGCTTTTCGAAGCTCGCACCCCCAAGGGCAGGGCCATTATGTCCGAGCTGACCGGCGAGGCCCGGTATCTCGACGATGAAGAGGGTCGTCGCATCGTTGTCACGGCGGGTGAGGATGAGGCCGTCTACCCGATCTCACGCTTCGCCAAGGTTCGCTTCACCGAAACCACCGGCGTCGAAGCAGGCGAACAAATCACCGAAGGCCCGCTCGATCCGAAGGAGGTCCTGGAGATTCGCGGTGTCAGGGCCACTCAGCAGTACCTGGTCGACCAGGTCCAGGAGGTATACCGCTCACAGGGTGTGGAGATTCACGACAAGCACATCGAGATGATCGTGCGTCAGATGCTCCGCAGGGTGCGAGTGGTCGCCCCCAACGAGTCCGACTTCCTACCGGCAGAGCTGGTTGATGATCAGAAGTTCCGGGACACCAACAAGGAACTGGTCGCCGACGACAAGCGGCCGGCAGAGGGACGTCCCGAGTTGATGGGTATCACCAAGGCTTCCCTGGCTACCGACTCGTGGCTTTCTGCCGCTTCGTTCCAGGAGACGACTCGTGTGCTCACCGATGCGGCCATCCAGAGCCGTTCGGACTTCATGCGGGGACTCAAGGAGAATGTGATCATCGGTCAACTGATACCGGCCGGCACCGGTGCGACCCAGTACCAGGGGCTTCAGCCGTCGCTGCCTGGTGCCACGACGGTTGCCAGCCTTGGTCTTCTCGGTGAAGGTGGCCGTGCTCCCGTCGAAGATGAGGGTCTCCCCGACGATCCCGCCGAATGGCTGGCCTCCCTCGGCAACTCGTCGCCGGTGTCGGAAGAGGAATAATCCCCGAACCTCAGGTAGTACAGCCCGTATCCGGGCCGTACTACATCAGGCTCACGAGAGTATGCCTCTGGCGTCCAAATCGTGACGGTGTTACCCTTCCGTGCCCGTCCGGTCGATCCGGTCGATTTGGTACGGGCGACGACAAACACGTAGAATCTGTCATCATTCCCCGGCTCCTCTGGCGAGGGTCCCCCGGGAACGAGCCGGGTGCTGCACAGCACCCGGTACGCAAAGTTTCACAACAGGAACGGCGCTTGGGGTGCGCCCCACGCCGCTTCCTCGCGTAAGGAGCACAATGCCGACGATTGAGCAGCTTGTCCGCGAGGGCAGGAAGCCAAAACAGAAGAAGGCGAAGACAGCAGGTCTTGCCGGCGCCCCGCAGCGACGTGGCGTCTGCACCCGCGTCTACGCCGTCACTCCGAAGAAGCCGAACTCTGCCCTCCGGAAAGTCTGTCGCGTCCGTCTCTCATCGGGCATTGAGATCACCGCATACATCCCCGGTGAGGGCCACAACCTCCAGGAGCACAGCATCGTGCTCGTTCGTGGTGGGCGTGTCCGCGATCTTCCAGGTGTTCGTTACAAGGTGATCCGCGGCACTCTCGATGCGTCCGGTGTTGCCGACCGTAAGAAGTCTCGTAGCCGTTACGGCACCAAGAAGGATTCCTGATGCGCAGAGCACCAGCCCAGAAACGCAAGGTAGATCCGGACCCGGTGTTTCGCAGCGCCCTCGTCAGCCAGGTCATCAACAAAGTCCTGCTGAAGGGGAAGAAGGACCTGGCTCGCTCCATCGTCTACGACGCACTGGAGATTGTCGAGCAGCGCACCAGCCAGGACCCCACCGTCGTCCTCAAGCGTGGGGTCGACAATATCAGGCCGTCGGTCGAAGTCCGATCCCGCCGTGTCGGTGGAAGCTCCTATCAGGTGCCGATCGAGGTCTCTTCACGGCGTTCCAACAGCCTGGCAATTCGCTGGCTCGTTTCCTTCGCCCGCAAGCGAAGGGAGCCGGAAATGTCTGTTCGTCTTGCCAACGAGATTCTTGACGCCTCCAACAACACCGGAGCGGCGGTCAAACGAAAAGAAGATGTCCACAAGATGGCGGAGTCCAACAAGGCCTTTGCCCACTACCGTTGGTAGATCAGACGGAGTAGCTGACAACAGACTCACCCGAACGTTCCAGGAAGGCGGGGACTCGAAAAACTCCGAGACCCGAACCACCGGACGAGGGACGTTCACAACCGAATAACGAGCCGGAGTGATTGAGAAATTGAGTAACGAAGACGCGCTACAGCACCTACGCCAGGTGCCCCTGAGCCGGACCCGAAATATCGGGATCATGGCCCATATCGACGCGGGCAAAACAACCCTGACCGAGCGCATCCTCTATTACACCGGCCGTAATTACAAGATCGGTGAAGTCCACGAGGGCTCCGCAACCATGGACTGGATGGAGCAGGAGCAAGAGCGTGGCATCACGATCACTTCTGCGGCCACCACTTGCATATGGCACGACCACTGGATCAACATCATCGATACCCCCGGTCACGTCGACTTCACCGTTGAGGTGGAGCGTTCCCTCCGGGTTCTCGACGGTGCCGTTGCTGTGTTTGATGGTGTCGCCGGTGTCGAGCCGCAGACCGAGACCGTCTGGCGCCAGGCCGACCGCTATGAGGTACCCCGAATCTGTTTCATAAACAAGCTCGATCGCACCGGTGCCGACTTCTTCTTCGGCGTCGACTCCATCGTCGAGAGACTCGATGGCAAACCCCTCGTCATGCAGCTACCCATCGGAGTCGAGGCCGATTTCGTTGGCCTCGTCGACCTTGTGGAGATGAAAGCGAATGTCTGGAAGGGCGATGATGGGAAGCACTGGGACACCATTGACATCCCTGCCGACCTGGTGGACAAGGCCGCCGAGTACCGCGAGCTCTTGCTCGAGAAGGTCGCAGAGACCTCCGAGGAACTTCTCGAGGCGTATCTCGAAAATGGTGATTTGACCACGAAGGAAATTCAGGCCGGTGTGCGCGTCGGAACTCTTGCCGGCGACTTCACACCAGTCTTCGGCGGATCAGCCTTCAAGAACAAGGGCGTCCAACTTCTCCTCGATGCCATCGTTGCCTACCTTCCCAGTCCGTCCGATCTGTCCGCCATCGTCGGTTTCAAACCGGGCGACGAGGAAGTCGAGATAGTGCGAAACCTCAATGACGCCGAACCGTTCAGCGCCCTCGCTTTCAAGATCATGACCGACCCCCACGTCGGAAAGCTCACCTACTTCCGGGTCTACTCCGGTCATATGTCCAAGGGTGACACCGTGCTGAACTCCACGACGGGCAAGAAAGAGCGCATCGGTCGTCTCCTCCGGATGCACGCCAACAGCCGTGAGGACATCGAAGACATCTTTGCCGGTGACATCGTCGCCGGAATCGGCTTCAAGGACACCACCACAGGCGACACCCTCACCGCTGTCGACTTTCCGATCCAGCTCGAGTCGATGGAGTTTCCGGCGCCGGTGATCTCGGTGGCCATCGAACCCAAGACGAGGTCGGACGAAGAAAGACTCTCATCGTCGCTTCACCGTCTCTCGGAGGAGGACCCCACTTTTCTGGTCCGATCCGACGAAGAGACCGGGCAGACGATCATTTCGGGAATGGGGGAACTCCACCTCGAAGTGTTGGTGGATCGCCTTCTCCGCGAGTTCAAGGTCGATGCCACCGTGGGCAAACCACAGGTTGCCTACCGCGAGACGATTCGCAAGGGCATCGACAAGGTTACTTACAGACACATCAAACAAACTGGTGGCAGGGGTCAGTACGCCCATGTGGTCATCAACCTGGAGCCCACCGGCCCCGGGGGCGGTTACGAGTTCGTCGACAAGATCAAGGGAGGCAAGGTCCCCCGCGAGTTCATTCCGTCGGTCGACTCCGGAATCGAAGCCGCCCTCGACCAGGGAATCCTCGCCGGCTACCCGCTGGTCGACGTCCGGGCCATCCTCACCGATGGTTCATTCCACGATGTCGACTCGTCGGAAATGGCCTTCAAGATTGCTGGGTCAATGGTCCTCCAAGACGCGGCCCGCAGGGCCGGCGTCAAGCTGCTCGAGCCTGTGATGGACGTCGAGGTGACGACTCCCGAGGAGTACATGGGTGACGTCATAGGCGACCTCAATGGTCGTCGTGGCAAGGTCGAGGGGATGACCCAACGAGGAAACAGCCAGGTCATAAGTGCCCAGGTCCCCATGTCGGAGATGTTCGGTTACGCCACCGACCTGCGTTCCAAGACGCAGGGGCGAGCCACTTACTCAATGCAATTCAATTCATATCAGGACGTGCCTGAGTCGATCGCCGAGGAAATCGTGGCGCATCGGCGTGGTGAATCCTGAGGGCTGAAGACGGACGACTTAGGAAAGAGATTAGAGGAGCGGAGAGATGGCGAAGGCGAAGTTTGAGCGTACCAAGCCGCATGTGAATGTGGGGACGATTGGTCATATTGATCATGGGAAGACGACGTTGACTGCTGCGATTACCAAGGTGTTGTCGGAGCGGGTTGGTGGGGATAACGAGTTTAT
>SMXW01000114.1 GCA_004356805.1 Acidobacteriota bacterium | reverse complement strand
TCGGCGATTCCCTCGTGGCGGGCATATGTCGCCGAACGCGGAGGAGAAGCTCCTGAGATTGTTGAGTTCGACGACAAGCTCGCCGCCATGCAGGCCCTTCGCGACGGCGCTGTCGAGGGTTATTCAGAGGACAACATCACGTTGCTCTCCCTGGCCGCCGGGGACCCTGGTCTGGCGCTTCTGCCCGGTGGTCACAATCGCGTGCAGTTCGGGATCGGGCTGCCGGCCGACGATTCGTCGTGGCGGGACCAGGTCAATTTTGCTCTCCAGGGAATTTGGCAAGACGGTACATATGCCATGATCTACGACCGTTGGTTTACCGGGCCTGACCGGATCATCGACCTGCCGCTCGGTGGAGAGATGGAGATTTGGCCATGATTCCAACGCAGCGTCTAGCCGGTGGTAACAGCGGGACATGGGTTTGCCCACGCAAACCGGCCGACGGATCCAACCGACGCCGCATCCGTCTCCAATGACGACGCTGGCCCTGGAAAACCTCGAGATGACCTACGGGAACGGCGTTCGCGCCGTGGCCGGTCTCGATCTCACCGTCGCCCACGGCGAGCTGATGGTGCTGCTCGGTCCTTCAGGCAGCGGAAAGACCACCACTCTGCGCCTCATCGCCGGCCTTATTCGCCCGGCCGCCGGAGATGTTCTGTTCGACGGCCAGACGATGCTGGACGTCCCCCCGGAGCGGCGAGGAGTCGTCATGGTGTTCCAGCAGAACACTCTTTTTCCTTTTCGAACGGTAGGCGAGAACATCGAATTCGGGCTCCGTATGCGAAAGACAGATCGACAGGATCGGCAAACACGGGTCGGCGATGCACTCGCTGCCGTGCAGCTCTCCGGCTTCGAGGATCGATGGCCCGACGAGTTGAGTGGCGGGCAAAAGCAGCGGGTGGCGTTGGCTCGCGCTCTCGTCGTCCGCCCCGAGCTGCTGCTGCTCGACGAGCCCCTCAGCAGCCTGGAACCTGCGCTCCGGGCCGAGATGAGAGACACCATCACCCATCTCCAGCGCGAAATAGGGATTACGACCGTGCTGGTGACCCACGACCAGCTCGAAGCCGTCGCAATGGCAGATCGTATTGCGTTGATGATCGACGGTCGGATCCGCCAGGTCGGCTCGCCGTTGGAATTCTTCGAGCGACCCGCTGACGCCGACGTCGCTCGGTTTTTCGCCGGTTCCAACCTGATTCCCGGTGACGAGCGCCGTGAGAGGTAGGCACTGACATCGGCATGCTCAACGGCACCGACTCCAACACGTCCGACCGGCCGGAACCGCATGACCGCGTCCTGCTGCGAGCGATCGCTGTCAGCCGAATACTGATCGGCGTCCTCTGGTTGACGTCCCTGCGCTGGAAGTTGCCGCCCGACTTCCGTCCGAACTCCGGGCGTGGGCTCCGCGAGTGGCTCGATCTCGAAGTCGAACACGCCACATTCGAGCTTTACGGAGACCTCATCTCGTCGTTGGTGATCCCGAACTTCACGTTGTTCGCCTGGTTGCTGTTTGTCACAGAGCTATCGGTCGGGCTGTCGCTGCTAACCGGGACCTGGACGAGACTCGGCGCACTCGTCGGGTTATTGATGTCGATCAACCTCGGCATCGGGCTGCTCGAAGTCCCCGGAGAGTGGGTTTGGTCATACCTGATGCTCGCGATGTGGCACACCATTTTCCTGACTGGGGCCGCCGGGCGAGTGTGGGGGGTGGACGGATGGCTTCGATCGAGGGGTGCCGCGTCCTCGTGGCAAAGCCGGCTCACGTGACAGGAGCGCCCCTCTAACGTCATACTCGGCAATGGAAGGAGGGCTCACAATCGACTCCGGCACACGCGGCTCGACTGGCGCGACAATCCTCAGAATCACGCTCGGCGTGATCATCCTCGTGACGTGGTTGGAGAATCTCGACAAGGGTCTGTACACAGCGGAGGGACTCACTTCATTCCTCGACTCGCTCTTCGACTCAGAGAATGGGAACGGCAGCAGTCTGACTGCGTACAAGTCCTTTCTTGATGCAGCTGTGATACCGGTTGCCGGGGTTTACGGCGGCTTTCAGCTCGTCGTCGAGCTGCTGATGGGGGTGGGTTTGCTCGTTGGAGGTCTGACCCGTCTCTTCAGCCTCATCGCCGTGCTCTTTTTCTTCAACCTCTTCCTCGGGTACTTTGGGGGCCAGGAATGGATCTGGACCTATGTGCTCCTGGTCGTAACGGCGATCGCGGTGTTCGTGGGCTATGGAGGTAGAAGGCTCGGTGTGGATGCGTGGCTAGCACGCACTCGCGGAGACTCTCCGTACAACCTGTTGTGGTGAAGGGACAGCGGTGAACCTGATCCTCATCGCAGGAGGAGTCATATACCTTCTCGCCTCGGCGGCTTTGTTTGCGTTTGGAGCGAATTTCATCTACTTCTCGATCCTGGCCTGGCACAACGGAAAACCGCGCGAAGAGCACACCGCGCCCGGCAGTTCGCTTCCACGTATCACGGTTCAGCTGCCCATTTTCAATGAGCTCTATGTCTCGGCTCGCATCATCGAGGCCGCATGCCGACTCGACTATCCGAACGACCTGCTCCAGATTCAGGTTCTCGACGACTCCACAGACGAGACTTCGGCCATCGTCGCCGAGTCTGTGGGTCAGGCCCGGGCGCAGGGCACCGATATCGTCCACATTCGCCGCCGCGATCGCTCGGGGTTCAAGGCGGGTGCCCTTCGCGAGGGACTGAAGAGCGCCACTGGTGAATTCATCGCAATCTTCGACGCGGACTTCGTCCCGGAGCCTGATTTCCTGACCAGAGCCATCACACATTTCACATCACCGGACGTGGCCTTCGTTCAGGGCCGCTGGGGCCACCTCAACGGTGATTACTCATGGGTCACCAGAGTGCAGTCGCTGGCGATCGATGCCCATTTCATGGTTGAGCAGCCCGCCAGGGGCCTCCGCGGGTACTGGTTCAACTTCAACGGTACCGCCGGCATATGGCGCCGTATTGCGATCGAAGACGCCGGTGGTTGGACCGCCGACACCCTGACCGAGGACCTCGACTTGTCCTATCGCGCTCATCTCAAGGGGTGGCGGGGGCGCTATGTTGGCGACCTGGTGGCCCCGGCCGAGCTACCCGCCCACTTCGCCGGGTTTCGACGTCAGCAACATCGCTGGGCGAGAGGTTCCCTCGAGTGTGCGATCAAGTTGCTTCCTCAGGTCTGGCGATCGGACGCTCGCCCCGCGATCAAGGCGCAGGCGTCCGCCCACCTGCTCGGATACAGCGTTCACCTCCTTCTGTTCGCCTTGACACTCGTCTATCCACTTGTGGTGGCTTTGTCCCTCGAGTACGCGAGGTTCAGCACCTTGTTTGGGTTTGCGTATCTCTTTGCGATGACTTCGCTGGCGCCAGGGATTTTCTTTGCGACAGGGCAACGCCAGCTCGGTCGGGCGTGGTGGCGTGATCTTCCCCGGATCCTGGTGGTCACCATCCTTGGATCGGGATTGATGCTGAACACGGTTCGAGCCGCAGCGGGTATCGTCGGTTGCCGCACCGTTGAATTCGAGCGCACCGCCAAGTTCGGGATCCGTGAGACCACGACGAGCCCGACAAATTGGATGAAGCAGCGCTACCAGCTCCGTTTCGACCCGATCGTTTTCTTCGAGCTGGCGCTCGGGTTCTACAGCCTGGCGACGGCCTGGCTGGCCTTCAATGCCGGGACCTGGGGAATCATGCTTTACGCGACACTGTTCGGAGTGGGTCTGCTTACGGTGGCCGCGGTGACAGCAGCAGAGTCCATCGCCGTGTTCCGCAATCGAAGGGGCCGCGCCGAGCAGCTTCGACTGGAACGATCCCAATGGGCGGCGGCGGGTGCCGAATAGGCGGCACCCAATCCGACATCTCCGATACGCACCCGGTTTCGAGGTATGAGACGACTACGGCGTGCTCTGATCGTGATGGCCAAACGGCCCGAGCCCGGTGTGACGAAGCAGCGCCTTGTGCCTCGCCTCAGTCCGGACGAGGCCGCCAGACTCTACGAATGCTTTCTTCTGGACACGCTGGACCTGGCTCGGTCGCTTTCGGATGTCAAGAGCTTCGTTGCGGTGTTGCCCGTTCAAGCAGACGCCTATTTTCGTCGCGTCGCCCCTGACATATCCCATGTGACGCAGGTCGGCGAGACCCTCGGGGAGCGCCTCGACCACGTCCTCACCCATTGCCTCACCGCAGGCTTCGATCATGTGGCGGCCATCGGAAGCGACGTCCCAACGCTCCCCGCGTGGCACGTCACAAAAGCATTCGATCTGCTTGCGGACGAAGCCGTGGACATGGTGCTCGGCCCGTCCGAAGATGGCGGCTATCACCTGATCGCTTGGAAGCGCCCCTACCCACGGCTGGTCCGTCCGGTGCAGATGTCCACGTCCCGGGTCCTCGCCGATACCCTCGATCTCGCAAAAAGCGATGGCGTTCGCGTGGCACTGCTGCCCAGGTGGTATGACGTAGACGAGCCGGAGGACTTGGAGCGGCTCGAGGCGGAGATTCGCTCCGGTTCCCCCCTGGCGAGTCACACCAGTCGGTTCTTCGAGCGAGGCGACAGGAGCGATTGAGGGTGTCCGACAGCTTGGCGACCGTTGTGATCGTGCCGGCGCTCGACGAGGGAGAAAACATCGAGTCGCTCGTCGAGGCGATCAGGCTCCAACCTGTGGAATGTGTGATTGTTGTCGACAACGGGTCGTCAGACGAGACAGCAGCGCGCGCCTCTGCGGCAGGCGCGGTCGTAGTATCGGAGCCTCGTCGCGGTTATGGCTATGCCTGTGCGGCCGGGTCAGCGGCGGCATTGGCGCGAGGCGCCGATGTGCTGGTGTTCATCGACGGTGACCACAGCTCAGCGCCCGACGAGATGCCCGCCCTGCTGCAGCCGCTGCTGGACAACACAGCGGACCTCGTGTTGGGGTCGCGAGTCCTTGGGCGCATAGCAGCAGGAGCGATGCTCCCTCACCAGCGCTTCGGCAACCGGCTGACGGCGGCGATCATGCGGCGGATGTCCGGGCTTCCGGTCACCGACCTCGGACCGTACCGAGCAATCCGCTCGACACTGTTCAAACGTCTGGATATGCAGGAGATGACATTCGGTTGGCCTACCGAGATGACCATCAAAGGTGTTCGTTGCGGGGGGCGCATTGTCGAAGTTCCGGTGACTTGGTCGACTCGGAAAGCCGGGCGTTCCAAGGTGAGCGGGACCTGGAAAGGGTCGGTCTTGGCTGGTTACCACATCCTCCGTGTGATTGCTCGCCATGGGTGGAAACGCTAGGTGGCCCTACGGAGAGACTTCCATCGTGACCGTGTCGTCGCTCGTGTTTCCATCGTCGTCGCTGACAGTCAGCTCGACGACCCAAATGCCCACCTCCTGGATTTCCATCGTCGCGTCGAGCGTGAAGGAACAGGACGATTCGACTTCGCGGATGACCTTGCCGGCGTCGCCGAGCATCAGGTCCGGTGCCTCGATGATGACCCATTTGTAGTTCCGAATCTGGCCGCTGGACCCGCAACCATCGAAGGTAGGGGGATCTCCCACCCTGATCGACAAGTCGGCACCGGCGTCGGCTTTCAACTCACTGCCGTTCCCGCACGCTCCTGCGAGCACCATCACACTCAGCACCGCCAAGGTGCCAAACAGCCTTAGCAAGGACATGTCGCTCTCCAGCCGAGATGTCGGTCAGATCCGGATCGAACACGAGCCTAACCGACGTGCTGACGGTGCGAACTCGTCTCATGAGGCTGCCCATGTGTTTGCGGTTCCCTACACTTCAGGGAGTCAAGGACAGAGTGACCCTTACGCTACAATTTGTCCTCGTATGGTCCAAGGCGCTGCGTCCATACTTTCAGGCGGAGACCCCACACATGGCCAACAACCCCAACCAGCCAAAGAGAACCGCGGGGGAGAATCCACGCACAACACGGATCCGCGAAATCGTGTTTCGGGCAGCAGTCAGCTTGCTGCTCGACGAAGGCGCCGAAGCGGTAACCGCGCTGCGCGTCTCCGAACACACCGGCATAGCCCGCTCGACCATCTACCGACACTAGCCCGACCAGCACACCCTGCTTCTCGACACCATCGACCGAATCGTGACTCACCACCTGCCAATCAGCATCACCGAAAATGTCCAAGAGGACCTCACCGTGGCTCTCTCCAACCTTCGGAAGCGAATGACAAAGAGACCGTT
>SMXW01000113.1 GCA_004356805.1 Acidobacteriota bacterium | reverse complement strand
AGTGTCGCCCAGGTCACGGCGACGTCGGTGGCCGGAGCCGTTTTCCTTCTCCTAGCCTGGATCTACTACTCGGCTCAGATCCTCCTCTTCGGAGCAGAGCTGATCAAAACTCTGGACGCGTTCAGAACGGCCGGATCAAGGTCGGTTGTCCCCGTTGAATCCGGGGCCGGGTCAGATCGCTGACTGCCAGTCGATTACGGCGTCGGTCCACCAGGTTGGGCTGGGCAGCGGCACGTCCACCACCCGGTCGGTGTCAGATCGGGGGGGGACCCGCCCTGGCGTCTCCCGCCCTCGGAGTAGCCATAACACGGGCTTGAGAACAGATCGAATCGTCTTGTTTCTCTTACAAGTCAAGGCTTTTCGCTGCCTCTTGTGATCACATCCTGGCTGCGGAAACAATGTCTGGGTTGAGGGAGGCGCTGCCCCACAACTGTAACCAAGCTCTGTATATCCAGCTGTGTGCGATTCCTCCCCTTATTTGTCATTATTAGCTAGCACATAATAACCCCTTGCGGTGCATGGGGTTTCTCAGTAGCGGGGGCGGGATTTGAACCCGCGACCTTCGGGTTATGAGCCCGACGAGCTACCAGACTGCTCCACCCCGCGTCGGTGGGAAACACCAATTGTACGACCCAGACGTTGGTACGCAAGATGCAAGATCAGGGTCCTAGCTCGTCTCTACCCAGCCGGTCAGACTGGACGAGGTGCCCGTCAGGATCACGGAAGTGAGCGGCGAGAAGGCTTCGCTGGCCATCGGTTGTCACTGGACGCAATTCCACTTCGAATGGCACACCCAAACCCACCAACTCAGCATGGCGGATCACCACGTCATCGACTTCAAAAACGATCTCAGTCAGCGACTCGTCGCTGACCCGTCCATCCACCTGATGCAGAGCGAGCTGGAGGGTGCCGCCGTCGAGGAACACCAACGATCCACTTCGCGATATGACAGCAAGGTCCGACCTTCTCCGTCCAAAAACGCAAGGACTCACCCATATCCGAAACTCTCAGAATGATCCGTGCGATCTCCACACTTCGAGGCTACGCCGTCGGTGATGTGGGAAGGGCACAAGAAAACCCCCTCGGGGAGGGAGCCGGCACGCGGGGTGTCCTCGTCTAGCGGTAGCGCCAGACGATGCGACCCCGTGTGGGATCGTAGGTCGAAACCTCGACGTCAACACTGTCGCCGGGGAGCACCCTGATGCCACGGCCGCGACGCATGCGACCGGAGGGTTTGGCGAGCAGCTGGAAGCCACTATCCAGTTCAACCTCAAATGTGGAGTCGGGGAGCATCTTCACCACGGTTCCCCGCATCCGAACGTATTCCTCTGTGTCCTTTGCCAAAAGCCTTTTTTCTCCTTGATTCCTACCCAGCCTAGGCCATGCCCCCACCCTCAGAGAAGGTCATCCGAGGTGCAGGGCCGAGGCGTCAGTGGTTTCGTTCACCAGCGCCGCCATCTCCTGAAGGATGCGCTCTGCCTCGTCAACCCACCTCTGATATCCGGCCAAATCGCCGCGCTGGAGGGCAGAGTTTGCGTTAGCGAAGGCAGCGTCGGCCTCGGCGATCAACTCCTCGAGTGTGGAATCATCGCCAGTATCTGGTGGGGCGGCGGGCTCATCGCCCTCGACGTCTGCGGTTCCAAACACCAGCTCCAGAGCGCCATCGAGTGAGTCGGCCCACTCCACGCGGTCCCCAAAAACCACGGCGACCCGTCGAAACTCGGGGAAAGCTCCCCCTTCTTCCTCCAGGTAAATCGGCTGGAAGTAAAGGACCGACTCTTCGATCGGGACCACGAACAGATCACCCTTTATGACCTTCGATCCGTCGCCACGCCAGAGGCTGAGCGTTACTGAGATATCCGCATCCTGCTCGATTCGTTGACCGACCTGTTCGGTGCCGTCAACCAGCTCGCCCTGCGGCATCCGGAAGTCGATGAGCCGTCCGTATTGCCCAGGCGTGGAATCGGCCACAAGGAACCCCACCATGTTGCGTTTCGCACGTGGGCTGAAGGGCTGGAGGAGTAGATATGACAGTTCCTCCTCGCCTGGAAGCTTCGTCAAGATGTAGTAGGGCAGCACTTCGGCGAGAGGGCTCACCGAATTGTCTGCGAGGTCACGGCCGTCACCCCTGAGGCTTTCCGATCCGGACCTCGTAATCGTCGACGGATCTCCGGGAAACGACCAGGCGTTGTTGCCGGAGAACAACTGATTCACCTCCGTGACGTGGTACTCGAGATAGATCCCACTCTGCAGTCGGAAAAGGTCCTGAGGGTATCGGAGGTGCTCTTCGAGACCTTCCGGTATCGAATCGCGATCTGTGAAGAGGCTGGGGTAGGTGCTTGCCCATGCCTTCGCCACCGGGTCGCTCGGGTCCCACAGGTAGAAGGTGACGTCGCCGTTGTCGGCATCGATCACGGCCTTGACCGAGTTGCGAATGTAGTTGGTTCCCCGTCGAACCTCCGACGCAACGGTGAGCCGGGCAAGGGCCTGAGTATTGACGGGCTGGGAGTAGGGATAGAAAGAAGTGGTCGTGTACATATCGAGTATCCACAAAATCCTGCCGTCGAGAATCACCGGATAGGGGTCGGCGTCGGCGGTGAGGAAGGGCGCGACGTTCGTGACGATTTCATGCACGTTTCGCTCTACAAGCACCCGACTGTCCTCTCGGAGCTGGCTCGAGATGAGAAGGTTGAGATCCCGATATCGGAAGGCAAAGGCGATTCGTCTCCAGATGTTGCCGATGACGACGCCGGCTTCACCGTCATACTCGTTGTATTGCGTCCCCTCCGGCAGGGGAATGTCAATCTCTTGGGGGGCGACACCAGTCTTGACGATCACCGGCCGACCTGGCTGGTAGGTCTCGCCGAAGTAGACCCGGGGCTCCGTCAGCTCCAGGCTCGGGACCGAGGCAACGGGCGGCACATCCTTGAGAAGGAAACTGGGCTGACCATCGGGCTGGACGACGTTGGCGGCATTCACGACCGCTCCGAAGCCGTGTGTGTAGAAGAGCCGGGTGTTCTGCCAGTCGTCCCTCGGAAGGTTGACCTCTTCTAGCTCACGAACGGCGACCATCACCTGTTTTGGTACGCCGTCTGTCAGGTATCGATCGGTGTCGACCTTGCTCAAGGAGTAGTACGGCTCCAGTTCCTGAAAGTTCTGATAGGTCCTCGGAAGGACAGACGTGCTCCAGATACGAAGGTTGTCAATGGTCAACGAGTTGTTCTCGATGTCAGTCGCAGTGAGATCGTCGGAGGCGGCGAAATTCCGCACCTCCACGTTGCTCAGTTGATATGCCTCTCGCGTCATCTCCAGATTGTTGGAGATGAATGGCATCTCCTTCTCGAGTTGGTTGGGTGTGACGCTGAACCTCTGAATGATGGCCGGGTAGATGGCACCGGCCACAATCGCCACCACGATCCAGGAGGCCACCGACACCCCGGCGAGCGACCACCCCCGTCTGAAGATGTTGACGATGAACAAGACCGCGGCGATCAGGGCAATCAAGAAGAGCAGTCTGAGCGCAGGCAAACGGGCGTTTATGTCGGTGAAGCCCGGTCCAAAGAACTTCGGTTCGGCGTTGTTCGAGAACAGGAGTTCGAAAGTGTCGAGTCGATACGAGGCCGCCCGCACCAGAGCTATCAGTGCGAACATCACTGAGATGTGGATCTTGGCCCCGCGTGTGGTCGACAGCCGTCGACCATCGAAACGGATCCCTCCATTCAGGTACAGGGCAATGGCAACCACGACCGTGGCCAGAACAAGAACATTGAAGATCCAATCGAATGCCGACTCCCAAAGCGGGAGTCTGAAGACGTAGAAGCCGAGATCGATACCGAATATCGGATCTGGGGTTCCGAACTGCTGGTTGTTCATGAAAAGGAAGACTTCGTCTCGCCAGGTGGCGACCGTCAGCCCAAGAATCAGCGAAAGCCCGGCCGTGACCAGCATCCGGATCTGGCGAATCCTGGGCTCAATCCACTCCCGAAATCGCTCGATGAATTCTTCTTCTTCGGACAAATCGAAAGGCGCCCAACCCGACGAGAAACGATCAACGAGCCGAAGATTGACCCACAGGACCAGAAAGGCGAATCCAATTCCGACGATACCAAGCAGAATCGAGAGGCCCCAGTTCCGAAGCCAGATGCTGCGAAAGCCGAGCGAATCGAACCAAAGGAAGTCGGTCCACAAGGTCCCGGCGGCTGTCAGCAGAAGGTAAAACCCCGCAGCGATAGCCAAGACCACCATCACGGGACGGCGTCGTCCTTTAGGCCGGTAGTTCGATGGGACCCTGGTGAACATCGGTGCCGAGTCTAAGAGTCGCTCGGACTAACCGCCCCAACCAAGCCGTCAGCCAGCCGCTACCGAGATTTCGATGCCCTGCTCGTAGGCGTGGATAGCGACCTCTCTAATGCGACGCTCGGCTTCGTCGGTCCGCCATACCCGGAAGACGCGAGATGCCGCAGACTGACGTTCCCGCTGTCCGTCGCCAGCTTCATCAAGGGCACCCGAGACGGCGTCGCCCAACGACGATGCAAACTCCTTGGCTGCGTTCGACTGAGGGGTTGGCGGCCGTTTCAGTTTTGACCCGGTCATCTCCTCGGCCACGCCGTGGCCGGCGGCGAAACTCTCAGCCCAAACAGCTATCAAATCCGCCCGAACCGAAACGACTATGTCTGCAGAATCAGGACGCCAATCCTCATCTGTTCTCAGGCTGTCAAGGGCAATGTTCTGCAGATCGGCGATGGCCTTTTTTGTCCCGCGCAGGGCCCTGTTGGTGATCGGGAGCAGCCGCGCATCCCTCTCACCCAACCAATCCTTGCCCACAACGGATTCAGTCGCATCGTGGGACTCCACTTTCTCACTGACCGGCGGCGCGCCCCCTGGGACCTCATCACCACGAAGGGAGGCAAAGAGGGAGTTCAACTCATCGTCTGATGACGCCTCCGGTTCGACCTCCGGTTCGACCTCCGGTTCGACCTCCGGTTCCGGTTTGACCTCCGGTTCCGGTTTGACCTCCGGTTCCGGTTCGACCTCCGGTTCCGGTTCGACCTCCGGTTCCGGTTCGACCTCCGGTTCCGGTTCGACCTCCGGTTCCGGTTTGACCTCCGGTTCCGGTTTGACCTCCGGTTCCGGTTTGACCTCCGGTTCCGGTTTGACCTCCGGTTCCGGTTTGACCTCCGGTTCCGGTTCAGGT
>SMXW01000112.1 GCA_004356805.1 Acidobacteriota bacterium | reverse complement strand
GTATGGCGGCCGACAGCTCAGCAACACACGATGGACACCACGATGCCCAGAAGTTCACAACGAGTGGCGTCCCTTCATAGGCGGCGAAGGTTGCCGTGGACCCGTCGAATAGCGGGAAGGCCAACGAGGGCGCACGAGGACCGCGCGGCGCTACAGCGGTGGCGACGGCACCGGTATCTGGATCTGAACTTCCCAGCACGTCGCGAAGGAGCACCACTCCGGCCGCAGAAGCCAATACCAGGGCGGCTAAGGAAGCGGCGATGATGCGAGTCCCTCGCCTGCGGGCCCCACTGGTCTCTACCGTGCCTTCTCCTTTGCCGTCGGAGCCCCTGAATGCATACACGACTACCGCAGCGATGACGGCCACGAGGATGACTCCCCACAGCAGGGCGTTCTGCCCAAAGATCTCTGTCGCCCGTTGTGACAGGGTCTCGACGAATCGGAAGGCCCCCTGATCGCCCAGAGCGCCGGCGCCCTGGCTCAGGTTGGTACCCCAGAACCACACGATGTAACTGCCGGCGATCACGAGGACGGCGCCCGAGACGCGGTTGATGTAACGAGCCGAGCTTCGCAGCCTCTTCACCAGCGACTGCTTGCCAAGCGCCAACGCGACCGTGACACCGACGAGCATGATGGACATCCCGAATCCGTAGACGACGAACGTGGCGACCCCTGAGACGAAGCTCGCTGTCGTGAGTTGGGTGGCAACCACTGCCAGGAAGACCGGGAGGGTGCACGAGAGGGAAGCAACGCCGTAGGAGAGTCCGAACCCGAATACACCCCGCAGACCCTGGCCCTTCTTGCCCCTCTTCGCCTTAGGCAACGTGACGGTCAGTTCATATCCAAAGAGCATCGCCACACCGAGCACGACGATGAGACCACCGATGCCCAGTGCGATGTAGGGGATCCAGTCGATGACCGTTCGGAAACCGGCCGTGATCACCAGCCCGAATAGGCCAAACACCAGGAGGAAAGCCCCCGACATGACGCCGCCGATGACGAGGGCACGGCGAAGGGAGGTCGCCCGGTTCGCCTCCTTGTCGTCGTTCAGGCCCATGAAGTAAGACAAGTAGGCAGGAAGCATCGCGAACCCACATGGGTTCATCGTTGCCACCAAACCGGCACCGAAAGCGATCGCGAACGGTCCCTCGATCATGTCGTGGATCGCCGTTTCGCTTGGTGCGGTGCGCCGCTAGGCCGTCGACCGCGTCGGGTTGCGGGCCATCCGGCATGACAGCCGGACGGTGTGGTAGGGACAGGTGTCCTTTGAGCATTCATATCGTTTCCATTGGTGAAAGGCTGTGTGCTGATACTTGTGGCGAACGCAGAAGTTCGGTCCCATCATCGGGATCTGTCAAAGACGTGACTATTCGGAGCATCGCCGGTGAAGCTCGTTTCGATAAACCGAGCAAGAGAACAGCGCGGACTTAAGACCTAGCGGGAAGGTGCGCTCGAAATCGTGGCCGAAGTGTTAATCAGGGAGGTCCGTCGGGTACCTCGATCTGGATGTCGAGTTCTTCGCCGAGTTCCCTGACGAGGGCAGCGGCCATCGACTCGCCGTTGTCGATGTGCCCGCCGGAAAAGTCCCAGACGTCCGGGTATTAGGTTCGATCCGGGTGTCGGTGACACAACAAGAGCGGCCCGTCCCTGCGGGCGGGGCCGATGAAGGAACCGCATTCTCAACCTCACTCATGAGAGGCTGTCGCGTAGTCGCTACACAAAACACCTACACGGCTTCTGTTCCCACTTCCCCGGTGCGGATGCGGATCGCTCGGGACACGGGCGCCACCCAGATCTTGCCGTCGCCGATCTCGCCAGATCTGGCTGCGGAGACGATGGCGTCCGCAATCCGGTCAGCGTCCTCGTCGCCGCAGAGGATCTCGATCTTCACCTTGGGAACGAATTCCACCTCGTATTCGGCACCCCGGTAGGTCTCGGTGTGGCCACCCTGGCGGCCGAAGCCGCGGGCCTCTGTCACTGTCATCCCGGCCACGCCGGCGTCTTTGAGCGCGTCCTTCACGGTCTCGAGCCGGCGCGGTTGTATGACGGCTGTCACTAGCTGCAACATGGCGTCTCCCTTCGATCAGGACCGAGCCAACCGGTCAGAGCTTTCAGCACCGACCGAGCTGGTTCCTGGTATACCCGGGTCGTGCCCGTAACCGGGCGAGCCGTGTTCCATCACGTCGAGACCTATCAGTTCTTCTTCTTCGCTGACCCTCAAGCCCAGGGTCGCCCTGATCGCGAGGAACAGCGCACCGGCGGTGGTTGTCACGAAGATGAAGTGGACGATTACGAACAGCAGCTGTGTCCCGAGCTGATCGAGGCCGCCCCCGTAGAAGAGCCCGGCGTTTTCCCGGCCCAGGAAAGCGTCGTCGTACCTGGCGAACAAGGCAATCGAGAGTGTGCCGAAAGTACCCGCCACCGCGTGCACCGAGATGGCTCCGACCGGGTCGTCGACCTTCAGCCGATCAAACAGCCGAACCGAGAACACCACGATTAGCCCGCCGATGGCCCCGATAACGGGTGCCGCCCATGTCTCAACGGCGCCCACTGGAGCGGTGATGGCGACAAGGCCGGCCAGAAGGCCATTGGCCGCTATCGATACATCCGGCTTGCCATCCAAGCTCCAGTTGAGGATCATCGCGGCCACGGAGCCTGCCGTTGCCGCCAGCAGAGTCTTCAGAGCAATCTGCATCACGAACACGTTCGCAGCGAGCTCGGACCCCGGATTGAAACCAAACCAGCCGATGAACAGGATCATCACACCGAGGACCACGAAGGGGATCGAATGGCCGGGAATGGCCCGAGGTCGGCCGTCCTTGCCGTACCGACCGAGCCGGGGGCCGAGGATTATCGCGCCCATCATGGCGGCCCAACCACCGGTCGCATGGACGATGGTCGAGCCGGCGAAGTCCGAGAACGGGAATTCAAGCTGAGCCAGCCAGCCACCTCCCCAAGTCCACCGCAACACGACCGGGTAGATCAGGGCGGTGATGAAGAAGCTGTAAACGAAGTAGCTCCGGAACTTCGTCCGTTCGGCCATGGCGCCAGAAACGATGGTGGCGGCGGTGGCGGCGAAAGCGGCTTGGAAGAAGAAGAACGTCGACGGCAGCAACCCGTCGCCAGTTGTCTGCTCCACGCCGGCGATGCCGATGTCGAAGCCGAACCACCCGCCGAGCAACTCGCCACCACCGAACGCGATGCCGAATCCGACGAGAGCAAACGCCAGGACGCCGGCTGACATGTCCATCAGATTCTTCATCATGATGTTGGAGACGTTCTTGGACCGTGTCAGGCCGGCCTCCACTAGGGCAAACCCGGCTTGCATGAAATACACCAGGACGCCGGCGATGAAGATCCACAGGTTGTCGAGTACGAACTGCGACGCCGGTGCGAGTTCCTCCTGCGCCAGTGCAGGGCTCGCCATCACCACCACGAGTACGGCCCCGAGGACACCTCCGGTTAGTAGTTTCCTCTTCACTTCACTCTCCTTGGTTCGCCTCCCACGTCGCTTGGGACGTGACAGGAGTTCAGGTCTTTTTGTGATGGCCAGAAAGTACGAATGTCAGATTTCGAGTCCGTGAGCCAACTGTTTCGGGGCGGACACGTCTTCCTGACAGAAATCTGACATCATCGGCTGTGCCGGGCCCGGTTGTGTCAGCGGTTGGACCCGAAAGGAAAAAGGCCTGCCGTCGCGAGATGGCCCACCAGTCTTGGCCGAGTTCAGAAGTCGGAATCGGCGTCGGCGAGAAGGAACCCTCGGGAACGCACGGTTCGTATTTGTAGCCCGAGCGATTCCAATCGACGCCTGAGCCGCATCATGTGGACGTCGAGAGTGTTGGGGCGCAAGGCCCCGTCGGGCCAACCCACTTGGGTCAGGGTCTGGCGATTCGCCACCGTGTCGGACCGATCGATCAGTGGCGTCATTAGACGGGCTTGAAGCGGCGATAGCCCAACTCGGGCTGATCGGTACTCCACGGCTCCAGCGCTGTCGAGAAACGGAATGTGAGGCGTCAGCTCATTTACCCGCGCTTCGAGCCTCCTGACCCGAGCCTTAGCATCGGCAGCGGAGACCGGGAGCCGTACCCAGTCCTCCAGAATGTCAGTGGAGGCGGGCGGCTTGGCCTTCGAGTCGACGATCAGCAAGCGGGGCCGGCTCCGGTCGGCCAGCTTTAGTCGCTTCGCTTCGTCGGCTGGCCACCGAACCAGGGTTACGTCCATGGTTCGCAACGTAAGACCGAAAGATTTCGTGCCTGTTTCTGGTCGGTAAAACAACCTCGGACTTATGAGGAACTTCCTCTTCCGCAACGCCAGCGCCCGGCCGGAGAACCCGAATGTTGGCCTCGACTGAAGCGACATCAGGCCCAGAAGCACAGGAGATCTAGCGTTGGACGACACCGATCAAGACGGTCACTCATCAGGCGACATCGCCGTGAGCGGAACAGATCAGGGTTGGGACGGAAGGGTTCGCCTCGATGTCTGATCCTCAGAAAAGAAATTCGGGCGCTCGGCTCCAAGCGGTGCCGCCGATTGGTGGGCAGACTAGAGGGATGGATATCAGGCGTATCTCGGACTTCGTCTGGGAGATTCCCCGCCAAGGGGGGATGCTGGTCCCGGGGCGAATATTCGCATCCGATGCCCTCATGGAGTCTGTGCTCCGAGATCGAGCCACCGACCAGGTGGCCAACGTTGCCCATCTACCCGGAATAGTCGATTCGTCCTTGGCCATGCCCGACATTCACTGGGGCTACGGATTTCCCATCGGAGGTGTGGCGGCCACAACGGTCGATGATGGTGTCGTTTCTCCCGGGGGAGTCGGTTTCGACATCTGCTGTGGTGTCCGTTTGATCGCTTCTCGGTTCACTGAAGCAGACTTCAACGCGCGCCGTGACGACATCATGTCTCAGCTGGACCGACGTATCCCCCGCGGCATCGGCAAGGGAGCCATCGCCCCTGGCGCTCTGGTTCCCGAGGTTCTCCACACCGGCGCAGCCGCCGCGCTGGAGGGTGGCTATGGCTGGGACGGTGACCTCGATCGGTGTGAGGAACGGGGCACTTCACAGGGCGCCGATCGGTCGGCGATCAGCGAGAAGGCGATCACGAGGGGCAAACGCCAGCTTGGGTCGCTTGGCGCGGGAAACCATTTTCTCGAGGTGCAAGTAGTCGAAGAGGTCCTCGACGATGCTGCGGCGCGAGCTTTTGGCCTCGCCTCGGGGATGGTGGTCGTGATGATTCACTGCGGCTCGAGAGGTCTCGGTCATCAGACCTGCACAGATCAGCTCCAGGTCATGGGGGATGCCATGCACCGCTACGGCATCGAAGTGCCGGATCGCCAACTCGCCTGTGTCCCGGTCAGGTCGCCCGAGGGAGAGGAATACCTCGGGGCCATGGCCGCCGCGGCCAACTTCGGATGGGCCAACCGCCACATCCTCGCCCACGAGGCCCGGGCCGCCTTTGCCGCAGCCTTCGAGTTGTCGCCAGAAGCAACCGGCATGGACCTGGTGTTCGACGTCGCCCACAACCTGGCAAAGATCGAGTCTCACCAGGTCAATGGTCGCGAGATGTCCCTCTGTGTCCACCGCAAAGGTGCCACCCGCGCGTTTGGACCAGGACATCCCGACCTCCCGCCTGATCTCCAATCGTCTGGTCAGCCTGTGTTCGTGCCGGGCAGCATGGGAACGGCTTCATGGGTGCTGAAAGGACAAAAGGACAACCCTGCCTTTGGCTCGGCCGCTCACGGTGCCGGGAGGTTGATGAGCCGCAAGAAGGCGAAAGGAAGGGCATCCGGCCAGGAGGTGCGACGGCAGCTGGAGGAGGCGGGCATCTCGGTTCGTCCCGGGTCGGTCAAGCTCCTTTCCGAAGAGGCTCCCTACGCCTACAAGGACGTCGACGAGGTCGCCGACGTATGCGATCGTGCCAACCTTGCCGCAAAGGTCGCCCGGCTCCGCCCCCTCGGTGTCGTGAAAGGGTGAATCGGAAGCCGGCAGCACATATGGCCGGGTGAGGCGACCGTCACCGACCACGCATAGTGCAGGTCATGACAGGGCTTCTCCTCGACGCTGAACTCGGCGATCATCCCCGCCTGGATGTGGGCCAGCGCCAGCGCATTGGGGATCAGTCGGGGGTGACCAGGAGAATCTGGTCGTGGACACGCACCCGTTCGTCTACTTTGACGGCGATGGGGTCACCTGCCTTCGCCGAGTCGACTGTCTCATGTTCGATTTGGATCGAGGCGACGGTCTGAGTGAAGTCCGAGGTGTGCCCCAGAATGTGGATCGTGTCGCCTACCTCGAGTTCGCCGGACAGCTCGATGCCGGCAACTTCGAGTTTGCTGTAGTAGTGGCTAACCGTCCCCACAGGGTGCTCGGCCATGTCTGCCTCCTCTCGCTGTGGACGACGCCAAGTATTGCAGCCCACGTCTGATCTGTGCCACAACCCC
>SMXW01000008.1 GCA_004356805.1 Acidobacteriota bacterium | reverse complement strand
GATCGTTTAGGGCAAGTCAGCGAGTGGGCGTCCTACAACGTGACGCCTAGCATTGCCAACCAAATCGGGACGTAGCGCAGCTTGGTAGCGCGCAGCGTTCGGGACGCTGAGGTCGTCGGTTCGAATCCGGCCGTCCCGACTCAGAAACACCAGGTCAGGGCCGTCCGCAGGGGCGGCCCTTGGTGTGAGGCTCGATTCCATCGCGCGTCCATCGCGCGGCTGTGTGGGTCGATTGCCCTAAACACGAATTATGTCGATGGCATTTGGTGTCGTTACCTGGCGAGTAGACCTGAGTCTTTGAGCGCGCGTCGAAGCGGTGTGTTCACTTCATCTGGCGCGTTGCGTATGTACCGGAGAGCGACCTCCCGCCCTGTCTTCGGCAGACCCTCCAGGTATGCCACGGCGGCGGTCACCGTGTATTCCTTGCCCGTTTGGTCCTTGAAGTTCGGAGGGAGATCTGTCCAGACAACTCCATCCGGCCCTTCCCTTGCGCACCAACTCTTGATCCTCCTGCAGATCGTCGAGAATTGCGCGTTATCGTTTCCGGCTTCGAGGTCCACAAAGCCGATCCACTTGCTGGATGTGCCCTCTCGATCCCGCAGGTCGCGGATGGTGTCATCGATGTCGGCCCTCGGACTCATGACAAATCGTGTGGAGCACCGTTCTCCATCCGTTGGATCTATGACGGCCGTCAGGCGGCAATCCTTCGATACCCGGGAGAACTCCAGAGGCAGCCGAGGTCCTTCCGTCTGCCAAGTCCCCTCCTTGGGGAGTTCACGCGGATCCCAGATAAGGGACCCCCAGCCGAGAATCACAATATTCATTGACCCCTCTTCACGTTGTCTGCCAAAGGCCCTCTCGTTTTGCCAGGAGGCTAAGCGGCTAGGTCAACTCTCGGCCGGTTTCGCGGTTCTTCCGCTTCATGAACCGTTCGCCAAGGCGTTCAGCCGCTACCCGATCAGCTTCGGTGGTGGCTTGGACGTAGATGGCCAGGGTGAGTCGTGGGTCGGTATGTCCCAGGCGCACTTGGGTGTAGCCAGTAGATGCAAGGAGAAACTACAGGCTAAAGCTTGTAGAGCCATGAGAGAACTATCGACCCGGGCCAGTAGATCCCATCTGTCCAGCCTGAGTCGCTCTGTCCTGCGTTTCTGAGTCGGCACGCAGCGCATTCAGGCGAGCCCTCGGGCGGTGTTTGGCCTCTCGGGGAAGGAATCGCTCAATCCGTGACCATCGTCAGCAGGTCAAGGCGATGTAACCCTCCGAACTGAACTAGGGTTCATCTTCGCCTGGAGCCTATCCAGACATTCGAGAACGTCAAGACCGTGTCGCCCATCACCTTCGTCGCCCATACTTACAACCTAATGGGCACTATCCGATGGACCGAGCGCCGTCCATCCCTGGAGCGTTTCTTCCGACTCCATCGCCCCGACGTCCTGTGCGTCCAGGAGCTGAGCCCTGAGGCAAGCGAGCTCATCATCGGGACGCTCCCCGAGATGCGCAGAGTCGACGACCCGCTTGACGCATGGACCAACGAAGGCAACATCTTCTGGAACGTAGACCTGTTTGATGCTGTGGAACACGGGACCTTTGATATCAACATTCTCAAGCGGTCCCGCTTCTTGTTTTGGGTCCGGTTGTTGGTCGAGGGCACTGGGTCGACGATCCTTGTCGCCAATGCCCACTTCGACTGGATCGACAACACCAAGGAGTTGACCGATCGCATCAACGTACGGGTAGAGCAAGCGGAGCTAACCGTCGAAGCCCTCGACGCGTTGGCCGGTGATGACGAACCGGTGTTGTTCATGGGCGACCTCAACGACGACTCGCACCCGGTCACTGTGTTGCGGGAGGCAGGATTCGCCGACTCGTTCAGGGCCCTCGGCCGGGTACCGGTGCCGACACATCCGACTCCACCCATGAAAAGCGAGTATCCGCCGCGGACTCACGACTGGATGCTGCACCGGGGCCCGATCCGTCCACTTCTGACAGCCGTTATCGACGCCTACGTCGGTGATCTGCCGGGTTCGGATCACCGGCCGGTGGCGACCACCTATCGAATCGAGGCTCCGGAACGATTGGGAGGTTTCGAGTGAGCAGCACCAGGGAAACCTTTCTCCGCGACTCTGAGGCACCGGGCACCCAGGCTTCGAACGTGTCGCGTCAGTGGTCGTTCTATAACCCCGTGCAGGTCACCTTTGGCGGTGGGGCCCTGAGCAGGATCTCCGAGCTGGTGGACGGACGCCGCTACGTCCTGGTGACCTACGGCGATCCACACTTTCGTGAGATAGCGGCGCGAGTAATCGCATCGGCGGGCGAACCACTCGTCGTCATCGACGATGTCTCCCCCAATCCCAGTTTCGTGAGCTTGGCGACGTCATGCGCCCTGCTCGGCTTTCCCGCCGAATCGCCGGAGGCTATCGTCGCCCTAGGTGGCGGATCGGTGATCGACACGGCCAAGGTGCTGTCCGCCTCCTCTGGAGACTTCGAACGGGTGCGCCGGTACCTGGTCGATCACGAAGGCGAGGAGGCGTTGGGCTCGGTCCCCATTATCGCCATCCCCACAACGGCGGGCACCGGCAGCGAGGTGACCTGCTGGGCCTCGGTCTGGGATACGGGTGCCGGGCGGAAATACTCGCTGTCGCGTCCCAATCTCTATCCGGAACATGCTCTGGTCGATCCAGAGCTGACGCTGGGCATGCCCAGGATGCTGACCGTGAGCACGGCCCTCGATGCGTTGTCGCATTCCCTCGAATCGATCTGGAACGTCAACGCCAACCCGGTGTCGACCAACTTCGCCGTTCTAGCCGCCAGCGAGATCCTGGAGGTCTTGCCCCCCCTCGCCACCGACCTGGCCTCGCTAGCAATGCGAAGCCGTATGGCCACCGCGGCGCTGTTGGCGGGCCTGGCCTTCTCAAACACCCGCACCGCCCTCGCCCATTCGTTGTCCTATCCCATCACTCTGCAATATGGTGTGCCGCACGGTCTGGCTTGCTCGTTCAGTCTGCCGATGCTGCTGCGAGCTGTCATCGGCCAAGACGGCGAATGTGATGAAGGCTTGCGACGCATATTCGGCGAGGATCTCCTGGCGGGTGTTGTCCGCCTCACCGACTTCCTGACTGATCTGGGTGTCTCGGTGTTGGCCGAGGACCACGGCGTGCCCCGGGACGTTTTCTGTGACCTGATCACCGCCGCCTATGCAGGGGAAAGAGGACGGAATTTCATCGGTCCCAAAGACCTTGTCTTGGTCGCTGAGGAGCAGCAATGGGCAGCACTGAGTCGGCCCGGCGACGACGCTGGTCGTTCCGATTCAACTACGCCACCAGCCAATAGGAGATCCAAGTGAGCATTCGATCCGATTATGTTTACTCCCGGCGTTATCGGGGCAAGGTCAAGGGGGTGGTCCTGGACTGGAGCGGTACCACACTCGACGCCTATGTCATCGCCCCCGCCGTCGTCTTCGTGGAGGTGTTCCGCAATCAAGGCGTGGAGATCACGATGGAGGAGGCCCGGGAGCCAATGGGTCTGCGCAAAGACCTCCACATCAAAGTCCTCACCGAGGTGCCCGAAATTCGTGAGCGCTGGAAGGAAGTCAAGGGTGCCCATCCCGATCAAGGCGACGTGGATGCCATGTTTGCTGACTTTGTGCCCCTGCAACTCGAATGTCTGCCCCAGTACGTCACGCTTCTTCCCGGGGTCGCTGCGACCATAAGCCAACTGCAGGCCGAGGGCATCAAAATCGGAAGCACGACCGGTTTCACCCGCGTCATGGTCGACATCCTCGAGGAAGCAGCCGCCAAGCAGGGCTACATTCCCGACGCGGCGGTTGCTGGTGACGAAGTGGTCAACGGGGCACGGCCCTCGCCCTTCATGCTGTACCGCAACCTCGACCTCATGGGCGTCAGCCCGATCCAGTCGGTGGTCAAGGTGGACGACACGATCTCGGGTGTAGGCGAGGCACTGGAAGCAGGCTGCTGGGGCGTCGGCGTGGCGCGCTACTCCAACTACATGAACGTCGACTCTCTCGATGAGGCGGCAACTCTGTCAGAAGAGGAGATCGAGCGTCGGGTTGCCCGGACCCGTGGAATCCTGGAGCAGGCCGGGGCCCATTACGTGGTGGACAGTCTGGCGGAACTCCCCGAGGTCATAGAAGATATCAACACTCGTCTGACCCGAGGCGAGATGCCCTGACCGAGGTAGATTGGTTTTCGACCCTTCAAACGTCGAGTTCCCGTGTCCCCCGCCCGGCAGTAGGCTTCTGACCCGTTAGCTGAATTCCGGCGATCATCGATGAGCAAGACGACTACCGACCAGACGAGCGCGGCCATCGCGTACCATGAGTCATCAGACGGGTCACTCGGGCAAGCGCAAAGAGCGTTCAGCCTGTCGATGCTGGTATCCGGGGTCCGTTGCGTTCTCTTCTACGTCGCGCTGCCCTTCCTCACGCCCCTGCTGGGAATCGCACCTGGCGTGGGCCCTGTGCTCGGGATCGCAATCAGCACCGTGGCCATCGCCGCCAATGTCTTCAGTCTGCGCCGGTTTTGGCGGATCCATCACCCCTGGCGGCGTCCCATCACCGTTCTTCACGTAAGTGTGATCGGTTTCCTTCTGGTGTTGATTGCACTCGACATCGCCGAGTTGGTCGGTCAGGCTTCATAACGGGTGTCTCCAATCAGAAGGCCATAGACCCGGCCTTCAGACGTGCCGACCACCAACGATGCGATTGGCGACGGCGACTGCATCTGACGCGATATGCGCGATCCCGACACCTCGATACCCCCATCCGGTGAGATGTAGCCCTGGTCTATCCCCGAGCAGAGCGTCGAGCTCAGAAAGCCAAGCGCTGTGCCCAATCTCGTATTGAGGAATGCCGGCGTGATGACGAATGATCTCCACGAAGGATGGATCGAGGGCGGTGCCGAGGATTTGTGCTACCTCGCTGCTGATGATCTCGATGATCCGGGCATCGTCCCAGTCGACCACCTCTGGTTTGCGGGCTCCACCTGCGATCACTTTGGCAAGGGCATGGCCCTGCGGGGCGCGTGCCGGGGCGTAAGAAGACTCGAAAAGCACACCGAGGCTCGCTGTGCCTGAGTCCGGACCGGTCAGCACACCAAAGCCTGGTGGGAGGGGCAGCTGATCGGAGGTGCCACCGAGGCCGACGACCACCACGGGTGCACTCACCGCTCCAGCGAGAGCCGCACCGAGATCGGGGTCAACCAGGGCTGCGGCTGCCTGTGGCCGCACGGCGAGCACTACGTGGTCGGCGCGAATCGCCTCCAGCCCTTCGACCCGCCACCCAGAGCCGTCGTGAAGCACTGAGGCCACGTCGAAGCCTCCTCGGAAGCGGTCACCGAGCAGGGACGCTGCTGCCTGAACCAGAGCTCCCATCCCCCCTACCGGGAGGTGACTCGAAGGTCGGGCCACGTCTGCCGGCCGTCTGCGACGTTGCTGCAGTCCGCCCCGTACCACCGAGCCCGCCTTTTTTTCCAATGTTGTGAGCGCGGGAAACGCTGATCGGGCCGACAAGCGTTGCGGATCGCCGGCGAAGACACCCGATGCCGCCAGCCAGGCCAGCATCTTCCCCATCCTGTCGCCAAAACGCCGGCGACAAAAGTGGTCAAGCGACTCATCCTCAGAGCTTGGACCGACCTTGACGAGAGGCTCGGCCAAGGCCCGCAGCTTGGCGCCGATTGAGACGATCGGCGCCAGGAGAGCTTTCGGTGTAGGGGGCAGCGGTATGAGCCGGTCCCGGGCATACACATAGCGAAGCGCTGCGGAGGGTTCGGCTCTGATCACATCGACGCCGATCCGATCAAGGATCTGGCTGAGGTGGGGGTGGGGTAGCATAAATGTGCCCACCGCGGACTCGAGGGAGAAACCGTCGCGGCGGACTGTCTGGGCCACCCCACCGGGCTCGTGCTCCTTGTCGACTACCACAACGTCTTCGATTCCTGCCCTCGTCAACTCCGACGCGGTGAACAGCCCGGCCAAACCGGCACCGACTATGACCACCCTCACGCCCTGATCGCCTCGACGAACGCGGTAACGTTCTCTGGCGGCGTGTGCCGGTCGATCCCATGTCCCAGGTTCATGATGTGTCCGGGGCGCCCGGCCACTTGGTTCAGCAGGGCCTTGACCTCAGAGGCGATGGTCGCGGGGTCGGTGAGGAGCACAGCCGGATCCAGATTGCCTTGCACGGCGACTTCGCCGAGCCGAGCCCAGGCTTCCATGATTGGGGTTCTCCAGTCGACCCCGTAACCATTGGCTCCCACTTTGGCCTGGAGTTCGAGAGTGTGGCCAGAACCGGGTGCGAAATAGATGGTGGGTGCGTCGAGCCCGGCCAGACTCGCCCGCGCGGCAGGCACTGCGAGGCTCTCGAAGGTGGCCAAGTCCACTAGACCTGCCCACGTATCGAAGAGTTGGACTACGTGAGCACCGGCCTCGACCTGCATCCCGAGATACACCCTCATTTCCCGAGCCAGCTTCTCCAACGCCGCGGCGGCCGCTGTCGTGTCGGCGCGTAGAGCTACTCGCATGGCGAAGAAGTCCTTGGAACCGCCACCTTCGAGGAGATATGCGAGAAGGGTGACTGGAGCACCAGCGAATCCGATTACAGCAGTCTCTGAAGGAACTTCGGTCCCGACACGTCGAATGGTTTCGGCAACGAACCCGACACGGTCCGTGTCCAGGTCGGGAAGCTCGAGAACCTCGCGGAGGGTGTACGGCCGCAGCGTCGGACCGGGGTCGAAGGTCATCTCGACCCCCATCCCCTCCAGGGGGGTCATGATGTCGGCGAATATCACAGCGCCATCCAACCCGAATCGTCGGATAGGTTGAAGAGTGATCTCGGCAGCCACTTCCGGGGTGGAGACCGCCTCCTTGAAAGAGTGTCTTTCTCGAAGCTCTCGATACTCCGGCAGATAGCGTCCCGCTTGACGCATGATCCAAACCGGAGGCCGAGGCAAAGGGCTGAGCCGCAGGGCATCGACCAAAGACTGGCTCATATTGCCTCCCCGATCGCCGTCACCAACACCTCGCCGGCATGGTCGATGACCGGGCCGTGGGCTCTCATGAGGAACAGCGCCTCGAACGGGGATGGTGGGAGGAGGACCCCGCCCCGGTAGGCGGCATGGAAGAACCGTCCGAACCGGTCACGATCGACGGTACTCGCCTCTTCCCATGAGTGAACCTCTCTAGGACCGAAGAAAAAGGTCAGCATGGCGCCGACCCGTTGCACGCACCCGGCGACATCATTTTCCTTCATTGCCCGATTGAGTCTGGCCTCCAGATCGGCCCCCATGGTCTCGAGCTCATCGTAGAGTCCCGGGTTCTCGGCGATGTAGCGCAGCGTGGCGAGCCCGGCGGCCACCGCCAGGGGGTTCCCGGCCAAAGTCCCCGCCTGATACACCGGGCCGTCGGGGGCCACTCTCCTCATCAGATCGGCCCGGCCGCCGTAAACCGCGGCCGGTGTTCCCCCGGCCACCACCTTGCCCAGACAGGTCAGATCGGGTATGACGCGATATCGCTCCTGTGCGCCACCACGGGCCACCCGAAAACCAGTCATCACCTCATCGAAGATGAGGAGTACCCCCCGTTGATCGCAGAGATCGCGCAGCCCCTGGAGGAATTCCGGAACTGGTGGCACTACACCCATGTTCCCCGCCACCGGCTCCACGATGACCGCCGCCGCTGCGCCTTGACTGAGGGCTCGTTCCACCGATTCGAGATCATTGAATCGCGCCACGTAGGTATCGGCCACCGTGGCCGCAGGTACGCCCGGGCTGTCGGGTTCACCCATGGTGGCGGCGCCACTCCCCGCCTTGACCAGGAAGGGGTCGGCGTGACCGTGATAGCAACCCTCGAATTTGACGATCCCGGGCTTGCCGGTAGCGGCCCGGGCGACCCGGATGGCCGAGGCTGTGGCCTCGGTGCCGGAATTCACCATTCTCATCACCTCGATCGAGGGCACCAACTCGGTGATGAGCTCGGCCAGCTCGACCTCCTGTGTGGTCGGAATTCCAAAGGAGGTCCCTTTGCGGGCTGCTTCCTCGACCGCGGCCACGATCGACGGTTCGGCATGGCCCAAGATCAGCGCCCCCCACGAGGCGATGAAGTCCACCAGGGTCTCTCCGTCGATCGTGGTGATGTGGGGGCCCGAAGCCGAGGCAACGAAGGGAGGAGTGCCTCCGACTGCTTTGAAGGCGCGGACCGGAGAGTTGACTCCTCCTGGCATCACCTTGACTGCCCGCTCAAACCAGGCGACAGATCCGGACATCTGGGACGGGACGCTCAAAATGCGGACAGGGCCCGAGCGGCTCGCGTAGCAAAGTATGTGAGGGTGATCGAGGCCCCGGCCCGTGCGATGGAGGTGAGAGATTCCAGCATTACCAGCTCTCCGTCGATCCATCCGTTCTGCGCTGCCGCCTCGACCATCGAGAACTCGCCCGACACCTGATATGCGGCCACCGGGACATTGGTACGTGCCCGCACCGCGGAAATCACATCGAGATAGGGGCCGGCCGGCTTCACCATCACCATATCGGCGCCCTCCGCCAGATCGAGGGTCACCTCGACCAGCGCCTCACGCACATTGGGCGGGTCCATCTGGTGGGTGCGGCGGTCTCCGAAGGTGGGCGCCGATTCGGCTGCCTCCCGGAAGGGGCCGTAGTAGGCACTGGCGTATTTGGCCGAGTATGAGCACTGGGCGAGCTCGTGGTGACCACCAGAGTCGAGCGCAGATCTGATCGCAGCCACCCGCCCGTCCATCATGTCTGATGGAGCAATGACGTCGGCTCCCGAATCGGCGTATGCCAATGCAGCCTGAGCCAGCAGGGGAAGGGTCTTGTCGTTGTCCACCGTCTCGCCGTCGAGAACACCACAGTGGCCATGGCTGGTGTATTCGCAGAGGCATACATCGGCCCACACCGTGATGTCTTCGACTTGGTCCTTGATCGCACGGATGGCGGTCGGGACCGGCCCCGCCGGATCCCAGGCTCCGGAGCCCGTCTCGTCCTTCGAGGCCGGGATCCCGAAGAGAATGACACCGCCTGCACCTGCCGACGCCGCCTCCTTGACCACCGGTATCAACTCGTCGACCGACAACTGGGAGTGGCCGGGCATGGAGCTAATGGGATTGGTCACGCCACGCCCCGAGACCACAAACAGTGGGAGGACAAACGAGGCAGGATGCAGCCTGGTCTCTGCTACCAGCCGGCGGAGAGCGGCGGTCCGTCGTAGTCGCCGGTTCCGCGTTGTGGGGAATTCGCTCACGCGAGACTCCTCTCTCTCAAATAATCGCCCAGCGCGATGACAAGTGCTTCATAATCGGGGCGATCCGGGATCACATGGGCCTCATAACCGTGTTCGGCCAGCGCCTGTCCTGTCGTCTCACCGATGACGGCCACAACCAAGTCGTCGAGCCCGCGCGATCGACGCCATCCCGTTATTGCAGATGGGGACCCGAAGATGACGACGTCGACGGGGTCGAGGCCGGGGGCGATGGGTCGGGTCTCATAGACCGGTATTGCCGTGACGCGGGCGCCTGCCTTCTCCAAACTCTCGATGGTGGAGGGGTCTGCTCCGGCCGCATGGGGGAAGACTACGGACCTTCCCGCCACCGTCGGCGCCAACTTTCGGATCAACTCACCGGCTCCAGAGTGGCTGGCCATCTCTATGTTGCCTCCGGCAGCTTCTACCGCAGCGGCGGTCGAATCCCCAACGGCGGTCACCGGAACGTCGGGCATCCCCCCCGGCGACCAGATGAGGTCCACCACTCTCGAGGACGTGATCACTATCGAGTCGGCGTCGCCCGATAGTGACCGAACCTCGTCCAGAACACTTTCTGGAGCTGCGATCACTTCGATACAGGGGAGGACGACCGGCTCCAGTTGATGAGTGAGCAGGGTCCGCTCGATGGTGGAAGCCCGGTCATGCGTGGTGGTGACGGCAACCCGACTCACGATCACAGGCCCAGAACGGATTGCAAACGACGAGCCACTGTATCGGGCAGGGTGGCCTCGGCCTCTCCGTAACGAGCCCCCCGCTCATCCTGGACGAAACCGGTCAGTCGGATCTTCGACCCGTCGAGCGATCCGAGAGCCCCAAGAGCCGAGCGACATCCGGCATGGGTGTAGGCAAGTAGAGCCCGCTCCGCCTCGACGGCCCGCCTGGTCGCGAGGTCGTCGATACTCAGGGCCATCTCCGCCGCCGGGCTGCCCACCTTGGCCTCGACGGCGAGGGCCGCCTGGGCCGGCGCCGGGACCATCTCTTCGAGATCGAAGCGGTAACCGATTTCGGCCTTGCGACCAAGCCGCCGCAAACCCGCTTCGGCCAAGATCACAGCGTCGAACTCGCCCGAGCTCACCTTTTCCAGCCTGGTTTCAACATTGCCTCGAACGTCTTCAATCTGGACGTCGGGGCGCAACCTCGTCATCTGAGCTGCACGACGAGGGCTGCCGGTACCCACCCGGGCTCCGGTGGGGAGTGAGTCGAGATCTTGCCCGCATAGGACATCCCACGGCTCCTCACGCCGGGGATAAACCGCGATCAGATCCGGAGGCCCCTCCACGGGGAGGTCCTTGCAGGAGTGAACCGCGAGATCGGCTCTCCCCTCGAGGACCGCCTGCTGGACAGCGCGGACAAACGCCCCGACCTCGGTGAGGACCGTCACACGAGATGTTCGATCACGGTCGCCGGTCGTGCTCACCTCGACCAGAGACACTTCGAGACCGGGATGAGTTTCGGATATCGCCGATGCAACCCACTCTGCCTGGGATATCGCCAACCGGGACCTTCGGGTGGCGATCTTCAGCTCACTCATCGTCGATGCCGAAGGCTTCAGCGATGACATCAACCGCCTCCGGTGCCCGATCGGCCTGCTTCACGTAGGAGACCGGTCCGGCCAGCAGGGTCCGGGCAACGGTATGGGCGGCCTGTCGCAACACCCCCTCGTCGTCACCGCTGCCGAGCCGTCCTACGAACCGATCAACCGTGCGGTCGACGATGTCGTCGGCTGTGCGCATCAACCCCCCAATCAACGGACCGACCGTGTGGTGGTCCCTGTACTGGCGGTAGGCGTCACTGGCAGCCGTTTCCACATAGTTGTCCGCTTCTCCCGCCCGGGGACTGTGGTCAGCCATTCGTGCAAGGTCGTCGATGTCGAGATAGGTGATGGCGACGGCTTCCGGAGACCTGAAGTCGGGTGGCATGGCCATGTCGACCAAGGTGAGCGGAGCCTCTCTTTCGGATATGGCGGCCGCCATGGTTTCCTCGTCGACGAGATGTTGCTTGGCCGAGGTTGCCGAGACCACAGCCGGAAACGTGCTCAAAGCCTCGGCGGCTCTGTCAAAAGCCCACACCTCCAGACCCTCTCTGCTCGCCACCTTCTCGGGATGACGAGCCACGACCGTGATATGGGGTGGTATCGGAAGCAGGAGGAGGCCCTCGACAACCGCAGTGGCCATGATCCCCGAACCGAGCACTGCCACCCGACTGGCGGACCCGATGGCCTGAGCGGCGACAGCCCCCATGGACTTGTGGGGGGAGCCGGGAAGCAAGTCCCGGGTCCGTCTTCCCACCGACACCGCCGTCTCGAGAAGACGGGCGAAGAGACCCTTGACGGCCTCCGCCTCTTCGGCCTCGAGAACCGTCCGGCGGAACTGGGTCAGAATCTCCTGTTCGCCGAGGATGGGCGACTCGAGACCTGCCGCGACCCGGAACAAACGAGTGACGGCTCGATCACCCTGGCGTATTTGGGGTTGGATGTGATCAGGGAGATCACCGAACAAGGCGTGGAGCGCGTCGTCCAAGGCGGGCTGTGGTCCGGGAACCGCGACCAATATGCGAAGACATGTGGAAAGGACGAAGCCGTTATCGAGGGTGCCGGCGCCGGTCAGCAGCTTGGCCAGCTCGGCGCGAACCTCACCACCGTGGTGTGGATAGGCAAAGCTGGCTGACGACACATCCAAGTGAGACCTACTGATCCGCGAGCACACGAGCGTACCGGGTCAGCCCTTCGACGGGGAGTCGGTAAAAGCGGGCCGGGGCCTCTTTCAAACCCAGTCGCGGGGCTGGGAGGTGACCATGTCGAGCAGCGTGGCTTCGGGACTGTGTGGTTCCGGATGGTGGTCGTACACCCAGCGGGCCCGGGACGGTAACGAGGCAAGAATCGACTCGACCCGACCCGACGTCTCCAGCCCGAAGCGGGTGCCAAGGTCCCACACCAGATTGAACTCGGCGTAACGACCCCTGCGGATCTCCTGCCAGATCGTCTCCGCTTTTCCATATGGCACCTCAATCCGTCGTTCCAAGATCGGGATGTAGGCCTCAATCAGCCGTTCGCCGAGATCTGTCTGGAAGGCCCATACCTCCTCGAGACGATCGGTCAGGTGATCGAAGAACAGGCCGCCGACGCCACGGGCCTCTTTGCGGTGTGGGAGATAGAAGTACTCGTCGCAGGCCTTTTTCCACGCCCGATAATCGGCGACATCATGGGCATCGCAAGCCTGTTTGAGCACGCGATGAAAGTGACGGGCGTCATCCTCATACAGGTAGTAGGGAGTGAGATCGGCTCCCCCGCCGAACCACGCCGATCCCGTGTCGGTCTCGAAGAAGCGGAGATTGGCGTGAAATGTGGGTGCGTGTGGGTTTCTGGGATGGACGATGATCGACACCCCCGTGGCGTAGAACTCGCTGCCTTCTACCGCCATCCGCTCCGAGAGACCGGCCGGGGTCGCCCCCTCCACAGCCGAAACGTTCACGGCCGCCTTCTCGATGTGACCTTCTCCGCTGAGTATCCGGGTAAGCCCGCCGCCGCCACCTGGGCGCTCCCAGGCGTCCGAGCCGAAAGCGGAGCTCCCGTCGACTGTCTCCACGGCCTCACAGAACCGTTCTTGCAAACGTCGATAGGAATCCTCGACTTGGGCCCGATTCACCTAGTCATCTCTCACCGATACTCTGCCCATCGTGCCATGCCGACCCATCGGTCTCGGTCCAGGCGAGCTGCCTTTCCTCAGGGCGGGTTCTTGGCACGATCAGCTGGCCTTACGCACCATGTCGGCAACGGCTGAAGCCCAGACCGGCTCGGCGTTGACACAGGGAACAATGAGGAAGTCAGCCCCTCCGAGCTGCTTCCACTGAGCCCGAAGCCGGATTCCGATCTCCTCCAACGTCTCCAGACAATCCGCGGTGAACGACGGGGCGAGCACCGCGATGCGACGCACGCCGGACTCGTAGAGCTTGGGCAGCTCAACATCCGTGTATGGCTCGATCCATTTCTGACCGGCAAGACGGGACTGAAATGTGGTGCTGAACTTGCCTGCCTCGAGTCCCAGCTCGGCGGCTACCCCACGGGTGGTGGCGAAGCACTGCGCCCGGTAACAAAACCGGTTGGCGGTGGCGATGCGATCACAGCAGGATTCGCTGGCCAGACACCACTCACCGGTCTGGTCGCTCTTCTTGACATGTTTCTCGGGCAGACCGTGGTAGCTGAGTAGAACGTGATCGAGCGGAAAAGCTTCGAGATGGGGCCGGGCCACCTCGGCCACGGCACGGACATAGCCCGTCTCGTCGAAGAAGGCTCCGACAGTGACGACGTTCGGCAGGTTCCAGAGCTCACTGATCACTTCGAGTGCTTTTTCGAGGGCGGAGCCTGTCGTTGCCGACGCGTACTGGGGGAAAAGAGGGAGCACAACCAGGCGATCACAACCATCGGCGATCAGCTGATCGACCGCCTGGCGAATCGGCGGATTCCGGTAACGCATCCCATAGACAACCCGATAACCGTTGCCGAGGATGTCCTGGACTCTCGAGGTGAGTGCATCGGTGTGGATGGTCAAGGGCGAGCCTTCCTCGGTCCAGATTTTCTGGTACTGCTTGGCTGACCGACGGGGGCGAAAAGGAAGGATGATCGCGTTGAGAAGCAAAGCCCGGGCAGGGCCGGGCATGTCCAGGACCCGGGGGTCGGAGAGAAACTCTCTCAGGTAGGTGCGCACGTCGGAGACTTTGGTGGATTCGGGTGTCCCGAGCTGAAGCAGGAGGACACCGATCGGTCGAGGATTGGTAGTCACGTGACCCACAAGTTAGGACGGTTCTCGAGCCTGCCGGAATGGCAGCGAGGATCGCCGGTGATCTCAATCCTGACCGGATAGTGGATCAGATTGGTTGGCACGCCAGGTTCCAGCACCGCATTGGCGGGGAGTGAAACCAAAGGGCGCCCCGACACCAAGTCGGATTGAAACCGACACGACGTCGGAAAGTTTCGGGGCGGCTTTTCTCTATGCCTCTTCCGTGGTGCCGGAAGACGGCAGGTGCCCGCGCTGGAGCGCGGCTCGCAGCGCCGACGCGTTGATCGGTTTCAGGACGGAAGCATCGGCGCCGGCTCGTCGGGCGATGAATTCGTCGGCCGATCGGTCGAGCAGTAGGACGGTCCGTGGACGGTCGGCTTCATCAACTTCGCCTCTTATACCGCGGATGACGGCCATTCCCCCCATGCTGCCCACTTGCATGTCGACGATGACAGCGTCGGGACGTTTTTCCTTGACGAGGCTCGTCGTTAGTCGCGGATCGCTGATCTCCTCGATGTCCCATTCACCGAGGGAGAGCCCGGCCCTCACTTCGTTGGCTACCCATGAGGCGTCGGTAACAAGGAGGACTTTCGACATCGGGCGGCACGATAGCCCCGGCGAGTCACCTGTCTGTCTGTCTGTCGTTCGGTGAAGGGAAAGCGGTCAGCCCAGGAAACGGTTCACAAAACGGTTGCTCGCCCCGAGAGTGGGTACCGGCGGTCCGCCCCTAACCTCGCGGGCCGTGCGGCGTCTAGCTCTTCTCATCCTCTTCCTGGCGATCTCGGGAGTAGCCCTGGCTCAAGATCAGGGAGGTGGCATCGACGTCATTGATGTCAGCGGGCCGCTCGACAGGTCCGCACTCGAGTTCATGGCGGAGTCGATTGAGCTAGCCGCCGCCAACGGTCAAGTTCTGGCTGTCCTCCAGATCAACTCGAGAGCAGTCCTCGACGGTGAGGCCTACGACAGGTTGGTCGAGGTGCTGTCAAACCCCCCATTGCCGGTTGCCTTATGGGTCGGGCCAGCGCCAGCCGTTGCCTACGGTGGCGCGGCCCTGATGTCCATCGAAGCCAGTGAGTCCGCGATTTCTCCTGGTTCCGAGATCGGTCGCTTCAACCCGGTTGTCCTTGGCGAAGACCGGCCAGAGACCGTCGGCCCTCGGGATCTGTTGCCTGCCGAGGAGACTGGCCTCGAGTTGCAGCCCACGCTGCGGCAGTATCTTCAGGATCTTGACGGGGAAACGTTCGTCACCGCCAATGGGCAGGTCACGGTTACCACCGTCAAAGAATTCGAAGACGGCGTCACCCTGAAGACGACCACATTCCGCAAGCCGGGCCTGGGGACGAGGTTCTTCCGGCTGGCGGTCACCCCCGAGGCAGCTTTCTTCTTTCTGGTCATCGGCCTGAGCATTGTCACGTTTGAGTTTTTCGCCTTGGGCCCGGGGGTTGCAGCGGGGGTGGCTTCGATCTCGCTACTCCTCGCAGGCTGGGGCGTAGTCAACCTCCCCGTGCGTTGGTGGGCGCTGGGCCTGGCGATAACGGGCTGGGCCGTGCTCACCTTTGCCCACCAGAGGGGAGGAGTTCTGGTGATTACGGTCACGGGGGCGATCCTCCTTCAGATCGCCGGGATGTTCTTCGTGGACGGCGCAGGGCAGATAGATCCGAAATGGTGGCTGGTCCTACCTTCGGTGCTGGGGGTGCTCTTCTTCTTTCTGCTCGCCATGCCGACTGTCCAGCGGGCGCGCTTGTCGACCCAGACCATCGGCCGCGACTCCCTCGTTGGGCATGCCGGCCGGGCTCTCACCGAATTCCAACCCAACGGGTTGGTCGAGGTGAACGGTGCCCGTTGGCGCGCAACCGCACATCGGGAAGCCGGCATCGCAGAGGGGGACGAGGTCACCGTGATCGGGGTAGACGGGCTCTATCTGGAGGTTGACCGGCTGGAGCCAGATCGCGAAATTTAGCGAGCCCAATCCAAAATTCTTCTTGAAGGGTGAGGGTCGAGTCTGTAGCTTCGACCCGGTTGGTGCCAGAAGCGGGAGGAGAAGTTTGTCCCACATGGACGATTGGCAGCTAGTCGCGTTGTGTCGTGGGAATCACGCCTATCTCTTTTTCCCGCCCTCGACCTTCGAGCGCAAGGAGGAGCGGGAGCGGCGAGAGATGAAGGCAAAAGCCATATGTGGAGTGTGTCCCGTCCAGGATCCCTGCTTCGCCCATGCCGTGGCCATTCGTGAGCCGTTCGGCATTTGGGGAGGAACGACAGAGATCGAACGACGTAACACCGTTCTGGCTGGCTGACCCCAACATAGGCTCACCGAAGTGTGCGGGTATCACCCCGGCGGACAGTGAGCCCTTCTTTGTCAGCCCACTCCAATAACGGGACCGCATACTTTCGCGAAAGTTCGGCGGCGTCGCGAAACTGTGCCACCGTGAAGTTCTCCGGTAGTGACTCGAGGAGACGTCGGACCTCATCCATCTGGTGGGGCAGCCACACCAGGTCATCACTCACCCGAACCAGCTCGCCTCGCCTCAGCTGAAGATGTAGCAACTCGGAATCGAGACCCAACTCGGCAACGGTGGGCACGGCCAGAGCTGCCGCGAGCTCAGACCGGGCGAGTTCCCACTCAACCCGTGCCTGCTCGGGCAGGTCGACGTCCCGGCCCGACGCTGCAATGTCGGGTCCGACACGCTCGAGGCCATCGGTCCTGGAAACCACCACCTCGGCGATCTCGCTGCTCACACCGAGCCGCTCCGCAAGCGTCGCCAGAGGCAGACCGACTCTCAGCGGATGTGTCTCATGCTCCACAGCCACCAACCGGGTTGCCTTGTCGGCGAGGGAACGGAAGGCCTCGTTGGAAACGAGTTGGCCGGCGACATTGACGGCATCGACCGGACTTCCCCCTCCAGTCTGGGCGGTGATCCTTGCCCCACTGGCACTGCCTCGGATTGCAAGCAGTCGGGCCGCTAGGTCATCGGCCTGGGCATCTGGATCGATCGAACGAGCGGACGCCATCGCGGTTCTGGTTGGTCCCGGCTCCGGATCAAGCACCCGCCCGCCGGCAACGACAAGCTTTCTCCCGGTATCCCTGACGACGAACCTGTCACCGATGGTGAGCGGGATTGGTTTGGAGGTAGTGAAGACGGCGACACCATCCTCCAGACCCACGATTTCGACTGGGTGCACCGAGCTGCCTATGTGGAATTGGTAGGCGCCTCGACGCTCGAGTTCGTCTACGTACCGGGCCGTCCGAATCGAGGTCACGAAACGGGTGGACGTGGTCCACTGGTCCGGTAGGCCAATCATGTCACCGCGCACAACCTCATCACGATCGATTCCACTCAGATTGAGCGCGACACGCCGCCCAGGTCCGATGTGGTCGACCTGGCTTTCGTGACTCTGTATCCCTCTGACACGGGCGGGTCTCCCACCCGGGTAGATGGTGACGCTCTCGTCGGTGTCCATGGGGCCATCGAGGAGCGTCCCGGTGACGATGGTTCCGGCGCCGCTGGCTGTGAAAGAGCGGTCGACCCAAAGACGGGGCCGGCCGATGTCCGACGGCGTCACGGAATCGGTCAGCCGTTGAAGATGTGAGATCAGAACGTCGATGCCGTCGCCGGTAGTTCCCGACACGGGAACAACCTCGGAGCTCTCGAGAGAGGTGCCTTCGAGTTTTTCGATCACCTCGATCGTGGCGAGTTCCAGGAGATCGGAGTCGACGAGATCAGACTTCGTCAGCGCGACCATTCCGGTGTTGACTTCGAGGAGGTCCAGTACCGCCAGATGCTCCTCCGACTGGGGCATCCAGCCCTCGTCGGCAGCCACTACGAAAAGGGCGATATCGATGGCCTCTATCCCGGCAAGCATGTTCTTCAGGTATCGCTCGTGTCCGGGAACATCTACGAACGAGACGTCGGTGCCGTTGGGAAGGGTTGTCCAGCCAAAGCCGAGGTCGATAGTCAACCCTCGCCTCTTTTCCTCCGCCCATCGATCTGGGTCTCGTCCCGTGAGTCTTTGGATGAGGGTCGACTTGCCGTGATCTACGTGACCGGCGGTTCCGATCAGCGGCATTGCGCAACTGTCTCCATGACCAAATGATCGGAGACGGGATCGACGGTACGGAGATCCATGACCAACGATCCGCTCTCCCGTCTTGTCAGGATTGGAACATCGGCCTTGAGCAGTAACTCGTAGAGGTGGTCCTCTTCAGGCAGGACGACCACCGGAGAGGGCATCGTCATACCGGGCACGCTTCCGGCGCCGATTGTCGATTGGCCCTCCTCGACGCGACCACCGAGACGGTCTGCCATCGCGGAGGCTCGCCCGGCCAGCCCCTCTGAAGGCATGAGAGCCTGCCGCCAGAACGGAATTTGCTCGACATCCCGGCTGGCGAAGGCGCCGAGGGTGGCAGCGAGCGCCGCGTAGGTGACCGCGTCGACTCTCAGTGCGCGGGCCAGGGGATGCCTGCGAAGAAGGCTCACCGCAGGTGCGGTTCCCACGATGATTCCTGCCTGTGGCCCACCCAGGAGCTTGTCACCGCTAAACGTGACCAAATCGGCACCTGCCACCAGTGATTGTCGTGCCGCCGGCTCGGCTCTGAGCCAGGTTGGAGTGGAGATGTCGAGCCAGGGCGTATCGGCGTCCAGAAGCCCGGAGCCGATGTCATAGATGAGTGGGATGTCGCGCGAAAGGGCGAGTTCGGCGAGCTCATCGATGCTTGCCTCTTCGGTGAATCCCTCAACTCGATAATTCGAGGGGTGGACCTTGAGAATCGAGCCACAGTTGTGGAGTTGCAGAGCGGTCGCATAGTCGCCGGCCCGGGTGCGATTGGTCGTTCCGATTTCTACGAGCCTCGAGCCACTCGCCTCCATCACGTCCGGCAGCCGGTAAGAGCCTCCGATTTCGATCAGCTCGCCGCGCGCCACCGGCACAGCCTTCCCCGCTGAGGTTGCCGCCAGCGCCAGGACGACCGCAGCGGCATTGTTGTTGACGATAAGGGCGTCCTCGGCACCGGTTAGCGTCTTGAGCAGGGTCGAGACGTACGAGCCACGCCGGGCTCGCCGGCCAGTGTCGATGTCGATCTCTACGTTCGTGTAATTGGCGGCCACCTCGCCGGCTTGCTTGATGGCCTGCGTCGACCACACAGCTCGACCGAGATTCGTGTGGAGCAGGACGCCGGTGGCATTGATGACCTTTGTGCCGTCGCTGCGTTCGAGAGTCTTGACGAGATTCTCAGCCATACGGCGGGCATCAACCTGTTTGCCTTCTTCTATGTCTCGACGGGACTGCTGTAGAGCGGTCCGCACGGCATCCACTACTAGAGGCCAAGGAAGACGGCCTTCCAGTTCGGCGGCCAACTGGTCCACCGAAGGCAGATCTCGATACGGGTTGTCGACAGTCACAGCCGGAGTCTGCCAGGTCAGACCGGATGCGTTCATAAGATGAGGTCTTGGGACTCTCCCCGGTCGACCCCGACCCCACCACGATCGTCATCGTTCTTCGGCCCTTGCAGGAACGGTTCGAGATACTCACGGCCCGGCGACACAGTGGCGTGTTCTTCGACAGCCGGGCAGACGACGGTTCGGTGATCGCGATGTGTCTTCCGGCGGAGTCCAGGTGAAGATCGATCGCGTACTCGCCAACAACTCGGGTCCCTTCACGGGCCCAGGAACAAACACGTGGATACTCGACGATGGGAATGGTTCGGTCGTGATCATCGACCCCGGCCCAGTAGATTCCAGGCACGCCAGAGCCATTCTCGACATGATCGGACGTCGAACGCTCGAGGCGGTCCTGGTCACACACACTCATGTTGACCACGCCCCGATGGCCAACCCACTTGCCAAAGATTTTGATGTGCCTGCGGTCGGGCATGCCCCAGGACCGCAGTTCGATCCGGACATCAGACTGCTGGACGGTGCCCGTTTTGATGTGGGGAGCTTGCGACTCGATGTGATCCACACGCCTGGCCACTCAAATGACCACCTGTGTTTTCGGGCGGGCGATGCGCTCTTCACGGGTGATCACATCATGGGTGGGTCTTCAGTGATGGTCGAGGCCATGGGTCCATATCTGGCCTCGCTCGAGAAGCTGAAGGGTAAGGGTCTCAGAACACTCCACCCGGGTCATGGGGACGAGATGGATGACCCCGACACTGTTTTCGATTGGTATCTCGCCCACCGTCGCCAGCGTCACGAACAGATCTATCAGGCGATCGCTGCGGGGTCTCGAACCGTGTCCGACGTCGTCGAAGTGGTCTACGCAGATGTTGACTCATCGCTTCATCCGCTGGCGGCCCGCTCGGTGCAAGCCCATCTCACGTTGCTCAACGACGAAGGACGAATACCCTTGAGGGGCGACGAAGTCGTCGTGTCTCCCCGCGTCCCATGAAAAGACTCGCCAGAAACCTTGCTGCACTCGTGGTAATCGCCGTAGCCGCACCGGCCATAGCCGAAGTCACGGACGAGGACATCGACCGCGCTCGCCAAGAGGTCAACCGGATGGTCGCGGACTCTCAAGAACTGGGCGACGCTGTTCAGGAAGCTTGGGCACGTCAGGTGGAGCTCGAGGATGAGATTGCAGACCTGAAGTCGTCGATCGAGTTTGCCCAGGTGCAGCTTGCGGAAACCGAGCAACGACTCGAAGAGGTCGCTGTCGAGCTCTACATGGGATCGGCGAGCCTGGCCTCGCTCTCCGTCTTGATCAACGCCAGCGATGACGAGTTCGGGGCCGGTCTCGAGTATCTGCGCGAGGTAGGCGGGGTCGATGACAGCGTCATCAATCAGCTGAGAATTTTCCGAAGGGAACTCGATGCTCAGACGAGTCGTCTGGCAGAAGCTTCTGACGAGCAGGAGATTGTGACGGCCGAGCTCGAGGTGATGGCTGTCCAACTGCAGGAGGAGTTGATCGCGGCGCAGTCGGTGTACGACGAGTTGGTGGCACAACAGCAACGCGAGGAGGAGGAACGGCGTCGTCAGGAGGAGGAGGAACGGCGCCGTCAGGAAGAAGCCGCCCGTCAGGCGACGTCGACAACATCCACCACATCGAGCCAGACCCCCACGACTACAGGCGACTCGTCCACGACCACCACGGGAGATGGTGGAAACGCCACGTCGACAACGACCACCACAACGACGATCCCTCCATCGTCCGGTAACGGAACGTGCCCAGTTGCCGGCGCAGTGTCCTTCAGCGACACCTGGGGCGCTCCCCGCTCGGGAAACCGTCTCCACCAGGGTGTCGACATGATTGCTGCACGAGGAACTCCTTTGGCTGCCATCTACGAGGGGACCATCAAGCGAATCTCCAACAGCAGTCTTGGTGGAAAGTCGATATGGCTCAAGGCCAACAACGGTGACGAGTTCTATTACGCCCACATGGACGACTTCGGGTCCATCTCCGTGGGTCAACATGTACCCCAGGGCTACATCGTTGGATACAACGGCAGCACAGGGAATGCTCCCAGTTGGTTGCCCCATCTTCATTTCGAGTTCCACCCGGGAGGCGGAGGGGCGGTCAACCCGTATTCGCTGGTCAGATCGGTCTGCGGGTAGAAGAGGCCTCCGACCCGACGACCAAGACCCGACCGGTATCCAGACGCGAGAAAGGGACCCTTGCGGATCCCTTCTCGAGGGCCTCCCCTACCCCAACCCTTGCGAGATACCTAGGGCACGTTCTGAGGACATTGTTGACCACGAAGAGTGATTGTTAAAGGATGGTTCCATTCATCTCCGGAGGGACTAGTCACCATCCGAACAAAGTTTCCACTAATGAACCGACGGAATCCTCTCCGGGTCTATCGTCAGCTCGCCCCATAGGAGAAGGATTGAGTACACCCGAATTCCCAACAGGATCAGGCCAACCCCGGGGAGACGAGGTGGGTTTCTTCGCTGCCTTGTTTGACCTCGATTTCAAGACTTATATTGCGCTCCGCTTCATCAAGATCATCTACGTCATTGCTCTTGTGTTTATCGGGCTTGGCTCGGTCGGGGTGTTCTTCGTGTCGATCGGTAATGGCGATGTTCTCACCGCGATCTTTGCCCTTGTCTTTTTCCTCTTCTACTTGATCATCGTGCGCGTTTGGTTGGAGGTGATAGCCGTGCTCTTCCGAATTGGAGAGAACACCACGGCGATCCGGGAGACGCTGGACAAGGGAACCCCCCGCCCTTAGGCCGCGCCGTCCTCCAAGTCGGCCAGCAACTTGGCGATCCTGCCGGTGCAGGTTTCCAGTTCTGCCGGTGGAACGACCTCGATCAGTCTTGCCACTAGAGCTGTGAGCGCGATGGCGGCGGGACCGGGCTCCACAGCGAGCACTACTGGGTTCCCGCTGTCCCCGGCAGCCACGACCGCCGGGTCGAGAGGTATCGAACCCAGTAGGGGAACATTTAGCTCGTCGGCCAGCTCCTGCCCGCCCCCCTTGCCGAATACGTCCCCGGACATGTTCTCGACCACACCGACGACAGGCATGTGAGATCTACGCGCCATATCGGCCACGCGTATCGCCACCCGCTGAGCAGCCCCTTGGGGCGTTGTGACCACCACCATCTCCGCCTGGGGCAACATTCGGGTCAGAGCCATCTGAACATCCCCGGTGCCCGGCGGCATGTCGATCAACAGATAGTCGAGGTTGCCCCACTCGACTTGTTTCAGAAACTGCTCTACGGCCTTGGAGAGCATCAGACCTCGCCACATGAGAGCTGTCTCCTCGTCCTCAACGATGAGACCTGTCGACACCGCCTTGACTCCGTGAGCCTCGAGTGGCTGGATGAGCTTGGTCTCGGGATGCGCCTCCAAACGTCCCGTCACCCCGAGCATCCGTGGAATCGAGAAGCCCCAGATATCGGCATCGAGCAAACCAACCTGATATCCCGCTTCAACAAGACCTGCGGCGAGGTTGACGGCTGTTGATGACTTGCCAACGCCTCCCTTGCCCGATGCGATCGCGACGACGCGCGTTGTGGCAGCGACCAGGGTCTGCTCGGCGTTATCACGGGCCCTTTGCCGAGCAACCGACATGAGCCCAGCCCGCTGACGCTTGGTCATGGCGGTGGTTCGGATGTTCACGCTGTCGACACCGGGGATCGATCCGACCCGCCGATTCGTATCGCCCTCGATCTGAGATCGAAGCGGGCATTCGGCGATCGTCAAGGCGAGGCCGATCTCGACGGCGGACCCACTGACGACGACGTCGGTGATCATTCCAAGTTCAACGACGTTGCCGCCGAGCTCGGGATCCTGAACCCCTTCTAGGGTCTTGAGTACCTGCTCACGGGTGACCATGGACATCATGATAATTTGCACTACCGAGATAGGGGGAATGGTCAACCTGTTGATTCGGGTTATAATCGATGAGAAGATCAGGTAGGAGCGAATGACTCAGATTCTCAGCATCAAATCGGCCCAGCCGCAGAAGACCGTCAACCTGACCGATTTCGCAATCGTCAAGGTTGCCGAGTTGATCGCGGCCGAGGGTGATCCCGATCTTGCCCTACGGGTGGCTGTTCGTCCCGGCGGTTGCAGCGGCTTTTCATACGAGATGTACTTCGACTCTCAAATCGACGATGACGACCTCGTCGATGAGTTTGACAACATCAAGGTCGTTGTTGATCCACAAAGCGCAGAAATGGTCAGAGGCTCCACACTTGACTACAAGGAGGGCCTCATGGGTGCCGGTTTTGCCATCGACAATCCCAATGTGACCCGTTCATGCGGTTGCGGAAACTCGTTCTCCTGATCCCACTCGCCATTGGTCTCGAGGGTCCGGCTTGCCGGGCCCTTTCCCTTTGGTTGTACGCTCTTGAAGAAGAGAACAGGAGCAGCACCTTTGCCTAAATCAGTTCCCCAGACCCCATCGGCGCCAGCTGCGATGGGCCCCTATTCACTTGCTACCGAGGCTGGTGGCCTTGTCTTTCTGTCGGGCCAGGTGGCGCTCGATCCGACGACGGGAGAGCGCAGCCCCGACGATGTCGTTCAGCAGTCTCATCGAGTGATGAAGAACATCGGAGGGATCCTCGGCGACCTTGGCCTCGGCTACTCCGACATCGCCAAGTCGACCATCTTCCTTGCGGACATGGACGACTACCCGGCTGTCAACGAGGTGTACGGCTCCTACTTCGATTTCGAACCACCAGCCCGGTCTGCCATCCAGGCCGGCGCCCTGCCCGGTGGGTTCTTGGTCGAGATCGAGGTGGTGGCTGCCCGATGACAACCGAGGAGATCTTTGAAACACTTGGCCTCGAGTCTTCCAACTCGGGCGTTTTCGCCGGCGAGTGGTTGAAGGCCAGCGGAGAGACTGTCGATGTGGTCAACCCGACGACTGGAGAATCGTTGGCAACCGCAACGCTCGCTTCCCTCGACGACTACGACAGGGTCGTCGCCAGCTCTGTCGAGACGTTCGAGCTTTGGCGGCAACTTCCGGCGCCGAAACGTGGTGATTACATCCGCCGTTTGGGCAACGCCCTCAGGGAGAATATCGATGCACTGGGCGGTCTCGTCACGCTAGAGATGGGGAAGATCCTCCCCGAAGGTGTTGGCGAGGTGCAGGAGATGGTTGATATCTGCGACTTCGCCGTCGGGTTGTCGCGTCAGCTCTACGGAAACACGATGACCTCCGAACGTCCGAGTCATCGCATGTACGAGCATTGGCATCCGCTCGGACCGGTGGGTGTCATCAGCGCCTTCAACTTCCCGGTGGCGGTTTGGTCGTGGAACGCTGCTATTGCTGCCGTTTGCGGCGACACCGTCGTCTGGAAGCCTTCCGAACGCACCCCCCTAACTGCGATCGCCGTTACCAAGATTGCTCAGAAAGTCATGGCAGGGTCTGGGTTCGAAGGGGTGTTCAACCTCGCTGTTGGTGACGGTGCGACGGTCGGCAACGCCATGAACCATGACACCAGGGTTCCTCTGGTGTCGGCAACTGGATCGTGTGCGATGGGTCGAATCGTTGGCCCGGCCGTTGCCCAGCGGATGGGCCGTTCCATTCTCGAGCTCGGAGGCAATAACGCCCTCATCGTGATGGACGATGCCGACCTCGACCTCGCTGTCCGCGGGACACTTTTCTCTGCGGTGGGCACTTCGGGGCAGCGTTGCACCTCGTTGCGTCGGCTCCTGGTCCACCGGGCTGTTGCAGACAAGATGGTGAGTCGTCTGGTCGAGTCCTATCAGCAGATCACTGTTGGCGATCCGCTCGACGAATCCACATTGATGGGACCTGTGGTGTCAGAGGCGGCGATCGGCCAGATGATGAACGCTCTCGATATCGCCCGCGAACAAGGGGGACGGGTCGTCACCGGAGGAAACCGGGTCGACCGCCCCGGGTACTTTGTGGAACCGACGATCGTCATCGTGCCCAAGGACGCCTCGATCACACAGGATGAGACGTTTGCCCCGATTCTCTGGGTGATCGAATTCGACACCCTCGCCGAGGCGATCGAGATCCAGAACCACGTCACGCAGGGACTTTCGTCGGCGATCTTCACCGAATCGTTGAAGAACTCCGAGAGATTTCTCAGCGACACCGGATCGGACTGTGGCATCGCCAATGTGAACATCGGGACATCTGGCGCCGAGATCGGTGGAGCCTTTGGCGGCGAGAAGGAGACGGGTGGGGGTCGCGAGGCCGGCTCGGACGCATGGAAGGCATACATGCGACGCCAAACCACAACGATCAACTGGGGTGACGACCTTCCGCTCGCTCAGGGAATCGAGTTCGGCTAGTTGGAATCCCGCAGTTGGGATGAGAAGTACCGGGCCACCGACCGACTCTGGTCGGTCAAGCCGAATCTTTTCGTAGCCGACCGCCTCGGCCCCGCGCAGCCCGGAGTGGGGTTGGATCTGGCCTCGGGAGAAGGGCGCAACGCCATCTGGCTGAGCGAGCTTGGCTGGACCATGACGGCGGTGGACTTCTCCGAAGTAGCGGTTGAGCGGGGGCGTGCCGTCTCTGACACGGTGGACTTTGTTGTCGGCGACGTTCTCACATGGGAACCGTCTGGCACTTTCGACCTGGTTCTCATCGCTTATCTTCAACTCTCCGAGGACCTGCTCGGACCGGTGGTGGAAAAGGCCTCCGCCTGGCTCGAGCCGGACGGGGAGGTCTTCATGATCGGGCACGATCGATCCAATATCGAGGAAGGTTATGGCGGTCCGCAGGTACCTGAGATCTTGTGGGATGTCGAGTCGATCCGGTCGTGGTTGAGCCGTCTAACGGTGATTGAGGCCCAGGTTGTGCGACGTCCGATCGATACCGATGAAGGTGTCGTCTTCGCCCGTGACACTCTGGTCAGGGCCCGGGCGAGCCCACAAAGGGCACCCGTCTGAACTCCACACAGGGCTGCTCGTCGGCCAGCCCGCAGATCCGATAGGTGTCGTTGGGGGCTTCGAACGGCATCCGGACGAGATAAGTCTGGTTGGGAACGGCAGCACAAGGTGGCCTGTCGGAAACCTCATGCCACACCCCATTCTGAGTGTCGGAGACGGTGTGCGTCTGGCCAATGACTCTCCAACCGAAGAGATCCCAGCGCTCGAGTTGGAGACAGACGCCCCCGAGACGCCTTATCGACCCCGATATCTCGGTTTCCGGACGCGGCCCGGTTGTGGCGAGGACCACGAGGAGGGCGACGACGAGTGCTGACCCGGCCAGAATCTTCTTGAGCCGCTGGCTCTCCTCCATCCCTAGATGAGGCTTAGAGCGGAGTCCAGATCCTCGATCAGATCTTCGACGTCTTCGAGGCCCACCGAAAGACGGACCAGGCCGTCCGTGATTCCGGCGGCGATCCGCTCGTCGCGCGGCACGGCGGCATGGGTCATGGTGACCGGATGTGTGATCAGGGACTCAACCGACCCGAGGTTCTCGGCAAGGCTCCACAGCTCAACCGCGTCCATGAGCTTCTTGCCGGCGTCGACACCGCCGTGGACTTCGAAGCCGACTATCGCGCCAAAACCACTCGCCTGAGTTTGGGATAACTGGTGTTGTGGGTGGTCGGGAAGACCGGGGTAGCTGACGTAGTCCACACCGTCATGGTCTTGGAGGAACTCGGCGACGGTCATGGCGCTTGCTGACTGGCTATCCATACGCACGCTGAGGGTCTTGATGCCCTGGAGCGTGAGCCAGGCGACCATCGGGGACATCACGAGCCCGGCCGCTATCCGGGCGAAGGCGATCTTCTCCTGAAGTTCGGCCTCTTTGACAACCACCACACCTCCGATGGTGGCGTTGTGCCCATCGAGAAACTTGGTGGTCGAATGGATCACGATGTCCACCCCGAGCTCAAGCGGCCGCTGGAAGTAGGGGGTCAGGAAGGTGTTGTCGGAGACATGCAGGATGCCGGCGTCCTCACAGATACGGGAGACGGCTGCAAGGTCGGTGACTTTCAGAGTTGGGTTCGCCGGCGTCTCCGTGAACACCAGCCTGGTGTTGGGCTTGATCGCTGCGCTCACGTCATCGGTGTTCGCAGTGTTGACAAAATCGACGTCGACTCCGAATTTAGTCAGAAACTGGTCGGCGAAACGATAGGTCCCCCCGTAAACGACGTCGGCGATGACCACGTGATCGCCCGCTTCGACAAGACCGAGGAATATTGCGACCGTCGCGGCCATCCCCGACCCATATGCAGTGGCGTCGAGGCCACCTTCGAGGGCGGTGAGCTTATCCTCGAGTGCACGCACCGTCGGGTTGCCGCCCCGGGAGTAGGAGTACCCCTTGCCCATGTAGTTGTCGATTGACTCCTGGACGAATGTGGTCGACTGGTAGATCGGGGTGAGGATGGCTCCGGTTGTCGGGTCCGGCTTGATCCCTGCGTGTACCTGTTTGGTTCTAAATCCCATTGTGGTGATTGTGCCATGAACCGTTGGGGGGACGTAGACGGGGCACACCTATCTGCCCACGCTCAGACGCTGCCTACCCGAAGCGGTACCCGACCGATCGGACCGTGGTGATCCAGGATGCGCGTTCCTCACCGAGCTTGGCCCGGAGACGGCGGACGTGGACGTCGACCGTACGGGCGCCGCCGTAGTAGTCGTAGCCCCACACCTTCGACAGAAGCTGTTGCCGCGACCAGACCCGCACCTGGTTACCCATTAGGAAGCGAAGCAACTCGTACTCCATGAAGGTCAGGTCCATTGGCTCGTCCGCCAAAGCGGCCTGATAGTTGAGGGGATTCAAGACAAGATCCTTGAACCGCAAGATCTCGTCTGATGGTTCGCTCCGGTGGAGACGATTAAGGCGGAGACGGAACTCGACAGGCTCGACTGGGGTGACCACGAAGTCGGTGATACCCACTGTGCTTTCCAGGAGGGCCATCTGCTCCGGCGCGGCGGTGAGCAGGACGGGCAACCCCACAACTTCGGCGATCCGACCCACCTCTCGCAGTCGTCGCATCGGTTGCATTCCCAACTCGACGATGAGGACGTCGGCTTCTTGCAGCGATGGGTTCTCTGGTTCGAGGTCCGCCAACGGCGTGGCGGTGGCTCCCGCCAAGGCCAGTCCGTCGGCGAGTTCTTCGGACCATCCCTCCGGGTAGACCGCTGCGATCACAGGATCGGCAGATAGGTGTCGAGCTCGAAGTGCGAGACGTGGTGCTGGTACCGGTCCCACTCGGCTCGCTTGTTGCGGAGAAACCAATCAAATACGTGTTCGCCCAGCGCCTCAACCACGAGGTCTGACTGTTCGAGGAGATCGAGTGCCTCGGACAGGGTCTCTGGCAGGCGCTTGGCACCGGCAGCCGCCCGCTCGGCCGCGGTGAGGCGCTTGACGTCGGCCGCCACCTCAGGGGGAAGCTCGTATCCCTCCCGGATGCCCGCGAGACCGGCGGCGAGGATCACCGACAGGGCGAGATACGGGTTACACGCAGCGTCGGCTGCCCTGTACTCGACTCTTACCGAAGACGGCTTTCCCTTCTTGACCGACGGCACCCTGACCAGCGATGACTGGTTGTTGCGTGCCCATGAAATATAGATCGGAGCGTCGAACCCGGCCACGAGGCGCTTGTAAGAGTTGACCCACTGGTTTGTCACGGCAGTCAACTCCGCCGCATGACGAAGCAGACCCGCGATGAATGCCTGACCCACCTTCGACAAGCCGCCCTGGGTTCCTGGCTCGTGAAACGCATTCACGTCGCCTTCGAACAGGGAAAGGTGGAGATGCATGCCGGAACCGTCATAATCCTCGAGCGGCTTGGGCATGAACGTCGCGTAGATGCCGCTCTGGAGGGCTATTTCCTTCACCGTGAGCCGCGAAGTCATGATGTTGTCGGCCATGGTCAGCGCATCGGTGTACCGAGCGATGATCTCGTGCTGGCTCGGCGCCACCTCGTGGTGGGAATGCTCGATCGGGATGCCCAATTGCTCGAGGGCGTTGATCGTCTTCCTTCTGTACTCCTGGGCGACATCGAGCGGCGTCAGGTCGAAATAGCCGCCGCGATCCAGTACCTGCGGGATGGGACCATCGTCTTGGAAATAGAAGAACTCGAGTTCCGGAGCGGCGTAAAAGGTGTAACCCATCTCCGACGCCCGTTCCAGGTTCCGCTTGAGGACGATGCGTGGATCGCCCGAGAACGGCTCTCCGTCGGGTGTGTAGATGTCGCAGAACATCCGGGCGACCTGTTGTTCCGACCGCCACGGCAACACGGCGAAGGTGGATGGATCGGGCTGGGCGAGCATGTCGGCTTCCTGGACCCGTGCGTACCCGTCGATCGATGATCCGTCAAAGGTCATCCCCTCTTCGAAAGCGACCTCCAACTCTGTGGGACTTATCGAGACAGACTTGAGAAATCCCTGGACGTCCGTGAACCAGAGTCTGACAAAGCGGATGCCCCGCTCCTCGACAGTTCTGAGTACGTATTCGGACTGTTTGCTCACCGTTCACGTTTTCCGTTGACCGATATAGGTCATATATGACCCCCGGAACCTTGGGTTTGCAACTAGGCGCTGCGACGCCGGGCGGCGAGCCACTTGCGCCGGAGGGATTTACGCTCGCCTTCGGTGGTGCCGGCCCAGATACCGGAACGCTGGTTGGTCTCGAAGGCATACTCGAGACAGTTCTCGGTTACCGCGCACACCGCGCAAACGGCTCGGGCACGTTCGACCGCTCTGGAGGGTGCGTCGGGTCCGGGGAAGAAGAGGGCGTCGGGATATCCCCGGCAGGCCGCTTGGTCTTTCCAATCGGCGACGAGGTCTCGTACAAGACTCAGAGGACGTTGGGTCACACCACGATTGTCGCGGTGTGACCCGATCCTGACAAAACGAGTTAGTCGTTATCGTTGTCGTCTTCCTCTTGGTCACCTTCGTCTGTCGGTGAAGCCGGAACAGCCCCGCCACCGACTCCCGCGGCCCCAGTCGGCATCTGACCGTCCGCTTCGTCGAGATCACCACCAGCACCAACCCCGTTGCTGTCGGCGGAATCGATGGGGAGATCAACGGGGCGCCTGCGCCCGGTCAGGGTCACCAGCAGGAGGATGATGGTGGCGAGAATGGCCACCGCCAGGGCAATCTTGGATGCAGCCGTTTCCAACGGATCAGCGATCAGCTCGACGAAGCCAAAGCCGGCACAGGTGTCGGCGGCCTGACCGCCCACCTTGTAGACGCCTCGAAGTTGTGAGATGTCGATACCACGGGCTTGAGCGTATTGGGTGACGTTGGGCACGTCCCCACCATTGACCTGACTCCCACCCTCGTTGCCCTCGTGGCCTGAGTCGAGGGGGACCTGGAACCCGCCGATCTCGACCCACAGATCCCAGTCGTAGTCCATGAACACCACGGGCGATGTCGCCGACCATATGAGACTTCCGTTGGGGTCGATCAAGAAAGGGTCCTGTTTGCTGGAGTCAATCACGATGGTCGTGTCGGGAACCGACGTCTGTGCCTGGACCTGGCACCCACCGTTTAGCTGACCGACTTCCCTGAGGGTCGTGAATCCGGTGGCGCCCCAGGCGGCCATCGGTATCGTGATGATGAGTGCGATAGTCATCGATGCCGGAGCGCCGCTACGTCCAACCGAGGTCATGACGATCCCGATGATTCCTGTGGCCGCAGGAAGCAGGAAAACAGTGAGCTTGTCCAGGGGCCAGACCCCCTGCTGCTGAAGAATCACGGCCACTGCCAGGCCGATGATGATTCCGAGGATTGCCCCTGTCATCGGCCGCGCCTTGGCGGCTCGAGCCCGAGTCTCGGTGGGAACTGTCTGTTCTTCGGTCATCAATACCTCCTGGAGGGACAAGCTACGCGTCTTAGAAACAGCGCATCGGGAATACAAGACCCCACAAGCCGGATAGCCTTCTTGCATGCCGCGTATCCGAGCCGCATCCATTGACGAGCACAAGACCCTAACCCGAAGCGCCTTGCTCAAAGCGGCGCGGGATCTGATCGACGAAACCGGGACGGCCGATATCTCGCTCGGGGAAGTCGCCCTGGCCGCCGGTGTTGGCCGAACAACCTTTTACGACTATTTCTCCGATAGAGACGATGTGATCGCCTCACTGGTCGAGGAGGAACTGCCCAATGTGCTGTCGGGTGTCATCAACTCTGTGCCCGACGACCTGCCAATCCCCGAGAGGCTTGCCGAATTGGCAGCTCGGACAGTGGAGTTCGTGGCGACCGACAAAGTCTTCGGTGTCATCCTCCATCGTGAGGCAGGCCGTATGAGCGTCGAGGCGCAGGAGCGGATCGGCGCGTCCCACGGCGAGCTCTCAGCGGAGATGGCGAATTTGTACATGCAGGGTGTCGAGCAGGGACTATTCAATGCCATGCCACCAGAGTTGGCCGGTCAGCTGATCCAGGACACGATCATGTCCGGAGCGCGGGTGTTGATAGCCGGTGGGCCAAATGACGAGAAGAGCCTCGCGGAGATCACTCTTGGTGTCAGGAGGTTCCTCCTTGGTGGCCTCGGGTATTCAGGATTTGTCGATGCGTAGACCTGCGATGTAATCACGGACACACCAGTGGCCAACTACTCACCTCAGCATTTCATCAACAGAGAGCTCTCATGGCTCGACTTCAGTCACAGGGTCCTGGCGCTCACCGCCCGTCAGGATTTCCCTCTGCTCGAGAGGGCGAAGTTCCTGGCGATATGGGCGACAAACCTCGACGAGTTCTTCCAGGTTCGCGTGGCAGGTCTCATGGAGCAGGTTGCCCACGGGTTCATATCTCCCACACCCGACGGGATGACTCCCGGCCAGGAGTTGGCGGCTATCAGGACCGACGTAGAGGCACAGTACGAAGAGGTCTCCAAGCGTTTTCTCGCCGAAGTGGCACCCGCCCTGTCGGCTCAAGGCATCCTGTTGAGCGACTACTCCTCGCTAGGCGAGGAGGACCGCGAGTTTCTGGACAATCTGTTCCGAGAGCTTGTCTTCCCGGTGGTCACCCCGCTGGCCGTTGACCCGGCGCATCCGTTTCCCTATATCTCCAACCTGTCGCTCAACCTGGCGATCTTCGTTCGCAACCCGGAGAACGGGATCGGAAGGTTCGCCAGGGTGAAGATCCCTCCGATCCTGCCCAGGTTTGTGGTTCTCCCCGATGGGGAGCGCTTCGTCCCGCTCGAGCAGGTCATCGCCGCCCATCTCGATTCTCTGTTCCCGGGCATGGAAGTGCTCAGCCATCATGCGTTTCGTGTCACCCGCAATGCCGATCTCGAGATCGAGGAAGACGAGGGTGGCGACCTATTGATGACTATCGAGTCCGAGCTGACACAACGTCGGTTTGGCAGGGTCGTCCGACTCGAGGTCCACCCGGACATCCCCTCCGACGTTCTGGATCTTCTGATGAGGGAGATGGGGGTCGGCGAGGACGACATCTATATGGTCGACGGCCCGCTGGACCTCTCCGGACTCTGGAATATCTATGACGCCGAACGACCAGAACTCAAGTTCGATACGTTCAACGGAGTCACACCTTCGCGGATGGCTGCGTCGACCCTGGAGCCGACCGACCTGTTTGAGGTGATACGTCAGGGGGATGTGGTGGTTCACCATCCGTACGACGCATTTACCTCGACGGTGGAGGCCTTCGTTGATCGGGCGGCCAAGGATCCGAGTGTCCTGGCCATCAAAATGACGTTGTACCGAACCACTCAGGACAGTCCGATCATGCAGTCGCTGATCGAAGCCGCAGAGGCCGGCAAACAGGTGGTGGCTTTGGTTGAGCTCAAGGCCCGTTTCGACGAGGAACGCAACATCGAGTTGGCCCAACGGCTCGAAGACTCCGGTGTCCATGTGATGTACGGAGTCGTCGGTCTGAAGACACACACCAAGATCGCTCTCGTCATGAGGCGTGAAGGCGATCGCGTCGTCCGATATGCCCACGTTGGTACCGGCAATTACAACGAGAAAACCGCCCGTACCTATGAGGACATCGGCATCTTCTCTTCAGATCCGGACCTCGGTTCCGATCTCTCCCATCTTTTCAACTACCTCACCGGCTATAGCCGCCAGACCAGCTATCGGATGCTGGCTGTGTCTCCGAACGGTATTCGGAACCGCATCACAGAGTTGATCGAGGACGAGGCGGCCAGGCCAGACGGGCACATAACCATGAAGATGAACGCGCTTGTAGACCGGGGGATCATCGAGTCTCTTTACGAGGCGTCCCAGGCCGGTACCCGGATCGAACTGGTCGTTCGCGGTATCTGCTGTCTGCGCCCCGGGGTAGAAGACCTCTCTGAGAACATCACCGTCAGGTCGATCGTTGGACGGTATTTGGAGCACTCGAGGATCTACCGGTTCGGTGCCCGTGGCAGGGAGCGCCACTACTACATCGGGTCGGCCGACATGATGGAGCGCAACCTCGACCGGCGCGTCGAGGCGTTGGCGCCGATCATTGATCCTGATCTGCAATTCAGGTTGGACGAAATCCTCGACGTGGCCTTGTCCGACGACAACCTTGCGTGGGATCTCCACGGCGACGGCACCTGGGTCAGGGTCTCAGGTGCTGAAGGAGTCGACGCCCACACCACGCTTCAGGATCTTGCCCTCACCAGGGCTAGCGCCACTCTCTAGGCACTTCCATTGGCTGATGCTGAAGATCTGATCGGCAACTATCCTGTTATCGCCTCAGTGCTTTCAACAATGCTCGACTCAATCTCACAACCCTCAGACCTTCAAAACCTCACCGCCGACCAACTCGACGAGCTGTGCGAGGAGATCAGGGCCTTCATTCTCGAGAAGGTCTCGAAGACGGGTGGCCACCTCTCCCCCAATCTGGGGGTCGTAGAGCTGACAATCGCCCTGCACCGGGTCTTTGATTCTCCCCGTGACCGTCTCATCTGGGATGTCGGCCACCAGGCATACGTTCACAAACTGCTCACAGGCCGCGCTGATCGATTCGACACACTCCGTCACACCGGCGGTCTTTCCGGCTACCCGAGTCCGGAGGAGTCCGAGCACGACTTCGTAGAGAACAGCCATGCCTCAACGTCGCTTTCCTATGCCCTTGGCCATGCTCTGGCTGACTACGACGGATGGACCGTGGCCATTATCGGCGACGGGGCTTTCACCGGGGGGATGGCCCACGAGGCCCTCAATCACATCGCAGTGACCAGACCGGAACGGCTGATCATCGTTCTCAACGACAACGGGCGCTCATACGCGCCCACCGTTGGCGGACTGGCGGCGTTGGCCAACCTGGCTCACTATCGGATCGATCCTCGTTATGAGAAGGCGAAGAGGATCATCAGCAAAATGCTGCGTGGCCTACCGCTGGTGGGTGAGACCGCCGATGAGATGGCCGGACGTGTCAAGGAGGCCGTCAAGCAGATCCTCGAACCGTCAACGGTGTTCGATGCTCTCAACCTCAAGTACACCGGTCGGATCGATGGCCACAACATCGCCTTGTTGGAAGAGACGCTGGAAGCCGCCAAGACTCTTGGCGAACCGGTTGTGGTCCATGTCGTCACCGAGAAAGGCAATGGCTATCAACCTGCCATCGAAGACGAGGAGGAAAAGCTCCACGGTGTTGGTTCGTTCGATATCGAGACAGGCAAGGCTCTGAAGGCGGAGCTCAAACTGACAGATGTGGCCGGCCGTGCTCTGGCTGACGCTGCTGCGCGGAGGCCGGAGATGATGGGGGTGTCGGCCGCCATGATCTCGTCCGCCGGACTCAAGCAGATGGCGGAGCAATTTCCTGATCGTGTCATCGACACGGGCATCGCCGAGCAACACGCCGTCACCTTGGCGGCAGGTATGGCGATGGCCGGGAAGAAGCCCGTGGTCGCCGTTTACTCGGCCTTCCTCCAGCGGGCATTCGACCAGATAATCGCCGACGTCGCGCTGCATGATCTTCCGGTCATCTTCCTCATCGACCGGGCCGGTGTCACCGGCCCGGATGGGCCCTCCCACCATGGTGTCTTCGATATCTCTTATCTGAGGATGATCCCCAATCTCGTAGTGGGTGCGCCGGCGGACGCGACCGAACTCTGCGCCATGATCGAGACTGCGGCGGATCACGACGGTCCGATCGCCATTCGCTATCCGAAAGGCGGAGCGGTATCCGTCCCTTCGATACCGGTCGAGCCTCTGACGATCGGAGAAGCGGAACGACTGAGCGAGGGCGACGAAGTCTTGTTGATAGCGGTGGGGCGGATGGTGGAGATCGCCGAGAAGGCCGCGGTCGACCTAGGGGAGAAAGGGGTGAGTGCCGGCGTCGTCAATGCACGTTGGGTCAAGCCTCTCGACCCGAGGATCGTCGAGTGGGCTGTCCCAGCAGGTCATGTTGTCACCCTCGAAGACGGAGTGATCGCCGGCGGTTTTGGAGCCGCCGTGATGGAGATGCTGTCTGATGCGGGAGTGACGAAGGCTATCACCTGCATCGGAGTCCCCGACCATTTCCTTCCGTTCGGGGCCGCCAGCGATGTCCTGGAGTCCGTCGGGATGGACACCGATTCGGTCGTCGAGCGGATTCTGGTGGCCCTTTCCTAACTGGCCGAACATGAGCTGATCGGGTTCACATGTGAGCCGGAGAAGCTGAAATGCGAGTAACTAGTAACCTGGGATGGCCACCTTCCGCTCGTACCAGCGGAGCATCAAGCTGAGTCCGAGGGTGAGGACCACATAAATCACCATCAAGACGAAGAACGACTCTCGGAATCGGAAACTAGTCCCCGAGTAGAGCCTGGCCATTTGGGTCAGCTCGCGGACCGCGAGAACCGAAACAAGGGACGTGTCCTTCATCAAGGAGATGAGGTCGTTTCCCAAGGCCGGAAGCATGTTCCGGACCGCCTGGGGGAGGACGATCTTCCTCATCACCTGTCCGTCAGTCAGGCCGAGGGCCGTTCCCGCCTGAGACTGCTCGCGCGGCACTGATTGGATTCCGGCGCGGAAAACCTCGGCGATGAAAGCCGCATAGAAAAGGGAGAGGGCGAATCCGCCTCTCACCGCCATGGGAAAGGCGCGACTCGGCCGATTGATGAGATCAGCAAAGTCCGGGACCAGCACCAGTGCTACCGTGAAAAGGAAGACCAACATCGGGATGCCCCGGATGAATTCGATGTAGAGCGCTGCCAGGTTGCTCGCCACAGTCTTCTTGCTGACCCGTGCCAGACCGATGAACAGACCCATGAAGATGGCCACGATGAATGACCCCAGAGTCAGATAGAGGGTCATCGCGACGCCCTCAATGAGCTTGAGAGGGACCGGGAAGATCCGGGTGAAGGCTTGTTGGTATTCCTCGCTGAAGAGAATGGCGAGGACCATCGCGGCGATGATCGCCAGCAGGCCGACCAGCCACCATGGGAATTCACGGTCTTCCAGCTTGTAGGCCGCCCCGGGGTGGGCTGCTACCAGATCGGGATCATGCTCACTAATTGAACTCATGAAGAAAGGTGCGTCAGATCAATGACTCTGACGCACCTTATCTAGTCGAATTGAGGCTAACCAACCTCTTCGATGTCGTCGTATCCGAGATCGAATTCCACACCGAACCACTTCACACCGAGAGTCTCAAAAACACCATTGTCCTTGAGCTCTTTGATGGCCTCGTTGACCGGACCCACAAGATCCGAGCCCTGGGGGAAGATGAACCCGAGTGGATCGGACTGTAAGCCGTCGTCGATGGTTTCGATACGGTCAGCGTCTGCACCGATGTAACCGAGCCCTGCTGCGTCGTCGATGATCACGACGTCAACATCGCCAGCGATCAACGCTTGGATGGCAAGTGCGAACTGGTCGAACGCCCGGATTCTCTCAGCCCCAACCAGACTCTCAGCCAGCTCGTAGTTGGTCGTTCCCACCTGGGTGGCAACGACTGCGTCAGAGTCGATGACGGCCTGAGCGTCGGCGTAGCGGTCGTCGCCCTTCTGCACGATGAACTTCTGCTGGACGACCATGTAGGAGTCCGAGTAGTCGACGATCTCTTTGCGCTCGTCAGTAATAGAGATGCCGTCCGCCGCGGTGTCAAGATCACCCTGGGCCACCTGGTCGATCACCGCGGGCCACGCGGATTCGACGAACACAGGCTGGCAGTTGAGGAGTTTGCAGATCTCCGTCCAGGCGTCGTAGTCCCATCCCTCGCCCTCGGTTCCTCCGAGCGGGATGTAGTTGAAGGGGAGATAGGCGTTCTCGACTCCGACGGTCACCTCACGACCTTCAAGGTCGGTGAAACCTTCGGTTGCGCCTCCGCCGGAGGTGTCGTCACTGTCACCGCAGGCTGCGACGACAAGGGCGAGTACCGCCAGAATCGCCAGTAATCGTGTTTTGTTCTTCATGGTTTGATTGGTCCTCCTGTGAACCGAGCTGCAAGCGTATCAACGCTGGCCGTCATGTGGCGAGTCGTATAAGGCGTTTCGCGACGCACCCTGAAGAGAATCGGATTAGTGTCGCTCGCTGAGCGCGTGAACCTGGTTTCGCGCGCATTCGATACACGGAGGAAAAATGAAAAGAACCAAGCTCTTGGCGG